>JAABTG010000241.1 GCA_011389995.1 Thiotrichales bacterium
CTATGGGCGGTGCGTCGCCCGCCGCGATGCGCTTGTCCGTGGTGTCCCGCACCCGCTCCGCCAGGGCCAGTCCCTCCCTGGCCAGGGCCACCCGCTCCTGGGCGGCCAGCAGCTCCACGTAGCGGCGGGTCACCTCCGTCAGCACCTCCAGCCGCGCCGCCTCGTAGTCCCAGCCGGCCTGCTGCGACCGCAGGTCGGCCAGCTCCCGCCGCCGTTGGATATCGCCACCCAGGGGAAAGGTCCGGGCCAGGCTGAGGGTGGTCTCCAGGGCCCGGGTGCCGGCGCGATCGCCGCCGCCGGCGAAGTTCTCCAACTCCAGCTCCAGCTCCGGGTTGGCGCCGAGACCGGCCTGGAGCACCCGGGCCCCGGCCTCCCGCACCTCCCAGCCGAAGGCCTGCAGGTCCGGGTGATGGACCAGGGCCAGGGCCATGGCCCGGTCCAGGCTGAGGGTGCCCCGGGGACGGGGCGGCGCGGGCCCCTCCGGGGGCACCCCGGCATCGGGCAGAGGCGGCGGCCGGTAGGACGCCAGCCCGTCACCGAGGGCTCGCGGCGGCGCCCAGCGGGTGTTGTCCAGGGTCGGGGCCAGCGCCGGGTCCACGGCCGGGTCCCGGGTTGGGTCGAGGCCCGGCACGGCGCAACCGGCCAGGCCCAGCACCATCACGGCCACGGCAGGGCGGCGCCCGCCGCACAGGGGCAGCGCCCTGGCGAGGCCGAGGCGACGGCGAGGCACCGGCCCCCCCACGGGCGGGCGCGGGGTGGCGGCCCACGGAAAGACACGGGGACGACGCCCGTGACGACGGAAAAGAGGCATGGAGACAGTCCTGTGAATGGATTCAGGAACGCCGCGGGCCGGGGCCCGCGACGGCCGCACCAACGGCTATCAGGACTGGGGGGGCTTCAAAGGTGGGGCGGTGGTTCTGGTGACGAGGAGTACGGCGGCCATGGCCGGCCGCGGGACGGGCCGGATGGTAACGGAGAGGGGACCCGTAGCGGAGTCCAGACCGAACAGATGGGCACCGGCATGGCAGACATGGCCACAGCCGGCGTCGTCCCTGTCCAGGGGCTGCCCCGACTCATGGGCCCCATGGCAGTCGCCCGCCTCTCCCGCCCCATGGCCATCGAAGGCCCACGCCGTCGACAACCCCACCAGGGACAGCACGATGGTGACGGCAATGAGGCGCTTGAAGGCCAGCAAGGATATACCCGTGAGATAAGGCAAGAACGGGCAGGTTAGCCCGTCGATGGAAGGATGACAATCGCCACGGCCATAGGCCACGGCCCGCGGCAGTCGCCGTTGGTTCCGTTGCGAATCTCGTAGCCAACCATACCCTTATCCCTGCGCGTTCACCCGGCAGTTGGACTACCGTTATTCCCCGGGTTGCTCGGCCATGCCCGCTCACACGGGGTTCACGGCTCCCCCTAAGCCGTACGAAGCATGGGCACCGGCCTTACGGACTCGTTATGTCCTCTTTGCCTTGTTAGGAAATCGCCCTGGATGCTCTATGATTTCCTTCGTCAGATCCACATCGATGTCCGGCCAATAGAAATGTCCAGGCATAGGCTTCCGAACATTGGCAATCACTCTCAAGGGCTGATCCTTGAACCATGGAAACTCGTCGTATGGCATAAACAATTCCTGACCATGCGCTAACAACCAGACGCCATGACTGGAGATGCTCGGGACTTTTTCTTATGGGGGACAGACCACGGTTTCCCGTAGTCGGAAGGGCAATGAGCCACTATCCCGTGACTTACTCTAACTTCAGCTCTTCGGAAACCGTGGTCTGTCCCCTCTTACCCCACAGCAAACCGGCCCCCGCCCCTCGGCCCGATAGCCAAAGGATTACCCATCGAGCTGCTCCCGCTGTAAGCGCTGGTCATCCCCCAGGGTCTCGTGACAGGGGGATGACCAGTCACAGACCACCGCCCGGTGCGGTGCGAATGGAGAAATCGCCATGTCATACCCTCGCATCATCCATGCCGGCAGCGGCCTCGCGGTCGTGCTGTTGGTGGGCCTCGCCCTGTCCCTCATGGCGCCGCCCGCCGCAGCCTGGGGCTACGGCTACGGCCACCACTACGGTCGTCATTACTCGCCCCATTACGGCGGCCACCGTTACGGACTCTACCGGGGCTACCGCCGCGGCTACCGTGGCTACTCGCCCTCTTACGGCTACCGCAGCTATGGGGGCTCCCGGGATTACGATGACACGTCCGAGACATCCGTGGTGGTCAGGGAGACCGCCGACATCGCTTCGCCGGACGACGACAGCAACGATGAAGCCACTACGGTGGTCGAGGGGGGTGACGGCTGGTCGCGGCTGGCGGCGGGGGACGCCCGGGGCGCCCTGCGGAGCTTCGGCCTGGCGGCGGAGGCGGCACCCGATGCCGGCCAGCCCAAGGCCGGCTATGCCGTGGCGGCGGCGGCCACGGGGGATCTGTCGCGGGGGGTATGGGCCATGCGGCGGGCCTTCAGCATCGATGCCGACGGCCTTCATTACCTGGAGGTGGACGACGGGCTGCGCCCGCGCCTGGAGGAGGTGCTGGCGGCCTACTCGCCGGTGGAGGGGCGCGACGAGGCCTTCATGAATGCCGCCTTCTACTACATCCTGGAGGCCCCCGACTCCGCCACCGAGGCCCTGGAAAACCTGAAGGCCTTCGGTGACGACAGCGAAGCCGCGCAGAACCTGGAGGCCCTCATCACCGATTTGGCCCGAAAACGGGGCACCGCTTCTCCGGATGCGCCGCTGTCGGTGGAACCCGCGGCGCCAGGCTGAAGCGGGGCGCCGGGGGCCGCGACGGGCCTCACACGCCGCCGCTGTGGACCACCTCGTAGTAGAGCTTCTCCAGCTCCGCCTTGTGTTCGGTCTCCTCGTTGGCGAGGAGGCGGAAGAGTTTCTGGACCGGGCGGGGCGCGGTGCTCTCGGCCAGCTAGGTGTACTGGTCCATGACCACGAATATGACGCGCATCATTCTTCCTTCAATACTTCCTCCATCGGAATGCCTTCCAGCTTGCCTTCTCGATAGGCTTTAAGCCTCTTCTCCGACTCCTCAGCCCAGATCTCATCCAGCTTCTTGTCCGGCTCATCCAGGCTCTTTATCAGCCCCTCGACCAAGGTAAAGCGCTCCTCTGGTTTCAATTTCATTGCCTTGTCTAACAGCTCTTTCGTACTCATTGCGGTTACCTCCGATGTTTTTGAAACATGA
>JAABTG010000242.1 GCA_011389995.1 Thiotrichales bacterium
CGGTCCCTGAAGCACCGCTCCACGATGGCCTTCAACCGCGCCACGCGCCCTGCCCGGTCTTCGTGCTCCCGGTCGCCGTAGGTGCTTTCCAGCACCACAAGGTCCGCGCGCTCCGGCGGAGCCGGCTCCGGCAGCAGGGGTGTGTCGGGTCCGCCGAGGTCCCCGGAGAAGACCACCCGGACGTCGTCGCCCTCGCCGGCAGCCCCGGCGGCGGCAGGCGCCAACCGGCACTCGACGTAGGCCGACCCGAGGATGTGCCCGGCCGGCTGGAAGCGCACGGCAAGGCTCGCGGGAGCGCCATCGGCAAGCGGCACGTCACGCCACTCCCCGTAGGGCACGGGCACGAGTCCCTGGCGCAGGCTGCGCAACACCCGATGGATGAGATCCCGGTCCCGGGTCACTCCCGTCAGCAGGGCGTCCTCGAGCACCAGCGGCAGCAGGTGGGCCGTCGGCCGGGTGCAGACGATGGGCCCCGGGAAGCCCGCCGCGAGCAGGTAGGGAATGCGCCCGACGTGGTCGATGTGGCAATGGGTCACCAGCAGGGCGCGAACGCTGTCCACGACGAAGTCGATGCGCACGTCCGCCGCCGAGGCGCCTGCGGCGGAGGCGTCCTTGCCCTGGAACAGCCCGCAGTCCACCAGCACCGAGTTGCCGGCGTCGATAACGAGCTGATGGCACGAGCCGGTGACGCCCTGAACCGCCCCGTGATGGAGGATCTGAAAGTCCTGCTGGTAACTGTGGTCCTGGTGAGCCATGGCGACATCCTCGGCGTATGGTGATGGGCCCAGGCAAAAGGGGACCGGTACACCCCCCCGCCTGCGCGCGCGGCGCGGCCGCCTACCACCATCTCGTGTCTGACCCGATTATTCAGGAATCCACTCTATCCTACGCGCCCACTCGACTGCCCTACCTCTTCAGAATTCGGTGCAATGCCTATCCATTGCGCAATATGTTGCGCAATGCTAATGTCAATTCCAACGTCAATTCAGAGAGCGAGCTCATGTCGAATGTCGCCAAATTCCCACGCGCAGTCCGTCCCGTCTCCGCTCGGCTTATACTTTTTTGACCACTTTGAAGACAGCAAACACCATGACCGCGAACAATGCGATTGCACGAAAACTGAATGCCATCCGGATGAAAGGCGCGATGCAGTCCGTCGATGTCGCCAATCTGCTGGGACTGCGGCCCGAGACGGTCTCTCGCTGGAATCAGGGCAAGGCATTCCCCCGACCAGGCGCCGAACGGACCTTGTTGGAGTTGGACTACATTGTCGATGAACTCTCTGATTTCTATGAACCCGCGGATGCACGACTGTGGTTGTATTCGCCGCAAAAGTTGCTGGACGGTGCCCGACCGGCTGATCTCATCCAGGCGGGTGATACTCAGCGCGTTATAGAGATCATCGACCAATTGCGCGATGGCGTGTATCTCTGACCACGGTATGTCAAAAGGTGATTCACGACGACAAACTGTTAGATAAGCTGAGTCAGTTTGAACAGATCATCTTTGAAGGAGAGGCTTACCGCGCCACACGGTTGAACCACGACCCACTCGCGCCATCCCGAAATGCCGGGCGCTGGGCATTCCGCGACGAAACGCCGGTTCTCTATACAAGTCTCGAGCGTGATGGCGCCATCGCCGAATTGGTCCATCATTGGAGTTTGCTAACCCCTGCTCCAACGAAACCCGCTGTAATCCATCAATTGCGCGTGGGCGTAGACGCCGCTTTACGGTTGATGCGTACAGATCTCGCCGCTCTGGGAGTAGTGTTCGAGGACTTCACGTCGATGGACTACAGCCGTTGCCAGGCCATCGGTACTGCCATCGCCTTTCTCGAGTGCGATGGTCTGATTGTGCCTTCGGCACGTTGGTCATGCGAAAACCTGGTCCTCTTTACTGACAACCAGCTGCTCCCCGGAAGACGCGCCTTACTGGAACTTGTCAGTTCCGAAGTATTCAACTGGCAGTCCTGGGCCAGAGAAAATGGCCCAGAATCCGCATGAAAGTACCAGCAATATAAGCCCACCAAACGTCCGGAACGCGAAAGCGCCGAAGCTCCGTCTATCGTGTACCTGCCTGCCCACTGACCCTATCCCCGAAGGGGCGAGGGGAACACAAGCAGCACCACCCGGAATCCTCTGTCCCCTCCCAGCCCCCCACCCGGGCGAACCCTGAGAGTCTAGCCAGCGATTCTCCCGAATCCAATTCAGCCTCTGCCCCAGGCCCGGCCCCAACGTCCTCCCCTTCCACCTCCACCTGGCGGCTACCGGTCTGGGGCATGGTCCGTACTCCCTGCCGGTGGTGGGCTGGCGTGGGCATGGCGCCCGGCGACCCCCGTCTCATGGCAGGCGGATCCCGGCAACCGGGAATCACATGATCCCGCCGGAATGGCGCACTATACTGGAGGCCCCCCGCCGCCAATAGGGCCGGAACCGCCCCCGGAGAACGAAGCCCCTGAAAGCGGGGTCTCACACCCCATGGAAACCTTTACCTTTCACCCCGCCGTCGCCGCCTGGCTCAACACCACCTTCGGCACCCCCACCCCGGCCCAGCGCCAGGCCTGGCCGGCCATCGCGCGGCGGGACAACACCCTCATCGCCGCGCCCACCGGCTCGGGCAAGACCCTCGCCGCCTTCCTGGCGGCCATCGACGCCCTGGTGCGCGAGGGCGTGGAGCGGGGGCTCGGCGACGAGACCCGGGTGCTCTACATCTCGCCCCTGAAGGCGCTGTCCAACGATATCCGCAAGAACCTGGAGCAGCCCCTGGCCGGGATCCGCGAGGAGCTGTTCCACCAGACCCTCAGGGACGTGGAGATCCGCGCCTGGGTGCGCACCGGCGATACCCCCCAGGGCGAGCGGGCACGCATGCGCCGCCAGCCGCCCCACATACTGGTGACCACGCCGGAATCCCTGTTCATCCTGCTCACCTCCGCCTCGGGGCGGGAGATGCTGCAGACCGTGGAGACGGTGATCGTGGACGAGATCCACGCCCTGGCGGGCAACAAGCGCGGCGCCCACCTGACCCTGTCCCTGGAGCGCCTGGGGGCCCTGTGCCAGGACCACCGGGGCCGGCGCCCCAACCGCATCGGCCTGTCGGCCACCCAGAAGCCCATCGAGCTCATGGCCCGCTACCTGACCGGCCCCGACCAGCCCTGCACCATCATCGACACCGGCCACGTGCGCCGGCGCGACCTGGC
>JAABTG010000243.1 GCA_011389995.1 Thiotrichales bacterium
GCCGCTCCTTGAGCCGCTGCAGGCGGCTGTTGAGAATGGTGACACGGAGTTCCAGGCCCAGCTCCCGGCGCACCACCTCGAAATCAAGCAGCTCCGAGGGTGCGTCCAGAATGCCCTCGGTGAGACTGAAGCCCAGGGCAAAATCTTCCAGGTCCACCGGGGTCACCATCATCACGACATGGGAAATGCCGTTGTACACCAGCGCAGCGGGGATCTCCTCAATCACCTCATCGCTGCTGCCGGTCAGCTCACCCCGCTGCCAGTCGGTGCGCTCAATGGACCTGGTGGGCTGAAGCCCGGCCTCTTCCCCCTCGGGGTCGAGCCGGTCAATCATGCGCCTGTTCCAGCAGGGCCTGCTGCTTCCGGTCAAAGGCCCGCTGCCGCGACTGCCATTCCGAGGGGCTGTTTACCTTGCTCACCTGGACAGCGGTCACCTTGTACTCGGGACAGTTGGTGGCCCAGTCGGAATTGTCGGTGGTGACCACGTTGGCGCCGGAAAAGGGGTGGTGAAAGGTGGTGTACACCACTCCCGGCTGAAGCCGGCGGGACACCAGCGCATGCAGCACCGTAGTGCCGACCCGGCTCTGGATGCCCACCCAGTCGCCGTCGACGATACCGCGCGCCTTGGCGTCATCGGGATGGATTTCCAGGATGTCCTCGGCGTGCCAGACGGAGTTCTGAGTCCGCCGTGTCTGCGCGCCGACGTTGTATTGGGACAGGATGCGCCCGGTGGTGAGAATCAGCGGAAACTTGCGCGAGCTGCGCTCGGTGGTGGGCACATACTCCGTCACCATGAAGCGGCCCTTGCCGCGCACGAATTCCCCGACGTGCATGGTCGGCGTTCCCTCCAGTGCGTCCGCGTTACAGGGCCACTGGATGCTGCCCAGTTCATCCAGCCTGGGGTAGCTGACGCCGGCAAAAGTCGGCGTGAGGGCGGCGATTTCCGCCATGATCTCGGCAGGGTGCTGGTAGTTCCAGTCGCAACCCAGCGCCTGCGCCAGTGACAGGGTGGCCTGCCAGTCCGCCTTGCCGGCGAGAGGCGCGATGGCGCGGCGCACCCGGGAAATGCGGCGCTCGGCGTTGGTGAAAGTGCCGTCCTTCTCCAGGAAGGAGGATCCCGGCAGGAACACGTGGGCAAACTTGGCGGTTTCGTTGAGGAAGATATCCTGCACGATCAGGCAGTCCAAAGCGCGCAGGGCCGCTTCCACGTGCTGGGTATTGGGGTCGGACTGGGCGATATCCTCCCCCTGGCAGTACAGCCCCCTGAAAGCACCGTCCAGCGCCGCCTCGAACATGTTGGGGATGCGCAGGCCCGGCTCGCCATCCAGGGCCATGCACCAGGCAGCTTCGAAGCTGGCGCGTACCCTGTCGTCCGCCACCGGGCGGTAGCCGGGCAGTTCGTGGGGGAAGGACCCCATGTCGCAGGAGCCCTGGACATTGTTCTGGCCCCGCAGGGGATTGACGCCGCCTCCCTCCCGGCCCACATTGCCGGTGAGCATGGCCAGGTTGGCGATGGCCATCACCGTGGTGGAGCCCTGGCTGTGTTCCGTAACACCGAGGCCATAGTAGATCGCGGCATTCCCGCCGCTGGCGTAGAGCCGCGCCGCGGCTTTCAGATCCTGTGCCGGGATGCCGGTGTGGACCTCGCTGCGCTCCGCCGAGTTGGCCTCGTCCCGGATAAAATCCAGCCACTCGCCGAATGCATCCTGCTCGCAGCGGCTGTTGATAAAGCTGCTGTCGTGCAAGCCCTCGGTGACGATGGTGTGGGCCATGGCATTGAGCACGGCCACATTGCTGCCGGGCCGCACCGGCAAATGGTAGTCGGCGCGCACGTGGGGTCCGTTCACCAGGTCGATCTGTCGCGGATCGATGACGATCAGCCTCGCCCCCTGGCGCAGGCGTCGCTTGAGCTGGGAACCGAATACCGGGTGGGCCTCGGTGGGGTTGGCACCCATCACCACGATCACGTCCGCACTCATCACCGAATCGAAGGTCTGGGTACCGGCGGATTCGCCGAGGGTCTGTTTCAGGCCGTAGCCCGTGGGCGAATGACACACCCGGGCGCAGGTATCGATGTTGTTGTTGCCGAAACCGGTGCGCACCATTTTCTGCACCAGCCACACCTCCTCGTTGGTACAGCGGGAGGAGGATATCGCACCGATGCTGTTTCTGCCGTGGCTCGCCTGAATCGCTCTGAGACGGCTGGCGGCAAAGGTCACCGCCTCCTCCCAGGAGACTTCCCGCCAGGGGTCGGTGATCGAATCCCGGATCATGGGAGAGGTGATGCGATCCTTGTGGGTGGCGTAGCCAAAGGCGAAGCGCCCCTTGACGCAGGCGTGCCCGTGGTTGGCCTTGCCCTCCTTCCAGGGGGTCATGCGCACTACCCTGTCGCCCTTCATATCCGCCTTGAAGCCACAGCCGACACCGCAGTAGGCGCAGGTGGTGACGATGCTGTGCTCCGGAATGCCCTGCTCAATGATGCTGTTTTCGGTGAGAGTTGCGGTTGGACACACGTTCACGCACGCACCACAGGAAACACAGTCCGAGCCCATGAAGCCCTCGGGCGAGGCCACACTGACTTTGGAATCGAACCCCCGACCCTCGATGGTGAGGGCGAAGGTGCCCTGAACCTCGTCGCAGGCGCGCACGCAGCGGGAGCAGACAATGCACTTGGACGGATCAAAGGTGAAGTAGGGGTTGGAGGTGTCCTTCTCCTCTGCCAGGTGGTTTTTACCCTCAAAACCGTAGCGCACAGCGCGCAGCCCCACTTCCCCCGCGGTATCCTGCAATTCGCAGTCGCCATTGGTCGGGCAGGTCAGGCAGTCCAGCGGGTGGTCGGAAATGTACAGCTCCATCACATTGCGGCGCAGCTTGGCCACCGGATCGGTCTGGGAGCGCACCGCCATGCCCTCCTCCACCGGGGTGGTACAGGAGGCGGGAAAGCCCCGGCGGCCCTCGATCTCCACCAGGCACACCCGGCAGGAACCGAAGGCCTCCAGGGAATCGGTGGCACACAGCTTGGGTATCTTGATGCCCGCCTCCGCCGCTGCGCGCAGCACCGAGCTGCCCTCGGGTACCGTGACGGCGATGCCGTCGATGGTCAGGTTGACCTGCTTCGTGCTGATGCGGGCCGGCGTACCCAGGTCCCGTTCCGGCTGATAGAAACCGAGCATGGTCAGT
>JAABTG010000244.1 GCA_011389995.1 Thiotrichales bacterium
GCCTCCGTGTCCAGAGACTCCAGGACCCGGTGCACCGGTGTGCCGGCGAGACTCGCGGAGAACAGGGCCTGACCCACCTCCCCCTCGCCGCGCAACAGCCCCTCGGCCCCCTCGCGCAGCTCCGTGGAGCCAAGTCCGAATACAGTGGCAAAGAAGTCCCGGTCCACGCCGCCCAGGAAGCCCGCCAGGGCATCGTCCGGGAGCGCTTCCCCCGCCTCGTCCAGCAGTGTCCTGACGTTGCCCTTGCGGCGCTGGAAGTTAAGGCGCCCGCCGTTGTCATTGACCACCGTACCCGCGATGCGGAGGTCCCGGTAGCCGTGCAGAAAGGCGTCGGGGGTCTGGCCGTGGATGCCATAGAGCAGATCCCGGATGGCCCTAAGCAGCGAACTTTTACCCGCCTCGTTGGGGCCGTAGAGGAGATGGAAGTCCGTTCCCTCGTCGGGCAGGTCCAGAACCAGGTCGGTGAAGGGACCGTAGGCGGGGACGGCGACGCGCGCAAACCTCACGACTGCGAGCCCTTGTGAGCCAGCGCTTCCAGGAGTATGGCGCGCACATCGTCCAGAAGGACGGCCCGCGTTTCCTGGGCGAGGTCGGCCTCTACAACCTCGCGGATCTCACTGGGCAGCGTCCCAAGCATATCCACTGCCTGCGCGGGCAACACCAGGTCCCCGACACCGGCCTCCTCGAGAATCTCGAGTACGACGCGGGTGAGGTCGTCACGAGCAGCCAGTTCTCCGAGGTCGGCGACGGTCGTTGTATCCGTCACCACCTCTTCTACCCAGACCCCCTCCCCCGCGACCATCTGGGCTTGGTTGATACATTCGGCCCGCAACCGTTGCGGATCCTGCCGGAGCCGGTCGTGGAGTGGCGTCGCGCCGGCGAGCTCGATACGCGCGGCCACCAGGCGCCCCTCAGCGGCGCCCGCCGCCTCGCCCAGGGCAGCGCCGATCCGAGAGAAGGCTTCGCGCTCGTCAGCCACCCCCGCGAGCTCGATGGGCACCCGCGCCCAACGCACCACGTCAAGCGCCACCGCCTCGGCGCTGGCCACTTCCAGGCCGTCGTCCACGGTCACCAACTGGCAGCCTCGCGGACCTGTCTCCCCCGCATCGCGGCCCTGGAGGTTGCCGGGGTAGACCACCCACGGTGCCTCGTGCAGGACCTGGGGGCGGTGGACGTGCCCAAGCGCCCAATACTGGTAGCCCTTGTCGACCAAATCCCGGAGCGAGCACGGCGCGTAGGTATCGTGCCCATGTGCACCTGTAAGGCTGGTGTGCAAGAGTCCGAGGTTGAATTGCCCCGGAACCGGCGGCGGGTACCCCGGGACCAGATTTTCCGGCACCGCGCGATTGGGAAAGCCCTGGCCGTGCAGCGCCACCGGCAGGCCGGCGACCTCTCGGGTTTCCGCGGTGCGAGTGGAGAACTGACGGACATTCTCCGGCAGGGAAAGCCGGCGGGTGATGATGGAGGCCGCGTCATGGTTGCCGGAGATTAGGTAGACCGGAATCCCGGCGCTATGGAGCCGCGCCATCTGACGGCTAAAAAAGAGTCCGGTGCTATAGTCCTTCCAGTCACCATCATACAGATCGCCGGAGATGACCACGAAGTCCACTCGCTCGTCCAGGGCCAGGACTACGAGGTTCTCAAAAGCCCGGCGAGTGGCGCCGCGCAGCGCCGTCAGCGGCGCGCCGTCGTAGGCCTCTAAGCCATTCAGCGGGCTGTCGATGTGGGCATCGGCGGTGTGGATGAAGCGAAACATGATCGGGTATCAGCTTAGCCTGTCCATGGTTGTAATGCCGGGGTACGCCTTAAAGGGGAGTTCGGGTGTGGTCCCTTTTCCGCTTTTCACACGTAACCCGAGGGCGGGTTTTCGCTAGCCATTTAGTTGATGCAGCGAATGAAACCGGGATTCGAAGCAACGCGAAAGAAGCCGAATCTGACGAATTATTCATCAAGGCCAATGACCTCGTTTCACCTTGCGGTTATTCCACCAACGCCTTCAACAGCGCCTCCCGGGCGTCCTGGTAGAACTGGATGTCCACCTTGGTGGCCATGTCGTCGGAGAGGTCCATGAGCTGGCGGCGGGTGGAGACGGGCATGAGGAGGGCCTGGGCGCCCTTTTCCACGCCCATCTCGGCCAGGGTCACCGCATTGTGGATGGGCTCGATGGAACCGCCCAGGTTGATCTCGCCGGCGACGATGAGGCCGCCGCGCACGGGCTTCTTGAGGAGCGCGCTGCACAGGGCGATGAGGGTGGACATGCCCAGCTTGGCGCCGCTGCGGGCGGCGTCGAAGCTGCGGAGCTGGAGGGAGAACTCGTGGGCCCGGGGGTCGCGGTCGCCCACGAGCTGGGGGCCGCGGGCGTAGAGGTTGGCCTCGGCGTAGCGCACCGACTCCTGGAAGGCAGCGGGGGCGGGCTTGTTGAGGATGCGCACCCCGGAGCCGGGGCCTTCCGTGCTCTCCACCCGGAACAGCCCCGGGTGTTCCTCCTCGCCGCCGGGGCTCAGGGCCCAGATCTGGCCCGGCTCCATGGGATCGTTGCCGATGCTGTTCTCGCTTTGCAGCTCAGGGGTGGTGACGAACTTCTCCACCCCCTCCTCGCCCATGACGTAGCTGAAGTGGGTGTTGCGGAACTCGGCGGCGCCGATGCGCTTCTGCTGCTCCTTCACCCGCCGGCGCACCTCCAGGGCCAGGCGCACGGCCCATTCCAGATCCTCGTCGGGGATGTCTTCGTCGCGGTCGGGGTAGAGCAGCTTCAGCAGCCCACTCACGGTCTTGTTGACGGCGTTGGTATCGCGCCCGCTCAGGGCCCCACCCAGGAACACACGCCCTTGCATGGCCCCCAGGCGGCTCTCGGCACGCAGTCGGCTGAGGCACTCGGAGAGGAAGTCGCTCACCAGGCCGAAGTGCTCGGTGAACAGCTCCGGGCGCATCTTGGGCACGTCCCAGCCGGGGAGGTAGCCGTGGATGCGGTCCATGAAGGCGGTGTCGTCGCGCATCTCCGGCGGCATGGGCCCGAACAGGTGGCCCACCCGCTGCTGGTGCTCCACGTCCACGTCGAAATTGCCCACCAGCACCATGGAGCCGTCGGCGCGGATGCTCTCCTTGCCGCGGCTAAACTCACCGGACTCCATGTAGCCCTTCATGATGTTGACGCCATCCTTCTGAT
>JAABTG010000245.1 GCA_011389995.1 Thiotrichales bacterium
AGGGCCGGCGCAACGGGCGCCCGGGCGAGGAGATGGATGGATATGCAGGAGCCCCACCGGGGATCCCGGGCACGCCAGAACCCGGGTGGCCCTAGGCCGGCTGCAGCAGGGCCGCGAAGACCCCCCCGGTCAGGCGCACCAGGTCCTGGGGCGCCATCTCCAACTCCAGGCCGCGACGGCCGGCACTGACGTAAACGGTGGAGAAACCCTGGGCTGAGCGGTCGATGAAGGTGCGCAGGCGCTTCTTCTGTCCCAGGGGGCTGACGCCGCCCAGCACGTATCCCGTGGCCCTTTCCACCTCCGCCGCCTCGGCCATGGCCGCCTTGCGGGCCCCGGCCGCCCGCGCCATGAGCTTCATGCCCAGCATCCCCGAGACGGGCACCAGGCCCACCGCCAACGAACGATCATCCAGGCTCACCACCAGGGTCTTGAAAACCCGCTGCGGGTCCACCCCCAGCGACTGGGCGGCCTCCACTCCGTAGGCCCCGCTGGCCGGATCGTGGACATACTCGTGGAGACGGTAGGGGATGCGTCCGGCCCGGGCGGTTTCGATGGCGGGGGTCATGAGATGGCCCCACCGCCCATGGTTGTCGTTGCGCTATCCGCTGCCCGACCCGACACGGTCGAGTCCCGGGCCGCGTCGCCCCCCGCTGGAACCGTGATCATGGTGTTCTCCCCCGGCCTGCCCCGCGCGGCAGATTCTAAAGAAATACTGATTGAATCCGCTCCGGATTGAATCAGTCGCGCCCGGTCCGGCACACACCCGGGACGGCCGAATCAGGCCACAGGGCCCGAAACGGCAGCTTACACGGCATGGGCAGGAACTCCACCCGAAGGGAGCATGGTGATTTTACGCCTTCACTTTCCTTCCGAAGACGATGACTCGGCCTTGTCGGGGCCGCCCGACCCGGGGAATTTACTGAGGGACTGGAGCCACTCCAGGGGCAGGGGAAACACCACCGTGGTGGCGCGGTCGCTGGACATGTCCGCCAGGGTCTGGAGGTAACGCAGCTGCAGGGCCTCGGGATGATCGGCGATGACCCCGGCGGCATCCCGCAGGCGCTCGGAGGCCTGATACTCACCGTCGGCGTGGATCACCTTGGCGCGCCGGTTGCGTTCCGCCTCGGCCTGGCGGGCGATGGCGCGGATCATGTTCTCGTTGAGGTCCACATGCTTGATCTCCACGTTGGTCACCTTGATACCCCAGGCGTCCGTCTGGTCGTCGAGGATGGACTGGATATCGTTGTTGAGGCGTTCGCGCTCCGACAGCAGCTCGTCCAGGTCGTGCTGGCCGAGCACCGAGCGCAGGGTGGTCTGGGCCAGCTGGCTCGTGGCCATCTCGAACTGTTCCACCTGGATGACCGCCTTCTCCGCGTCCACCACCTTGAAGTAGAGCACCGCATTCACCTGCACCGTGACGTTGTCCTTGGTGATGAGGTCCTGCTCCGGCACGTCCATGGTGATGATGCGCAGGTCCACCCGCACCATCTGCTGGATGCCGGGCACGATGATGATGAGCCCCGGCCCCTTGACGGCCTGGAAGCGGCCGAGGAAGAACACCACGCCGCGCTCGTATTCGCGCAGGATGCGCAGGGCCGAGGCCAGGAAGGCCACCACCAGGAGGATGGGCAGCAGATAGGTCAGCATCACATCATTGAACATGGCGTTACTCCTGTTTCTCCGGTTCAACCTCGAGGCGCAGGCCGTCCACCGCCAGCACCCGCACGGCGTCGCCCCGCCGCAGCGGGGCACAAGTATCCGCCTGCCACACCTCACCCTCCACGCGTACGTGGCCGCTGTGGTCGAAGTCCTCCCGCGCCGTTCCGCTCGCCCCCACCAGCCGTTTGGTACCGCTGACGGCCGGCTTGCGGCGTATGGCCGCCAGGCGGCCCACCACCCAGATGGAAAGCCCGGCACTGAGGGCGCCGGTGATGAAAACCACGGGCAGGGAGACGGCCACGCCCTCTTCGTCCATGAGGATCACCGAACCGAACAGGAAGGCGGCCAGCCCCCCCAGCCCCAGGACACCGAAGCTCGGGGCGAAGGCCTCGGCCGTCATGAGGGCCACGCCGAGGAGGATCAGGGCCACGCCGGCGTAATCCACCGACAGCACCTGCAGGGCATAGAGGGCGAGCAGCAGGCTCACCGCACCGATGGTGCCCGGTATCACCGCGCCCGGGTTCGCGAGCTCGAAGATGAGCCCGTAGATGCCGATCATCAGCAGGATATAGGCGACGTTGGGATGGGCGATGATGGACAGCAGCCGCGTGCGCCAGCCGGGTTCGACCCGATTCACCGCGAGATCCCCGGCGTCCAGCCGCTGCTCCTTGCCCGCCACCTGGACCGTGCGGCCGTGCATGGCCTCGAGGAGTTCGGGGATGCTCCCGGCCACCACGTCGATGACATCCTTCTCCAGGGCCGCCGAGGACGACAGGCTTACGGATTCCCGCACCGCCTGCTCCGCCCAAGCCGCGTTGCGCCCCCGCAGTTCCGCCAGACCCCGGATATACGCCACGGCATCGTTCACCCTCTTGCGCTCCATGGCATCTTTAGCGGGCTCGGCGTCCTCACCTTCGCCCTCTTCGCCTGCCGGGGTTCTGTCTCCCAGGCCGGGGAGCCCGCCCACCTTCACCGGAGTGGCCGCCCCGAGATTGGTGGCCGGGGCCATGGCGGCGCCATGGCTGGCGTAGAGGATATAGGTGCCGGCGCTGGCGGCCCGGGCCCCCGCCGGCGACACGTAGGTGACCACCGGCACCGGGGAGGCCAGGATGGCCTTGACGATACGCCGCATGGCCGTATCGAGGCCGCCGGGGGTATCCATCTCCAGGATCACCAGGGCCGCGGCCTGCTCCGCCGCCTCGTCGATACCACGGACCACCAGCTCTCCCGTTGCCGCACCGATGGGACCTTTCACGGGGATCAACAATGCCTCACGGTCGGCTAGAACGGGCACCGCCACGCACATGACCAGCAGGGGGATGAGTAGCAGGCGACACGTGGCAGACATGGGCAAGGTCCGGCTCCAGGACGATCATCGCAACGAAGACTATAACCCCCCTAAAGCGAGAAATATGCCAGCCAGAGGGTACAACTCGCGAAGGTCAGCGACCCCCGCCCGCCACCCCGTGACAACAAGCTCTCACCCCTCACA
>JAABTG010000032.1 GCA_011389995.1 Thiotrichales bacterium
GCAGCACGCCATGGGGCGTTATTCGTCGTCGCCATAGCGGTGCTATGCCTCCTCCTCTTGCCTTCCCTGGCGCACTGTGCCCGGCGCGACTTCTCGAACATTATTACGGGACAGGACACTAGGGAAAGGCTGATTTAATCCATCCAGGATTAAATCAGCCACGCCGGGCCCGGTACATGCCCGGGCCCGGCTCACGCATTCAATCACTTGCGTGATTGATGCGATGGTCCTCTCCACGCGGTGCTGTCCTGCACCGCGGGCGAGGCCGGGGACAAGGTCCACCGGACCTTGTCCTGAGTCCGGCTCACCCCCGGACCATACGGAAAGCGCTGAATAAATCAGCGCTTCCCTAGGGTCCTGCGGATGGTGTCACAGGATGCCGGGGGACGTGGGTCACTACACTGTGGACCACCGTGTCCTCCTCGAAATAGACGGTGAAGCCGTCATAATGCCAGCGGCTGATGGGCGGGTCGCCCACCGCCGCCGAATGGGCCCCGGGCGGTCCGTAACGCGCCCGCACCTGGTCGCGTTTCATGCCGCGATGGGGGAGGGGCGTGGGTGATACTGCGCCTTCCTGTTGGCCAATGGGTATGCGAATGGTGTCGCCTGCCGCAGCGACGTTGGCGGGCAAGGCGAGGCTGCCGAGCAGTACACAGACATGGGCTTTCATGGACGCCGACCTCGCGGGAGAAGTACGGACTCTGCTTACCATTCCCGAAGAGGGCCACGCAACCCGGTATGAAGAAGTTAGGACCCACCATACATTCATAGGCATGACTCTATGTATTCGCTCCATATATGCTATTTGCTTTATGGTTCGTCGATTCGAGACAATTCGCCACCAGCCGACGGCTGAACGATGCGGTCATTCCATGGCCCATGGCCGGGCCACGCCATGGGCATACGGGATTGACGGGCGGGGAGCCCGGGCCGGGCCTATGCAAGGTAGAATGGGATTGTGCCGTCCTGCAAGGGCGTGTGCCCGCTGAAATCTCTGGGAAAGTCATTTGCCGCCGCCAAATCCGATAAGCCTGCAGTGAAGCCTCAACCCAACCCCTCTCCGGTCGTGGGGCCGGCAAACCCTGGCCATGCCCTGGCGCGCGCATGATCTCCCTGCGGACCTACGTCTATATCGACTCGTTGCAGCCGCAACTGGCCGAGTATATCGCCACCGTGTCCCAGGGCTTCCTGCCGGTGCCTGGAGATGCCTGCCTGTGGGTGGAGGTGTCGCCGGGCATGGCCGTCCATCGCCTCACGGATATGGCGTTGAAGGCCACCCGGGTACACTTGGCCCAACAGGTGGTGGAGCGGGAGTTCGGTTCCATGGTGATCCATCAGCGGGACCAGAGCGACGTACGCCAGGCAGGAGAACTGGTGCTCTCCAACCTGGGCGCGCGGCTCGGCGACCGCCAGCTGCCTCGCATCACCTGGCAGGAGACCATCCGTGGCATGACGCCGGATCACACCGTACTCATCAACCGCCAGAACCGCAGGGGCTCCATGATCCTGCCGGGCGAGAGCATGTTCATTCTGGAGACAGAACCCGCGGGCTATGTGATCTACGCGGCCAATCAGGCAGAAAAGGCAGCCACCATCACCCTGGTGGATGTGCGGGCCGTAGGCGCCTATGGCCGTCTGGTGCTGTCGGGAAGCGAGGGTAATGTCGACGAGGCGGCGGGCGCGGCAATCGCGGCCATTGGACGCCCCTCCGGCACGTGAGTCTCCGATGGAGGCACCATCACCCCATATACCGGGCGGCGTTCGGGTTGCGGACCCCACCGGCGGGAGCGCCATGAACGCGCCATTGTCATCAGCCCTTGGGGGGCAGGGACCATGCACCGCCGGGAATTACTGAATCTGCTGGCCCGCCACCGTACGCGGTTCCTGGATGAAGCCGCTCACTGTGAACGCACCCGGACCTTCGTCGAGGCCCACGAGGATTGCTTTCACTGCGACCTCTGGCCCGGCCATGTCACGGGGTCCGCGTGGGTGGTAAGCCGCCATCGGGACCATGTGCTGATGCTCCATCATCGCAAGCACGACCAGTGGTTTCAGCCGGGTGGGCACGCCGACGGGGATGCCGACATCCTGCGAGTGGCCTTGCGTGAAACTGCAGAGGAGACGGGGTTGGACTCCTCCCATATCCGCCTCGTGGCCCAGGACATATTCGACGTGGATGTGCATATCATACCGGCCAGCATACGTGGGCCGCGCCACGAACACTTCGATATCCGCTTTCTGGTGGAGATGGACCACGATATTCCCATCCCCGGTAACGATGAATCCCATGACATTCTGTGGATTCCACTGGCCGCCGTATCACGCTTCAATAACAATCGCTCTACTTATCGCATGGTGGAAAAAACCCGCCACATGCGCAGCGCCCTGGCGTTTCGTCATGGCCGCCTTGAGGAGACGAAATACCGCGTCCCTGCGGACACCTGAATGGGCCGTCTGGCCGGTATTCAGACCTTCTTCAGCTTCTTCCTGAACTGTTCCTTGTCCTCGCGGTTCCTGACGTCGAGGCCCGCCGCCTTCATGCGTTCCTCTACCCATTTCGGGGCCCGACCCTTGAAGGTCCAGGTATTGTTCGGATCTTCGGGATCGACATAGGCCGGATTGACCGCGGCCCGCTTGGTGCCGGCGCGTTTAGCAGCCGGCGCCTTGCCCTTCTTCTGCAGCAGGGCATGGGCGATCTCTTCGACTGTGAACCCACTCCTGCGGATCTCGCCTGCCAGCTGGGTTACCAGGCGGGACTTCTGGGAGCGCTTCTTCTTTGTTTCTTCTTTGTTCAGATCGGTCTTCAGCTTTTGAATCTGTTCAAGGGTCAGGTTGGAGACGTTGGGTACTTTCGCCATTGTTTATTCCTGTATATTTTGATTGGATGCCGCGAGGATGTAGGGCACTCCCCTGTAAGATTAATCCGAAGGATAAAATGATGCATCAAAAGAAAAAGAATGTATATATGATAATCTGGCAAACTATTTCTCTCCGGCGCGGTCGCGGTATCGCGGGATATTCGGTACAGAAAATAACACTCGCCTGAATAAGGCCCCCGCTGATGGTTATTTCCCTTCAGCCGACCTGCGTGATGCCTTGAAGAGCCGCTGATTTAATGCGGGCGGACTGCAACCATGATTCTTTCGGCAAACGGGGACAAAGTCATCTTGGCTTTGCCAGTACACCCCGGGAGGTGGGGAATGATGTTCCGTGGGCCTCATGCGAATTCCGTGTATTTAAAAGAGCGGTCATCCCCGGGCCGCAGAAAGGCAGATAAAGATTCCTCCGGAATAGGTGGGCCAGTATTCATGGAACGCCCTCCAGGATCTCCAAATTGGAAGACGGCACGGGCCCTCCCCGTTGAGGCCGGACATCCGCCATGGCGAAGGGGCGGGCCGGACTCGTCCCCAAATAGCGGCGCGGCTATTGTCGAGCCGGTCAGAACCGTCACCGGGCCAACCCACGGCACTGAAGGTGAGAACATATGGGGTTAAGATCCGGGTAAGCCACCCTCGCCAAGGACTCCCTTTGCCCCCGACAAGACTCCCCATATCAGCCACCGAAGTGGGTATTCTCATCATTTCCGCCGCCATGCTGTCGGTGCCGATAATCGACGCGTTGGCCAAACTGGCCTCCATGTCCCAGGCCGTGGGCCAGATAGCCTGGGGACGGTTTGTCGTCCAGTGCCTGGTGTTGCTACCGCTGCTGCTGGTGCGTCGCACGGCCATTCGCGGCACTCTGAGGATGCGCCATATCTGGATGGGGGTGGTGTTGGCGGGGGCGGTGCTGTTTCTCGTGTGGGGCCTGCACCATTTGCCCATCGCCAACAATACCGCCATTTTCTTCGTGCAGCCGCTGATACTGACGGCCATCTCAGGGGTGTTCCTGGGAGAACGCATAGGTTGGAGCCGGTGGCTGGCGGTGTCGGTGGGTCTGGCGGGGGCCCTGGTGGTCATCCGCCCCAACTGGGCGGCCTACGGTGTGGCCACCATATTTCCGTTCCTCGCGGGCACCTGCTACGCCATCTATATGGCCCTCACGCGGACCCGTGCGATGCACGAGGACATCATCCTGTTGCAGTTCTGGACCGGCCTGGTGGCGGCGGGGATACTCAGCGCCCTGATGGCCGTCGGCTGGTATGGTGGCCTCGCGGTATTCAGTTTCTCCCTTCCCGATGAGACAGGCGTGGTCCTGGTGCTGGCCATCGGCCTGTTATCCGCCGTCATCCATGTCATGATCGCGGCGGCCCTCAAGCGGGCCGATGCCAGCGTCATGGCCCCGTTCCAGTATCTGGAGATCATCAGTGCCACCGCTTTGGGCTGGGCCGTATTCGGCGACCTTCCCGACGGCATCACCGCCATCGGGGCGCTTATCATCATCGGCTCGGGCCTGTATGTATTCCTCACGGAACGAAGGGTGGCGCGCCGGGCGGTGGCGCCGGTGAGCTGAGATGAACTGCATGGCATCGTAACTGCACTTAGGAGGACCCAGACATGGGAGATCTGTTCGCGGAGAAGGCCGAAGACTGGGACAGGCGGGATCGGGTCAAGGCCTTGTCGCGGGACATCGGCGCGGCCATCCTGGCCCACATCCCTGTGCATGAGGGCATGGAGGTCATGGATTTCGGCGCCGGCACCGGCCTCATCTCCAGCCAGCTCGCCCCGCTGGTGGGGCGCATCGTGGCGGTGGATACCTCGGAGTCCATGCTGGAACGATTGATGGCCAAGCCGGAGCTCGTAGGCAAGGTAAAGCCCGTTTGCCGGGATATCACCGCCCAACCCATCGACGAGCGCTTCGACCTCATCGTCAGCGCGATGGCACTGCATCATGTGCCGGATACACGGCTGCTGATGCAGCGTTTCGCGGAACACGCCAAGCCCGGCGGCCTCCTTGCCCTGGCAGACCTGGACGAGGAGGACGGCACCTTTCACCCCGCGGATGCCCAGGGCGTATTCCACCACGGTTTTCGACGTGCGCGGTTGGCAAAGCTGCTGGCGGAGGCCGGATTCGGTGACGTGCGGTTCACCACGGTCCATACGGTGCCGGGCGAAGGCCGCGGCTATCCGGTGTTCCTGGTGACGGCCCGCAGAGTGCAATAAGCGTCGGGTTGGCGGCCCCCATCGGCTCGATGGACGGGTCGCGGGTAGCCTATGTTAAAATCTTGCTCTTAGGTATTACCGTTCCCCGAGGAGTAATGGGCATATGCGCGTGTCCCATGGGGTGGCTGGTTTCCTGCCGGTTGCGCATCCCGAATGGAACTCGTATTGATGAGGTGCAACTTGATGAGACTCAAAAACCTAGCTTTTCTATACTGCCTCGTGTGGGGCCTCGGGATAGGCATTGCCGCCGCCGAACCATCCCCCCGGGAGGCCCATGAGGCCCGCAAGGCGGAGGCACGACAGCAAAACGAGATCCGCTGGCAGGAGTTGGCCGCCCAACGCGAGGGGCGGCGTGCAGAGCTGGAAGCCGAACGCGAGCGCCGCCGCAGGTTGTTCGAAGAGGACAGAGCGGCCTGGTACAGGGCCTACGAGAGCCAGCGCAACGCCATCCAGGAACGCATTGCGGAACAACGCCGACAGTACAAGGATCAGCCGAGTCAGGCCGCCAGCGCATCCCCGTCCCAGGGGGACGCGGAGCAGGAAGCCAGGCCGGAGGGTTAGCCACAGCGTGCTTATTCGCTTCGCAAGGCCTCTACCGGAGGCGTGCGTGAGGCGCGGGCGGCCGGGGCCACGCCGGCGGCGAGGCCGATGACGACGGCCAGGGCCGCGGCCAGGATCAGATATTCCCAGGCGACGTGAACCGGCAACTTCGGCACCAGGACCGCCAGACCCCGCGCCAGTCCCGTGCCCGCCATCAGGCCCGCCAGGCCGCCGGCCGCGGAAAGGGCCGCGGACTCGGCGAGGAACAGCGCCAGGATCTGGTTTGGACGGGCCCCCAGGGCACGCAACAGGCCGATCTCGGCGGTCCTTTCGTGCACCGAGATGGTCATGATGGTCAGGATCCCCACACCGCCCACCAGCAGCGATATGCCGCCCAGGGCACCCACCGCCACGGTCAGGATGCCGAGAATGGAGCCCAGAACTTCCAGCATCTGGTCCTGGGTGGTGATGGTGAAATCCTCGTGTCCGTGGCGGCGCATCAGGGTGGAGCGAACCGCGGCGGCCACCGCCTCGGAGGCCATCTCCGGGCGATATAGCAGGTCCACCTCCATGAGGCCCTCGCGATCGAACATGGCCATCACCTTGGCGACCGGCAGATAGATGGTGTCGTCGAGGTCGAAACCCAGCAGCTGGCCCTTGGGGGCCATCACACCCACGATGCGATAGCGCTCCCCTCCCACCCGTATGCGCTGGCCGAGGGGGTTATGGTCGCCGAACAACTCGCGGTGCAGCTTGGCGCCGAGCACCGCGTAGGCGCGGGGATGGCCGGTGTCGTCCGCGGGCAGAAAGCGTCCCATGCGGACCCGCAGCTGCCACACCGCCGGCACCTGGTGGTTGACCCCCAGGACCGTGGTGCGGCGACCACGTTCGCCGAACTCCACGCTGGCGTTGCCTTGAATCACCGGTACGGCTGCGGTGATGCCGTCCAGCCGTGCCAGCGCCGCGGCGTCCTCCAGGGAAAGGGGACGAGTGGTGCTCACCATGGCGCCGGAGACCCCGAAGGTCTGGGTCTTGCCCGGGGTGATGGCCAACAGATTGGTGCCGAACTGAGTGAACTCGGCCAGCACGTAGCGATGCACCCCCTCGCCGATGGCGGTGAGCAGGATCACCGCCGCCACCCCCACGGCGATGCCGAGGGCCGTGAGGCCCGCGCGCAGGGGCTGGGCGGCCACGGCGCCGGCGGCGTACAGGGTGAGATCCATGGGTCTCATGGGCCCTAGCGTCGCGCCAGGGCCTGGACGGGGTCCAGGCGCGCGGCCTTGCGCGCGGGCAGCACTCCGAAGCCGATGCCGGTGGCCAGGGCGACCCCGGTGGCCGCGCCGAGGGCCCATGGCGGCGGCGAGGCGGAGAGGATGGGATACAGGGTGCGCAGGGCCACCACCGCACCATAGCCCACGACGAGGCCGATGGCCGCTCCCATCAGGGACAGCAGTACCGCCTCGGTAAGGAACAGGCGCTGGATATGGGCGGGGGAGGCGCCCAGGGCCTTGAGCAGGCCGATCTCCGCCGTGCGCTGGGACACCGCCACCAGCATCACGTTCATCACCAGGATGCCGGCCACCACCAGGCTGATGGCGGCCACCCCGCCCACCATGTAGGTGAGCACGCTGAGGATGTCGTCGAAGGTGGAGACCACGGCATCCTGGGTAATGACCGTGATATCGTCTTCGCCTTCGTGGCGCTCCCGAATGATGCGGCGCACGGCATCACTGGCACCCTTCACATCCTCTCGGGAGCGGGCCTCCACGAGGATGCGGAACAGGGATGAGGTATCGAACAGCTGCTGGGCCGAGGCCACCGGAATCAACACCAACTCTGCAATGTCGAGGCCGATGGAATAACCCTCGGAACGCAGTACCCCGATCACCCGGAAACGGCGGTCCCCCAGGCGCAGCCAGCCCCCCAGGGCACGTTCGCCGGCGGCGAACAGCTCCTGTCTGATGCCCTCGCCGATGAGGGCCACGGGATGGGCCTCCCGGGCCGCAGCGGGCAGGTTGCGACCCTGGGTCAGACCGAGCCGGCGTACGGCCAGAAACTCCGCCGTGGTGCCGATCACCGTCACCTCTCGTTCCCGCCGGCCATGGGAGGCCGGTGCGGAACCCACATTGAGGGGCGCCACCCGCCGGATGGCGGGATGGCGCTCCAGGGCCAGGGCGTCCTCGAGGGTGAGATCCCGGGGGGTCTCCCCCAGCAGGGGCGGGTGGCCGCCGGTGGTCTCGTTGCGCCCGGGCAGGACCATCACCAGATGGGTGCCGAGGGCCGTGAACTCCCCCACAACGAAACGCCGGGCGCCCTCGCCCAGGGCGGTGAGGAACACCACCGCCGCCACGCCGATGGCCATGGCCAGCAGCATCAGCCCGCTACGCAGCCGGTGCCCCGTCAGGGCCTGCCACGCCAGGTGAATCTGGTCGTAAAGGGTCATGGCGTGGATTCGGGCCCGGTGGAGAGACGCTCATCGGATTCCACGCGACCGTCCAGCAGCTTGACCATGCGTCGGGCGCGCCCTCCCAGGCTGGCGTCATGGGTCACCAGGATGAGGGTCAGACCGTCGCCGTTGAGGGTCTCCAGTAACGCCATCACCTCCATGCCGGAGGCGGTATCCAGATTCCCCGTCGGTTCATCCGCCAGCAGCACCGCCGGACCCATGATGGTGGCGCGGGCCACCGCCACACGCTGACGCTGCCCGCCGGACAGCTGTTCGGGGCGATGGCCCGCCCGGTCCGTGAGCCCCACCGCCTCCAGGGCGGCGGTGGTGCGCCGGCGACGCTGCTCCGCGGGGATCCCCGCGAGCACCATGGGCAGCTCCACGTTGGCGGCGGCGCTGAGGCGGGGCACCAGGTGAAAGGACTGAAAAACGAAGCCGATATGGCGGCGCCTGAAGCCGGCCAGCCGCACCTCGTCCATGGTGGTGGTGTCCTCCCCGTCCAGCAGATAGCGGCCGTCATCCGGACGATCCAACAGGCCGATGACGTTCAACAGGGTGGACTTGCCGGACCCCGATGGTCCCATGACGGCGACGTATTCGCCGGCGGTGATGTGCAGGGAGACCCGATCCAGGGCGTGGACGGTGTTGTCGCCGATGACGAAGTGGCGACTGATGTCCTGCAGGCGGATCACGGGCCGGCTTCGGGCGCCACCAGGGCCCCTTCCTCCACCCCTTCGCGGGCGACGGAGATGACCACCCGTTCGCCCTCCCGGAGGCCCGCCACCACCTCGGTATACTCCCAGTTGCTGATCCCCGGCTCGAAGGTCCGGGACTCGAGGCGGCTGCTGGCGGGATCCACCACCAGCACCCTGTTGCCCTCCAGCACCGCCTCGGTGGGGATGCGCAATACGGAGTCGTGGGCCGCCAGTTCGATCACCACATCGGCGCTGTAACCCACCAGCAGGCCGCTGCTGTCCTCGGGAGCGGTGAAGTCCACCTCCACCTCCACCGTGCGGGCCTGCTTCTCGCGGGCCATCACATAGGGCGCGATGCGCCGCACCGTGCCGTTGCATATGCGGTCCGTGAAGGCATCCAGGGAGATGCATGCGGGCAGGCCGGTACGCACGCCGGGGGCATCCACCTCGTCCAGGGGTGCACTGACCCGCAGACAGCTGTCGTCGATGAGATCCACGGCGGGAAGGGTCGGGATGCCGGGGGGCGAGGGGGTGATGTACTCTCCGAGCTCGCCATTCACCTCGGCCACCACCCCTCCGAAGGGGGCGTGGAGCCGGGTCTGGGCGAGGGCCGCCCGGGCCCCGTCCACCCGGGAACGGGCCACGGAGACCGCCGCCCGGGCGCCCCGGCAGGCGGCCGCCGCCGCCCTGGACTCGGTCTGGGCGCGGTCCAGCTGCTCCTCTGAGACCGCGTTCTCCGTGCGCAGGCGGGCCAGCCGGTCCGCCTCGCGGCGGGCATTCTGGGCCCGCAGGCAAGACTCCTCTTCCTTGGCCGACGCCGCCAGCACCTCGGCCTCGGCGAGAGCCAGGCGGGCCTTGACGTCCTCGTTCCAGACCTCCAGCAGCAACTCGCCCGTCTCCACCCGCTGCCCCTCGGTGACCGGCAGGCGGGCGATCTGGCCGGCCACGGCGGGCGCCAGGTAGGAACGCCGGCAGGCCTCCACCGTGCCGGCGCGGGTGTTCACCACCGTGTCCGCCACCCGTCCCGGGCTCACCTCGGCCACCCGTACGGGTATGGGCTCGGGCCGTGTGGACCACCACACGGCCGCCGCCACGGCCACCGCCAGCACCACCAGTATCCCCAGGGCGCGCATGATCCTCAGCCCGCCTGCCGCCGCCTGCCCATACCCGTGGCGGTGCCGGTCATCAGCGCCCCAGGGCCGCCGGGGTATCGGAGAAGATGTCCCGATAAGCGGTGTATACGCTGATGATGATCACGGGCACCAGCACCAGCCAGCCCAGCATCAGGGGCAGGGTGGCGAGGAAGGCCAGTAGCAGGGCGAGGAGGCCGTAAACCAGGAAGGCGAGGATGTTCTTCAGACACCCCATGAGGCTCATCTTCATGGCCTCGAGGGCGGGCATGCCGTGGAGCACCACCAGGGGCGGGGCGAGCCAGATGGCGGCCGCGGTGGGAATCAACACCGCCATGATGATGAGTACCCCGAGGATGGCCGCCACGGGAGAGACCGCCGCCGCGGCCCCGGCGTCGCCCGATACCATGGCACCGAACACACCGGCACTGCCCATGAACAGGAACATGACGCCGAGGCCCACCGCCCAGGCGACGATCTGCAGGGCCAGATACAGCGCCCCCAGGGTCAGCAGCCCTCCGGAATGGGTGGAGAACCCCGCGAACAGGTGGCCCACCTGGAAATCCTCCCCCTGTTCCTGGGCTCGCGCCCCCAGCATCAGCCCGCCGGAGAACACCGGTCCGAGAAACATCATGGCGATGGCGCCGATGAAGGGGATGAGTTGGACGACAACATAGATCACCAGCAGGATGACGGTGGCCGCCAGCCATTGCAGCCAGCCGTCACGAAAGAAGGCAAAGGCCTGCAGCAGCCATCGGGCACCGTCGCCCGCCCCCCGGAGGTGCGGGCCGGTGATGGCGAAGTCCCCGTCGTTGGCGGGACGATTGAGATCGGCGGAGGGCGGGGCGTAAAGGTTATCGTCGGCCATGGTTTTTGGTCATTTGTCATTTGTCATTTGTTGTTTGTCCTTTGTCCTTGGTCCTTTGTTATTTGGCAGTTTACCTGTATGGAAATCGGGGGTCAGGGATCGGGGATCGGGGGGTGAAGGACCAAGGACAAATGACCAAGGACAAAGGACAAAGCTTTAACCTGCCTTGATACGGCCGAGGATCTCCTCCCGTGCTCCGGCCAGCAGGGAGTCGCGGTCCACGGAGTCGAGGATGTCGCGCACCACCCGCTTGGGCCCGGCACTGCCCCATGACTTGCCCATCTGCAGATACTCCCGCGCCGCCTCGCCCACCACGTAGGTGGCGTAATAGGCGACTGCGCCCTGGGCCGCCGCGGTGAGGGCCGTGGACAGTCCCAGGGTGCCGATCTTGAGAGCGGATGAGAATACATGGATGGTCCACACGGTGCCCATGAGCATGGCCATCTGGGCGAAGATAGTGCGGACCAGCCCCCCGGCCTCGGAGCGGGTGAGGGGCAGGCCGTAGATGCGTGACAGGTGGACCACGAGGCTGACGTCCACCGCCATGGCGGCCGCCAGATCCGCCACCGGCACGGGGTTCACCCCCACCAGTACACCCTTGGTGATACAGTAGTTGCGCACCACCCGCTGGGCCAGTTCCGCCTTGAGTTCCACCACCCGGCGCGCCAGGTCATCGGACAGGCGGCCTGCGAACAGGGAGGCGTTGAGGGCGATGAGGGACTTGCCTTCCCGCTCCAGGATCTGCCACAGCCGGTCCGCCAGCTGACGGACGTCCGGTGCGGGCCGGCGCACCATCTCCTGTTCACTGCCATCCCCCGCCACCTGGATGTAGACGCGCTCCCCCGGATCGGCGCTGACGCACACGATGTTGCGCTCGGGGATGAGGTCGCGGGTGCGGTTGCGCAGGGATTCCAGAACCACCTCCCGGTCCTCACTGCGGTAGTGATCGGTCTTGTTGAACACCAGGATGATGGGACGGGAGGCCTTCAGCAGGGTGCGCAGGGCCGCCAGCTCGGTGTCCGAGATGTCGCCCTCCACCACGAACAGCACCAGGTCCGAACGGCCGGCCACCTCATGGGCCATGCGTTCCCGGGTCTCGCCGTCCACCTCGTTGATGCCGGGCGTGTCCACCAGGAACACGCCGTCCTTCTCGATCTCCTGCCATGGTGCCATGGCGGTGGTGGTGGTCTCGCCATGGAGGGGGCTGCAGCTGAAGCGGCGTTCCCCCAGCAGGGCGTTGAGGAGGGCGGACTTGCCCACGCCGACCCGCCCGAACACGGCAATGTGGAGGTGGCCCTGTTCCAGCTTGTCCAGCATCTCCTGGACCTGTTCCATTTCCCGGGCCAGGCCGGCCCGTACCTGGGGCGGGATGTGGCTGTCCTCCAGCAGGGCGGTGAGGGAGAGGCGGGCGTCGTCCACATGCCCCTGGCCCCCGTGCTCAGGCGTTGCCGGCCGCCTTGTCGTCCCCCCCGGTCTTTTGAATCGCAACCTTTGCCAGGCGTCGCGCACGGGTTTCCAGTTCTTCACCAAGCACTTCCTCCAGGGTTCGGCTGACCACTGCCGGTGGCAACGCGCCCCGGGTCTCGAGGGTGCGGGAGATGGCCCGCCCCAGACTGTCGAACATCAGGCCATAGGCTACGGCATGGGTCACGCCCCCCGCCAGTGTGCCGGCGCCGGGAAAGGCCTTGAGGGAGTTGCCGGCGATGGCCAGGGCCACGGGCAGCGCCTTGCCGGCGCGCCCGGTGGCGTTCTTCAGTACCTGGTCGACATCCACCTCGCGCACCGGTACGTCGTATATCCGGCACAATTCCTTGACCATGCCGACGCCGAGATAACCCTGGATGATGATGTCCATGCCGGGGCTGACGGCGGCCATGGCCCCCACCACCGCCTTGCGGGTATAGCTGCCCACCACGGCCCCGGAGGCCTCGTCGCGGTGGCGCTTCACGGTCTGGTCCAGCTTGCGTTTGGCAAGCACGAACACCGCGGCGTCCCGCAGTTCGTCCAGGGCCTCCCCATCGCCATCGATGCGCTCCTGGAGGGCGTCCCGCAGGGCATCCACGTCGGCGGGCAGGCGGCGCCGGCGGATCTCCTCGCGACCATCGGGATAGACCACCGTCACCTCCTGCTCGGAGCCCGCGCTCACCCGCACCACGTCCACCCCCGCGTGGCGCCCCGTGCGCTCGCGGATGCGCGCGCTAACCAGCGCCAGGTCATGGGCGCTGTAGCGGTCCATCTTGTTCAAGGCCACGATGAGGGGCTTGCCGAAGGCCGCGAGGTTGCGCAGTTCTGCGTACTGGTCGCGGGTGAGGTCGCCGTCGCAGACATAGATCACCACGTGAGCCCGCAGGGCCTCGTCGGTGGAGAGTTCCGTCAGGGTGCCGTCGGGCTCGTTGACGCCGGGCATGTCCACCAGCACCAGACGATCCCCGGCCGCGCTGCGCCAGACATGGCGCTCGATGCGGCGGGTGGTGCCCGAACGGGGGTCCACCTGGGTCGTGGCATCCGGGATCAGGGCCCTCACCAGGGCGCTCTTGCCGGTGCTCACCTCGCCGAACAGAGCCACATGGACCTCGCCGGAGGCCCGCCGTTGCTCCAGGGTGGCCATCTCGGCCACCGTGGCCGTGGCATCCATCCCCCGTTCCTGGGCGCTGGCCAGTTCCTGGCGGAGTTCATCCTCGGTGGGCGGCACGGGGGGAGCGGCGACATCCCGGGGCGGCCGTCGGGGACGCACCAGACGCCAGATGATGAAGACCCCACCGGCCGCCACCGCCATCAGGGACAGGGCGTAACCGATGACGAAGACCGCGGGTGCCTCCGCCAGCTTCTGCCACACCGTCAGCGCCATGTCCGTGACGTAGAGCAACACCAGCAGCAGCAGGGCGAGGACCAGGCTGAGGCCGGCGGCCACCAGCAGCCTCAAGGGGGGAATGTTTCGCGCCATGGCCGGGATGATGTATGAATTGGTAGGGGATGGGCAATTCGCCGCGCCCGGACGGGGATGGCGCCCGGTGCTAGACTTAATATCAGATGATAGAAGTAAGCAAATGATCAGGAAAGAAATATCTGCATCTGCGCGGGGAGGGCCCAGGGAGCGAGGGGATCCTTCATCCAGGCTCCCGCCGGGTTGCTGCAGGGAGGGCAGGGCAAAGTCATGACGGAACTCGGCGAGCTCGAGTTGTTGACTCGGTTCGGTCTCGCCCTCGCCATCGGACTGCTGGTGGGCCTGGAGCGGGGCTGGCATAAGCGGGGCCACGAGTTCGGCGCCGTGGCGGGCACCCGCACCTTCGCCCTTACCGCCCTTTTGGGTGCGCTGGGGGCGCTGCTGGCCGAGGCCTACGGTGGGCTGGTGCTGGGCATGGTGTTCGCGGTACTGGCCCTGGTGCTGTTCGGGGGCCATCGCATCGAGGCGGCCGAGGACCGGGACCCCGGCCTCACCACGGTGGTGGCCGGCCTGGTGACGTTCGGCCTGGGCGCGGCCGTGATGCACGGTTACCTGGCGGTGTCGGCGGCCCTGGGGGTGGTCACCATGGTGCTGTTGGGCACCAAGCCCATGTTCCGGGAGGCGGTGGCGAATCTCGAGCAGCAGGAACTCTACGCCATCTTCAAGCTGCTGCTGATCACCGTGGTGGTGCTGCCGGTATTACCGAATGAGGGCTACGGACCCTGGGATGCCCTTAACCCCTATGCCATATGGTGGATGGTGGTGCTCATCGGCGGCATCTCCTTCGTGGGTTACTTCGCTGTCAAGCTCGTGGGCCCACGACGGGGTCTGGGGGCCACGGCCCTGTTCGGAGGACTCGCCGCTTCCACCGCGGTAACCCTGAACTTCTCCCGCATGGGCCGTTCCAGCCCGTCCCTGCAGCCGGTATTGTCGGCTGGGATCCTGTTGGCATCCGGCACCATGTTTCCCCGTGTGCTGCTGCTGGCCTGGCTGCTTCATCCGCCCATGGGGGTCGCCCTGGTGCCGGCGATGGCGGTGATGGGCGGGGTGACCTACGGTGGCGCGCTGTGGCTGTGGCGCCGCAGCGGCGGCGATGCCCAGGAAGAGGCCGAGGGGCTGAAGAACCCCTTCGATCTGCGCACTGCCCTGCAGTTCGGGGTGCTGTTGGTGATCATCCTGCTGTTCGCCCACGGCCTGCGGGAATGGCTGGGAGACGCGGGCCTCTACGTGCTGGCGGCGATATCGGGTTTGAATGACGTGGACGCCATCAATCTCTCCACCGCCACCATGAGCAGTGACGGAGACGTGACGAGCGCCGTCGCGGCCACTACCGTCACCATCGCCGCCATCACCAATACCCTGGTCAAGGCCGGCATGGCGGGCGCCATCGGCGGCATGGCCATGGGGCGTTATGTGGGCGGCGTGCTGGTGCTGGCGGCGCTGGCGGGAGGCACTATGGTCTTCCTGTGACCGCTCCTGGGGGCTTCAGGCCCCCGTGCCCAGCATGCGCACGCAGGTGAGGCCGGAATGCCAGATGGCATGCTTGACGGCGTCTATGGCCCCGGGGCGGGTGAAGCCCCGGCGCCACGCCAGAGCGACCACACGCCGCGGCTCCGGTTCGACGAACCGGCGGATGGTCACCAGGCGACGTGAGTACTTCTCCGCCCCCGCCGATGAGCACGGCAGCACGGTGACACCGAGACCCGAGGCCACCATATGCCGGATGGTCTCCAGGGAGCTGCCCACCATGCCCCGCAGGGCACTGCTGCCGCCGGTCTGGGCACATTCCGGACATAGCTCCAGCACCTGGTCGCGGAAACAGTGCCCCGGTCCCAGGAGCAGGATATTCTCGTCGGCCATCTGGGCGGCCGGTATGGCCTCCTGCTGGGTCCAGGGGTGGGAGGCGGGCATGAGGATCACGAAGGGTTCTTCGTAGAGGGGTTCCGTCTCGATGCCCGGCTCCTGGAAGGGCAGGGATATGACGATGACATCGAGCTCGCCCTTGCGCAGATGCTCGCTCAGCACGTGGGTGTAGTTTTCCTCGATGAGCAGCGGCATGTCGGGGGCGCTGTCCCGCAGGATGGGGATGATCTCCGGCAGCAGGTAGGGCGCGATGGTGAAGATCGCGCCCATGCGCAGGGGCATGGCCAGGTCTCCTTCGTGGTGCGCCGCGGCCTCGCGGATCCCCTCCACCGCCCGCAGCACCTGCTCGGCCCGGGTGATGATGGCCTCGCCGATGGGGGTCACCAGCACCTCCCCCTTGCCGCGCTCGAACAGGACCACGTCCAATTCCTCCTCGAGCTTGCGGATGGCCACGCTCAGGGTGGGCTGGCTGACGAAACAGCTCTCCGCCGCCCGGCCGAAATGGCGCTCACGCCCCACGGCCACGATGTATCGGAGCTCGGTGAGGGTCATGGCCGCGGACGACGTCGTGAGGTGGTTACCACGGGAAGGTCCTCACGGTGGCTCCCGGACGGCGTATGGGAACGGTCTTCAGATCTGAGCCAGGTGGGTCTGAACACGGTCGATGAGCAGATCTTCCTTGACCGGCTTGACGATATAGTCCCGGGCCCCCTGGCGGATGGCCCAGATGCGGTCCGTGTCCTGGTCCTTGGAGGACACCACGATGACCGGAATATGGGCGGTCTGTTCATCCTTGGCCAGCTTGCGGGTGGTCTGGAAGCCATTCAGACCCGGCATGACCACGTCCATGAGGATGAGGTCGGGCTTGTGATTGCGGGCCATGTTGATGCCTTCCTCGCCGGTGGCGGCGGTGAGGGTCTGATAGCCATGGCGGGCCAGAATATCAGCTATGACGTAGGCCTCGGTAGGAGAGTCTTCGACGAGCAGTATGGTGGCCATGGCGGGTCCGGTTCTGATCTCGGGGTGTTCGCGCCGTCGGATGGCGCGCGGATTCTGGCGGAAAAGTAACCCTTTCCCGGGTGGCGGGCAAGGCGCGCCGGGGCCCGGTTACCCGTATGCCCTTGTCTAAACCAGCACCCCCGGCGGCACCCTGAGTTCCAGGGCCACCGGCAAGTGATCCGAGTAGGCCCACTGGGGGACGTAGGCCTTTTCCACCACGATGTCGCGAGTCACCAGGATATGGTCGATGCGCCGCCGCGGACACCACGTGGGAAAGGTGTGTTCCTCGGCATCCGGCAGTACCAGATCGGTGGAATCCAGCAGCATCCGCACCTCCGGCGCATTGCTGTCGCAGTTGAAATCGCCCATCACCAAGGCGTGGGGGTGGGCGTTGACCAGCTGGCTCAGGAAAAGCATCTGACGGGTCCGCGCGCGTTGGCTCAGGGCCAGGTGGACGACGATCACCGTGATCCAGTCGGGGTGGTGTCCGAAGCGCGACAGCAGGGCCCCCCGACCCGGCAGGCCGGGGAGCTTGTAGTCGAAGGTCTCGGTGGGTTCGATACGGGAAAGCAACCCGTTGCTGTGGCGGGCGAGCCGGCCCATGCGGCGGTTGACCTGGTTGTACCAGAAGGGGAAGTCCGCCCGCTCCGCCAGGTAGCGCGCCTGGTTGACGTAGCCGGTGCGCATGCTGCCGCCGTCCATCTCCTGCAGGCCCACGATATCGAAAGCCCGCAGGCCCGATTCGACCATGAGGTCCAGGTTCTGCCAGCGGCGCGTATGGGGAACGAGATGGCGCCAGCCATAGGTGACATAGTCCCGATAGCGGGTGGTGGCGATGCCGGTCTGAATGTTGTAGCTGAGCACCTTCAGGCGGCGCCCGGGGGATGGATCGGGAACAAGACCCTCTGGCGAGTCCTGCGAAGCGCCCGCGGAGTTTAAATTCATTATCTTAAAGCAATGAGCTGAAGCGGTGTGTCAACATTTTACCGCATCAGGGCGCTGGAACGCCAAACCAGGCCGCCCGCCAGGGCGGCCCGTCCCTCATGCCGCGCTGTTCATGGATATGCTGTTCCGGGACAGTCCGCGCGCGCCCCGGAACAGGGGGGAACAGGATGTTCGTCAGGCGGCGCGCCGCTTGTCGAACTGGAAGTGGCGGGGGTGGCGGCGCGCGAACTCGGTGATATTGGTGCGCCCAAGCAACTCCGACAGCTTGATGCCGTCGAGAAAATCGTTGATCTGCTGGCTCAGGTCATCCCACAACTCATGGGCCACGGACTGCCGCCCCGTGACGCGTCCCTTGCGGCCCCGCGCGCTGGTGTCTTCCACGGCGCCGATGATGTCCGCGACGGTGATCTCTTCCGCCGGGCGGGCCAGGCGGTAGCCTCCGCGCGGTCCACGAATGCCCTCCACCAGTTTGCTTTCCTTCAGGCGGCTGAAGATCTGCTCCAGATAGGAGAGGGAAATGTCGTGATCGTCCAGGACGTCCACCAGCGCCACCGGGCGCTGCTGGGACTTCAGGCCCAGATCAATCATGGCGGCAACAGCATGGCGACTCTTCGCGGAAATTCTCATGAGCTTTTCTCCGTTACGGTTATAGCCAGGAAATTTAGGGCTAAAAAACCTAGTACCTTACTCGGGAATTGAGTTTGGCAGAGTGGTCACCGGGAAGTCAAGTGTTCTTTGTCATACCGGGCCAGTCTGGGGTTAAATACGCCCATAACCACCCTCTGGATCATGAATTTCGTAAAGGAAACCCATAAAAGTGCCTTATATAGACGTATTCAATGGTGATGCAGACGGTCTTTGCGCCCTGCAGCAGCTCAGATTGTCCCATCCGGTCGATTCGACCCTGATAACGGGGGTCAAGCGGGATATCGCCCTCCTCGAACGGGTATCCGGGACAGCGGATAGCCAGGTAACGGTCCTCGATATCTCTCTGGACAAAAACCGTACGGCCCTCGTGGATCTGCTCGCGGCCGGCGCGCGCGTTCAGTACTTTGACCACCATTACCATGGGGAAATTCCCGAACATCCCCATCTGGAGACCCATCTCGATGCGACCTCGAACCGCGGCACGAGTCTTCTCGTGGATGATTACCTGGGCGGGCGCTTCCGCGCCTGGGCCGTGGTGGGCACCTTCGGCGACAACTTCGATGACCAGGCCCGGGCGGCGGCTTCTACCCTCCGGGTCTCGGATGAAGACCTGGAACGGCTGCGGTGGCTGGGGATCTATCTCAATTACAATGGCTATGGGGCAACCGTGGCGGACCTCCATATCCCGCCCGACGAACTGTTCCGCAGGATCAGACCTTATGCCGAGCCCCTGGAGTTCATCGCCCGGGACGAGGCCTTTGCACGCCTCGAGGCCGGTTATGGGGAAGATATGGCCCGGGGCGCCGATCTAGCCCCGGATCTGGACACCGGCGCATGTGCCCTCTACGTGTTACCGGCCGCCCCGTGGGCACGGCGGGTCTCCGGCGTGCTGGCCAACCAGTTGGCCACCGCCGCCCCGCAACGGGCCCACGCCCTGCTGACGCGACTGGATGGTGGCGGCTACGTGGTGAGTGTGCGGGCGCCCCTGGCCAACCGCACGGGGGCGGATACCCTGTGCCGGCAGTTCGCCACCGGCGGCGGGCGTCAGGCGGCCGCCGGTATCAACCATCTGGCGGAAGAGGACTATGGCCGGTTCGTGGAGGCCTTTTCGGCGGCTTATTGCTGACCCACCGCCCGATATATGGCATCGAGGTGCAGCCGTTCGATGAGACGTTCGGCCGGGACCGGGCGGCTTAACAGAAAGCCCTGGACCTCGGTGCAGCCCTCGGCACACAGGATGTCCATTTGGGCCTGGGTCTCCACCCCCTCGGCGATGACCTTGAGGTCCAGGTTGTGGGCCAGCGCCAGGGTGGCCTTGACGATGGACAGATCATCGGCGTCGTTCTCCACATCCTGGACGAAGGTGCGGTCGATCTTCAGGCGATCCAGCGGGTAGCGCTTGAGATTCACCAGGGACGAGTGACCGGTGCCGAAGTCGTCGATGGCCAACTGGATGCCCATCTCATGGAGGGCGTAGATGTTGCGCTCGGCGATCTCCTCTTCGTCGAGGATGGCGCTCTCCGTGATCTCCACCTCCAGGCGGTTGCCCGCCACTCCCTCCTCCAGCAGGATCTCCCGCACATGATCCTGGAACCACGGCGTGACCAACTGGCGGCGGGACACGTTGACGGCCACCACGAAGGCGGGAACTCCCATGGCGTCCCACGCCCGTAGCTGGCGGCACACCGTGCGGATGACCCAGTAGCCGATGGCCTCGATGAGGCCCGAGATCTCCGCCACCGGTATGAAGTTGCCGGGAGAGACCAGGCCTTTCACCGGATGACGCCAGCGAATGAGGGCCTCGGCGGCGGGCATGATGCCCCTGGCCACATCGTACTGGGGCTGGTACTCGAGGAAGAACTCTTCCCGCTCCAGGGCGCTGCGCAGTTCCAGTTCGAGGGAGAACCGTTCCAGGGTGACGGAGCTCAACTCCTTATTGAACAGCTGATAATTGTTGCGTCCTCTCTCCTTGGCCAGATACATGGCGGTGTCGGCCTGTCGCAACAGCATCTCCATTTCGGTGCCGTTATCGGGAAACAGGCTGATGCCGATGCTGCCGGTCACCTGCAGGGGCTGCTCATTGACCACAAAGCCGCGATGCAACGCGTGTATGAGCTTGTCGGCGGTGCGCATGGCGTTGGTGGCGTTATCGATGTCTTCGGCAATGAGGGTGAACTCGTCACCTCCGAGCCGGGCAAAGGTGTCCTGGGCCCGGCAGACCCCCTGCAGGCGCTCGGCCACCTGGCGCAGCAATTCGTCGCCGGCATGGTGTCCGAGGCTGTCGTTGATGACCTTGAAGCGGTCGAGGTCCAGAAACATCACGGCCCCCGAGGTGCCGCGACGGGCGGCCCGACGGATGGCCTGCACGAGACGGTCCTGGAACAGCACTCGGTTCGGCAGGTGGGTCAGGGCATCGTGGGTGGCGATGTATTCCAATTCGCCCTGGGACTTCTTCAGTCGTGAGATGTCGGTAAACACCATCACGTAGTGGGTGATATCGCCTGCGGCATCACGCACCGCATTCAGGGTCAGCCACAGGGGCAGTACGGTACCGTCGGCATGGCGGCCGCTGAACTCGCCCTGCCACGCGCTGTAGCGTTCCAGATGTTCCCATATGGAGGCCTGGATGGGACTGCGGTCATCGAGGGAGAGGAAACTCAACACGTCACCGAGGGGCGCATCCTCCCGCAGCCCGGTGATGTTATGAAAGGCCGGGTTGCCGAACAGGGGCTGGCGATGGCGGTTCATCACCAGCACACCCTCCGCGGCGGCCTTGAATACCGAGTCTAGGAGCAGGGCCTGCTCCTCGATGCGGTGTTTCTCCGTGACGTCCCGCAACATAAGCAACGCACTGAGCCCGCTGGCATTTTGCGTTGCCGCGGGTACCACCCGGCCTTCGAACCAACGCCAGCCGGCGGAAGTCTCCAGGCCTTGCTCGAAGGTATGGAGGCGACCCGTGTGAAGGGCGCCGTCGATGGCGGCGACGATGGGAGCCGCGATGCTCTCCGGCAGCACTTCCCGCAACATCCTGCCGGCCAGGCCGTCAGTCTCCCAACCGGGGAGGGCCCCATGCCCCGCCAGCAGGTCCACCACGTACCCGCCTTCGTTCACCAGGAGGAGGGGATCCGGCAAGGCGGCGAGGACGCCAGGCTCATACCCTGCCGCCACCCGGCCTTGCGGTGTCGGCCCTTTGCCATCCTCCGGCTGCCCGGGCTCTGCGACGGTGACGCGACCATGGCACTCCCTGTAGGTCGTGTCGACGGTGGCCAGCAGGGCCCGCCATGCATCGGCATCGGGTGGTCCCCCGGGCTCGAGGCCCAGGGCCTCGAGTTGCGCCTCGAGCAGCTTATGCACGAGAGGCCCCCGAACGGGCCGGGATGCATGGTCGATAGGTGGTGTGTCGGTGCAACGACAGTCTCCAAGGCCCCTGGGAAGCAGAGTTTCCCGGCGTCATCCGTACCACGTGCCTTCCATGGGTCCGCGGCGGGTTCGGCTCCGCCGGCAGGGCCGCAGTGGTGCGACGCCATCCGCCCGCAGATCGGGTGAATTTATCATTGTTGCGGCTAACGGCGCGGGAAACTTGAAGAGTTCGACCGCTGGCAGGCCCTTCAGGCAGAAGCCCGGCCGGCCATCGCTGATCCAGAGCGGGAGGCGGGTGAATCGCCGCGCCTGGGGTCAGGTGCACCCTCAGGGATGCAGACGCAGGCTCACTTGCAGGCCCCCGAGGGGGCTGTGTGCGAATTCCGGCGCACCGCCGTACTCGGCCGCCAGGTCCCTGACCACAGCGAGTCCGATGCCATGGCCGGGGACATCCGCGCGAGGCCGGAAGCCCCTTTCGCCGAGGCGCCCGCGATGGATATGGGCAACGCCGGGGCCGTCGTCTTCCATCTGCACCAACAGGGCGTCGTCCGCGTCGGCGCTCCGCCGGAGGGTCAGGCGCACCTGGCCGCGGCTCCATTTCCAGGCGTTGTCCATGAGGTTGCCGAGGATCTCCATGAGGTCGCCGCGATCACCGCGGAACCGGAGGCCTTCCTCCACGTCGGCGATGAACTTCACCCGTTTATGGTCATAGACCTTGTCCAGGCTGCGCCGCAACTCGGCCACCAGCCGGTCCATCTCCACCGTGCCCGACAGGGGGACCCGGCCGGCCGCTGCCGCGCGCTGAAGGTGGTAGTCCACCGCTCCCTGCATGCGCTCCAGTTGTTCATCCATCTGGCGGCGGGCGGCGGGCCCGGATTCGAGGTCTTCCTTGATGCCGTGGAGAATGCTCAGGGGCGTCTTCAGGCTGTGGGCCAGATCCGAGAGGCTGTCCCGATAACGGGCCAGGCGCGCCCGATCCTGGTCGAGAAGGGCGTTCATGTTCTGGGTCAGGGGCCGGATCTCGGACGGATAGTCGGGCGCGAAACGCTCCTTGCGGCCCGCCTCGACGGCCTTCACTTCCCGAATGAGGCGCAGCAGAGGCTTCATGCTGAGGCGCAGCAAGGCGAGGTGTGCCGCCACCAGAAACAAGGCCGAGGCCGCCAGGCCGCCCCACAGGGAGCGCCGGAAGGCGGCGACTTCCCCATTGAAGCGTGAGGCGGACTCCACCACGGCGAAACTGAGCACCCGATGTTCGTGCGGTGCCATCTCCCAGCGTACTGTCAGGGAGGCACTGTAGGTGCCGTGAGTGGGGTCATGGCCGAATTCCTTATGGCCGGGTCGCGACGTCGCCCTGGGCTGCGGCAGTTCCCGCTCGGTGGCCGAGGGCGATTGCCACAGGCGTCGGCCGGAGCCATCCCAGATGGCGGCATAGAGGTTGCTCTCGCTGGCCGTGAGACGCGGCTCGGCCAGACTGTCCGGGACCGAGACGGTGCCGTCACCCTCGATCTCCACCAACCCCATGAGGCCGTAAAGATGGGCCTCCAGCCGATCCTGCAGGGCGGTGCGCGCGGAATCCCGGAAGCCACGATCAAGGCTGAGCCCCGCCAGTCCGAGGGCCACGGTGAGAAGGACGGCAGTGGAGATCACCAGGCGGGTGATCAGGGAGCCGGGCGGCTGCCCCATGCGGTCAGTCCCCAGGGTTGGTCTCCCGCGTCAGCCGCAGCCGGTAACCACGGCCTCGCAGGGTCTCGATGGGGACGAGGGTGCCATTGGGATCCAGTTTGCGCCGCAACCGGCCCACCAGTACCTCTATCACATTACTGTCCCGATCATCGTCCTCCGCATACAGGTGGTCCGTGAGCACACTCTTGGAGAGTACCTCACCGGCATGGAGGACGATGTACTCCAGCAGCCGGTATTCGAAGGCCGTGAGGTCCACCGGTTGGCCGTGGACTGCGACCGCCTGGGATGCGGTGTCCACCTCGATGGGACCGCAGCGCAACCGTGCCTCGGTCCAGCCGGCCGCGCGCCGGGCCAGGGCATTGAGCCGTGCCATCAACTCCTCCATCTGGAACGGCTTGACCAGGTAGTCGTCCGCGCCCGCTTCGAGCCCCGCCACCTTGTCCTGCCATCGGGCCCGGGCGGTAAGAATGATGATGGGGAACACCCGGCCGTCCCGCCGCCAGCGTCGGATCACGGCGACGCCGTCCATATCGGGCAGTCCGAGGTCCACCACCGCCACATCGATGGGGTACTCGCTGCCGAGGAACAGGCCCTCCCCGGCGGTGCCGGCACCATCCACCACGTGGCCGGCCGCCCGTAACGCCCCCTCCAGACGCTGGCGCAACAGGGGCTCGTCCTCGATGACGAGGATCCTCACGGCCCGTGATCAGCGCCGCGGGCCACCGGAGCGTCCATCGATCTCCAGGGTGCGCACGGTACCGTCGGGGGTGAGGACCCGCACCCGGTATTCATCGCCATTGCCACGACGACGTTCGACCCCCAGCACCCGCCCGCCGGTGGCGCGGCGGGCTGCGGCCGCCGCGGCATCCCGGTCCATGGCCTGCCGGGAACCGTTGCCGCTGCGATGGGGATCGAGGGCAAAGGCGGCGGGAGCCAGCATGACCGTCACCACCAGCGCCGCCAATGCCTTGAGCAGACCGCGGCGCAGACGATCAGTAGTCGTAGTCGACAGGCTGCACCGAGATGCGCACACGCACCCGCTCGCCGGGGTCCCGGTCCATGTGACGGACGAATACCTCGTCGCGGTAGCGATAGGTGACCCGATAGCCGTCGGGCCGCTCCACTTCTCGATAGTCATTTCGGGTCTCGCAATGCACTTCCGTGGTGGTATAGGACTCGCTCTGGTAGCGCCCGGCACGCTGGGTATCGCGGCCGATGGAGGCACCAAGCACGGTGCCTGCCACGGTCATTACATCACGCCCCGAGCCGGAGCCGAACTGGTTTCCCACCACGCCGCCGAGGATGCCACCCAGAATCGAGGGTGTATAGGAGTCTCCTCCATGGCGGGCATGCCGGCGATAGCGTGTAACCGGCTCTTCCCAGCAGTCACGCCGTGGCTCGGACACCCGGACGATGCGGGTGACGGGTTCCACCCGGACCACCTTGGCATAATCATAATATGCCCCGTCGGACCGACTGTCGTATGCCGCCACCGGGCCGGCCAGGGTCACGCCGAGCGCCAGGGTCAGGATAATCCGAAGTCTGTTTGTCATCACTGCTCTCCCGTCGAGTTCATGTTCAACGACCGCCAGGCGCGGAATGTGCTTCCCGCCTCGTGATGACACCATAAGACAACCAAGCTGAACCCAGGCTGAATGCCGGCCGGCTCGAGCCCGCCCCTCTGCCAGCTAGGTCACGAGTTGGTAGAAGAACGGCCCCCAGGAGAGTATGAGAATGGCGAGGAGCACCAGGTCGTAGCGCATCACCAGGCCATAGGAGACCCCGCCCTCGGTGGCTGGCTCCGACATGAACACGCGGGTCATGATGAGATCCAGCATCAGCCCCCACAGCAGGAGGATGGCGAATACCGGCGCGATGTATACCGGAATTACATACCATCCGATGGGTTCGTGGCCGGCGAACCATGACAGAGGGGCGATGCACAGGACGACGAGGCCCAGCATGGCGCGCAGAAAACCGATACTGCCAAGGAGGCCGCGTTGGGGCAGGGTGGATGTATTCATTTATGGATGTTCGCTTGTTGGGCGTAAAATGGATGGAAAGCCCCGTGGCCCAGGCCGCCGGCAGGCCTGACATGGGGTGACACGGTACTCCCTCACGAAGACATCAACGGCTGCAGTGGACATATGAAACGGTTTCCAGTTCTTTCATCCATCATGCTCGTCTCCATCGTCGCCGCACCGGCGGCGGGCGGGGAGGGTTTCTCGTCGCAGCCACCGGCCGTGAGGGACATCTCACCGGTGATGGACGGTGATCCGTATTATGAGTGTGCCGGTTACGGCTATCAATTGAGTAAAGGTGCCTGTGCGCCGGGCTGGCCGCACCCCGCCGAAGGCTGGTCGGGCGGCGCCCCCCGCGAAGAGGGGGGGAGAGAGGCGTCCTGGGCGCCTGAGCAGAGCTATCCGCCATCCTATCCAGGGCGTACCTTCGGGGCACCCGCGGCACCCGCGGCACCCGCAGGACTGCCGAATGAGCCCAGTCCTTGGCGTGCCGAGGCCGCCTATCCCTGGGGACCGGATTATATGGACTGGGGCCGGGCGAGAATGCTGGACGGCCCGCGCGTTCCCTGGGAGCAGGCCGCCCCCGGTTGGGGGCGTGCGGGACAGGCCGCAGAAAACCTCCATGACATGTATCCGCCGGGGCCCGCGCCCCGCGGTCGGGGGCCGGATGCCATAGACTATGGAGGGCCGGGAGACCCGATGCGCCGTCGCACCAGCAACTGGGACCCCTGGCTCCAGGACTCGCCCGCGGACACCGCAACCGGGCCACAGAATCCCCGGCCGGTGCCGGAGACCGGGCCGCAGACCCAAGCCGAGCCGGCGTCGGAGTCCGGGGGCTGGGAGCCCATGGGGAATGCCCCGGCCGATCCCGGGGTGCCGTCCGGCGGGCAGGTCGGTGAAGATACGGCAGGGGACGCCGTGCCGGGGCCGGCGGGCCCATGGGATCCCCCGCGTTGAACGACCCGTTTGGGGCGCCATGAATCCAGTGCGTATATCGCCCCCGTTGCTGCGGGGCTTTTCATTCCCGGGGTCACTCGCCCTCCGCCGCGTAGAAACGTGGGCGGAGGTTCGGGGGCAGCTGCAGATGGTAGCCCTGGGACCTCAGGTTGTGCATCACCTGGATCACGTCTTCCCGGGCAAGCCGGCGCTCGGCGGACAAACACAGTTCCATCACCAACTGCGGCGTCCCCAGGGTGCGCATCAGGTCCTGGGGAACGTCGGCGAAACCGGCCTCCCGTGCCAGGTACAGGTAGACATCGTCATGGCGGTCAACTTTGTAAATCCAACAGCGCAGGCTGGCGTTTGTCATCTGGGCATCTGAAGGTGGTGGTGGGTGCCGCCCGAGTACGGGAATTATATGAACGAGTTTAACCTCTTTGCCTCCACACCCAAGGGGGTGGAGCCCGCCTTGATGCGGGAACTGAAGCAGCTGGGGGTCGCCGGGGCCAGGCGGGTCTCCGCCGGGGCCCTGTTCACGGGGGATCTGACCACCGCCTATGGCGCATGCCTGTGGTCCCGGGTGGCCAGCCGGATCTATCTCAACCTGGCGAGCTTCAGGGTGCGGGACGCCGATGACATCTATGAGGCGGTGAAGGGGATGCCTTGGCAGGACCATGTGCGCGCCGATGGCACCCTGGCGGTGAGTTTCAAGGGCACGGGGGCTGGCGTCCGGCATACCCACTTCGGGGCCCAGCGGGTCAAGGATGGCGTGGTGGACCATCTGCGGGAAATGACGGGCAGCCGCCCCACTGTGGATATCGACTGGCCCGATGTGCAGATCAGCGCGGTACTCAAGGGGGGGCACCTGTCCATCGGCCTCGATCTGGTAGGCCGCCCGCTGCACCGGCGGGGCTACCGGGAACACCAGGTGCCCGCCCCCCTCAAGGAGAATCTGGCCGCTGCCCTGCTGCTGCTGGCGGACTGGCCGCGTCTGGCGCGGGAAGGGCTGCCCCTGGCCGATCCCATGTGCGGCTCCGGCACCCTCCTCATCGAGGGTGCCATGATGGCGGCGGACGTGGCGCCCGGCCTGGGACGGGAGCGCTTCGGCTTCGAGGGCTGGCTGGGACACGACCCGGAGATTTGGTCGCGACTGCGGGCCGAGGCCAGGGACCGACGCGCCGCGGGGGCCGGGAGCCTTCCCGGCATCCATGGCGGGGACGTCGATGCCGCGGCGGTGACGGCGACCCGGCGCAATGCCCTCGGCGCCGGCTTCCGCGACGGTATCACCGTCGCCCACGTGGCCTTGACAGACTTCGCCCCCTCCTGCGCCGCCCCTGGCCTGCTGGTGACCAACCCCCCCTATGGTCATCGCCTCCAGGGGGGAGATGCACGCGCCATTTATGGCGAACTGGAACGCCGCCTGGATCAGGGCTTCGCCGACTGGCAGGTGGCGGTGCTGTTCCCCGAAGAGGTGCCGGCCACCCTCGAACTCGGGCGTCGTTGCCGTGTCTGGCCGCTGTACAACGGCGCCCTGCCTTGCCGGCTGCGCAGTTGCGGCCCCGTCACCGCCGCCCCGCCCGAGGCCCTGGGGGAGGGCGCCACCATGTTCGCCAACCGGCTGCGCAAGAATGCCCGCCATCTCGCGAAATGGGCGGCCCGCAACGACGTCCACTGCTACCGCGTCTACGACAGCGACCTCCCGGAATACGCCTTCGCGGTGGATATCTACGGGGGCCGGGAGCGGTGGGCCCACGTCCAGGAGTATCTGCCGCCGCAGGAGGTGGACGCGGCCCAGGCCCGGCGCCGCCGGCGGGAGGCGGGGCAGGTCGTCGCCGAAGTGCTGGGGTTGCCCCGGGATCACGTCTTCTTCAAATTCCGCGAGCGCCAGAAGGGTCGGGACCAATACACCCGTCTGGACCGTCAGGAGCAGCTCCATGAGGTGTGGGAGGGCGGGTATCGTTTCCTGGTGAACTTCACCGACTACCTGGATACCGGGTTGTTCCTCGACCATCGACTGGTGCGCGCCCGAGTGGGTGAACTGGCGGCGGGCCGGCGTTTTCTCAACCTGTTCGCCTACACCGGCTCGGCCACCGTCTACGCCGCGGGCAACGGGGCGCGCGAGACCACCAGCGTGGACCTGTCCGCGCGCTATCTGGAGTGGGCGCGCCGTAACATGGAGCTGAATGGGTTCTGGGAACCCCGCCACCGCTTCGTGGCGGCCGATTGCGTGGCGTGGCTGGCTGCGGCCCGGGGGCAGGAGGCACCTTACGACGTCATCTACGTCGACCCACCCACCTTCTCCAACTCAAAGCGCATGGAGGGCCATTGGGATGTGCAGCGGGATCACGAGGAGTTGCTGCGCCACGCCGCCGCACTGCTCGCCCCCGGGGGGGTGCTCGTGTTCAGCACCAACGCGCGGCGTTTCCGTTTGAGTCCTTCCCTGACCCGGGATATGGTCTGCCGGGAATTCACCAAGGCCAGCCTGCCGGAGGACTTCAAACGTCGCCCCCGGATCCACCAGTGCTGGGAAATGAGGATCAAGTGATGGAAATGGGAATCTTCGGACAATTGATGTGGGGGGCCGTGGCCATCCTGGCCCTCTTTCTGTTCATGCCGGGTATCAAGGCCGCGATGCAGAAATCCCGCGAGGCCGAGAACAAGGACTGGGCCGGGGCCTTGATCCCCATCGCCCTGGTGGCCGCCTTCGTGGCGTTCCTCATCATGGCCGTGTAATGCCCCGGTGCGCCTCAGAACCCAGATACTCATGGTCCTGTTGCTCTTCGGCATGGCGCCCCTGCTGGTGGCGGTGGCCATCAACGTGCCGTTCATCTTCGAAAAGCTCGAGGGGTTCTATCATCGCGCCCACCTGCTGAACCTGCGGGCGGACTTCCGCGACCTCGATCAGCACCTGGCGAGCCGCCACGAGACGGTGCGCCTGCTGGCCAAGCTGGCCACCACCCGCAGCCTGGTAAAGGCGACCGAGGATGCGGAGCCCGTAGTGGGCGCCGACGGGCACTGGCTGGACGCCATCCTGCGGGACCAGGTGGATATCATCAGCGTGATGTTCATGGACCGCTTCGGCGAGCCGGTGGCCTCCTTCGAACGGGATTTCTTCAGCCGCGAGTTGGAGCGCAGGGAACGCCTCGATATGCAGCCCCTGGAGAAGCAGGTATCCACCGCCCTGACCCTGGGTCCCGGGGGGGTGGCCACCGGCCCGGTGCGTATCAACCCGGATGCGGATATCGGCCGGCCCTCCCGCTATCTCGTCCTGCAGCTGGTGAGCCCCGTGTTCGATGGCAAGTCGCCGGCGCCGGGGGACGCCGTGGGTGCGGTGATGGTGAGCCTCGACATCGGCGGCCTGGCCCGGGCCTATCGCAACACCTATTGGGCCCAGGCCGACGGTCGCTACATCGGCCGCGAGGGGTCCGCCTTCGAGGATTTCCCGGGTCTGCGGGAAATCTTCTCCGAGGGCGATCTCAGCCTGTGGAAGGGCCGGCGGGGCAAGCAGATCATCTGGGTGCCGTTGCTGGCCACCGAGCAGGACGGCCCCCTGTGGGCCGGGCGCGAGGTGGATCCGTCGCCCATCTACCGCATCATGAGTGAGCTGCGCTGGCGCATCGGAGTGGTGGTGCTCGTGCTCATCGTGATGGTGTTGATCATCGCCCATTGGCTGGCAGGGCGCATGGAGCATTTCCGCGAGCGTCTGACCCAGGGGCTGGGGCAGATCCTCGCTCAGGAACAGGGCGTCGTCTTCGACTGGCAAAGGCCGAGAGAGATGAGGGAGCTGGCGGACAAACTGAACCGCCTGTCGGAGGGGCACGTGCAGAACATCTCCGCCCTGCGCCAGCATGCCAAGGAGCTGGAGGCCCTCAACACCCACAAGTCGGAGTTTCTGGCCAACGTCAGCCATGAATTGCGTACGCCCCTGAATTCCATTCTGCTGCTGTCCAAGCTGCTGGCCAACACCGACGACGGCGAGTTTTCCGCGGCCCATCGCAAGCAGGCCAGGGTCATCAACTCCGCGGGTACGGATCTGCGCAACCTCATCGACGATATTCTCGACCTCAGTCGCATCGAGGCGCGCCAGACGGTGTTGCAGCTATCCGACGTCAATCTGCCCGCGTTGCTGAAGGAACTCATGGAGCTGGTCCACGCCCAGGCCGAACAGAAGGGCCTGACTATCTCCCTGAAGGTGGAGGAGGGGGCGCCCCACCATATCGTCAGCGACATGGAGATGGTGCGGCGTATCATCAAGAACTTTCTGGCCAATGCCATCAAATTCACCCACAGCGGCGGCGTGGAACTGATATTGACGACCAACGAGAACGGTGACCGCGACCAGCGGCCGCTCCGAATTGGCGTGCGTGACACCGGCATCGGCATCCCCGCGCACAAGCACGGCGTCATTTTCGAGGCCTTCAAGCAGGCCGATGGTTCCACCAGCCGCCGCTATGGCGGTACCGGCCTGGGGCTGACCATCAGCAATGAGCTGGCCGGCCTTCTCGGTGGTCGCATCGCCCTCGAGAGTGCGGCCGGCGAGGGCGCCGAATTCAGTCTGATCCTGCCCCTGGAACTCGAACCCGGGGACGAGGTTCAGGTGGAGCGTGTGGTCACCATGGATAATGAGCCTGAAGGGGAGTCCCCCCTGCGGGCGGATTTCTCGGGCCGCCGGGTATTGCTGGCGGATCACGAGGTGCCGACCCTCCTCGCCCTGACCCCGCTGTTGGAATCCTGGAACGTTGACGTCACGGCCGCAGGCAGCGAGGAGGAACTGCTGGAGGAGTTGGACGAAGCCACACGCTTCGATCTGATGATCATCAATCCCCGCATGCTGAAGGGGGGGCGGGACAGGCTGCGTGCCCTGCTCAAGGAGGGTGTGTTGCCCGCCGGCACCGGGGTGCTGGTGGTGGGGGATGCGCCGGGAGAGGCCGTGGAAGGGGAGCGGGGACGGCTGATGGAGTTCACCGGTCATCCCGTGGATCCCGTCCGGCTGGAGGAACTGCTGCGGGAATGCTGGGCATGATGTTGTGCTCCCCATGGCGGCGAAGGTCCTATAATGACGGGGATAGATATCCTGCGCAGGGGTGGTGCCGACCGGCGGCATGGCCTCGACATGGACCATGGGGCGCGGCGACCGGCCGTGGCCGACGACGGTTAATTGGGATGGAGTGATGACCTTGTATGCCGGCTTCAAGCTGCTGATTGTCGATGACAACGAGAACAACCTCTTCACCCTGAGGACCCTCATCGAGCAAAACATGGATGTGGCCATCCGCCAGGCCCTGTCGGGGAAGGAGGCCCTCGAGATCACCATGGGCGAGTGCGATATCGATCTCATCATTCTCGATGTGCAGATGCCGGAGATGGATGGTTTTCAGACGGCCAACATGCTCAAGAAGCGGAAGAAGACCCGCGATATCCCCATCATATTCCTCACCGCCGCCTATAAGACCGACGAATTCCAACAGAAAGGCTACGCTATCGGCGCGGTGGACTATCTGCTCAAGCCCATCGACGACAATCTCCTCATCAACAAGATCAGTGCCTACTTCAGGCTCATCCAGAAGGAGCGTGAACTCAACCAGGTCCTGGAGCAGAAGGTGGCGGAACGTACGGCCGAGTTGGAACAGGCCCGCCAGTATATGGAGAACATCTTCAAGACCATGGGGGAGGCCCTGCTGGTGCTGGCGCCCGACGGCACCATCCGTCGCGTCAACCCGGCGGCCAGTCGCATGCTGGGATACAGCGAGACCGAACTCGAGGGCATGAGTATCGGGGATGTCTTCGAGGAGGAAGGGGAAGAACAGGCACGAGCCTTCATGGGCACGTGGCTGGAGGCACTGATCCGGGTGGGTACCATCCAGAATATCGAGGCCCGCTTCATCGCCCGCGACGAGCGGCGGGTGCCCATCCTGTTCTCCCGCACGGCCATGACGGACAGCGAAGAGAAGGTGACCGACATCATCTGTATCGCAAAAGACATGAGCGGCTACGTGCGGGTGGACGAGGAGCCGGAGTAAGATGGTTCAGGCCGCAGCACGTTGTAGATTCGGGCCGTGCCCCAATCATCCGCGCCATTGACCGGGGCGGTGGCACAGCGGGCCCTATGCAAGCTTTGGAGTATTCGATGGCAGACGACAACACGCCCCAATCAGGGTCCCCGGCAGAGGATGCGGTTCTCACGGCCAATGCCCTGAAGGCCATGGCGCACCCGTTGCGCTGGCGCATCATCTGCACCCTCGGGGATACGGAACTGTCAGTGGGGGAGATCGTCGAGAAGATTGGCACCTCCCAAAGCAACATCTCCCAGCACCTCGAACAGTTGCGGGACAAGAACATCGTCACCTCCAGGAAGGAGGCCAACCGGGTCTACTACCGCATCCGCAACGATCAGTTGCTGCTGCTCATCGGCAATATGCGCCAGGTGCTGTGCCACGCCAACCTGGACGAGAACATGCGCTGAGGGCGTTGCGCCCCGCCTTCCACGCCTCATCCGCCTCCCCGGGCAGGGATGCCGCGGGCATTCTTCAGTCGCCGTTGCGCAGTTCCAGCAATTCGTGACCAATGGCCTCGCGGCGCCAGCCCGTCAAGACCCGGGCATCGTCGTTGCCGCGGGCGATGGCCTCGAGCTCGGCCCGCGTGGCGATAAGGGCACTGGAGAGACCCAACTCCCGGGACTTGCGGGAAACCCGTTCGTTGAACCGATTCACCAGGGCCTTCTGGATGTCGCTCAGGCGGCCGTCTTCCGACTGGGGACCGACCGGTTCTCGTTCAGCGGCGGCGATGGCCTCGAGAACGGGACTGGCGAAGGTCTGGGGCACCGCCGTACCTCCCTCCCCAAGCCCCGCCAATGCGCCGAGTGAGGCGGGGCGTTGCTCGGCGAGGGTGAGAAGAGCGTCATTGGACACCACCCAGCCCCGCGGCAGGTCACGCCGCTGGGCCTCTTCCTCACGCCAGGCGGCGAGGCGCCTGAGCACGGCGAGGGCCCGGCCGGACAGGCGCCGGCTGCCCTTGATCTTCATCCAGGCCAGGGCCGGACTGACACGATAGCGGTCCGGGTCCTCCAGCCGCGCGATGTCCTCGAGGGCCCACGCCAGGCGCCCCGCATCTTTCAGTTCCCGGTAGAGCAGGGGATACATCTCCAGCAGGTAGCGCACGTCATCGACGGCGTAACCGAGCTGCGCGGCGGACAACGGACGGCGGCTCCAGTCCGATCGGGTGTGGGACTTGTCGAGGGTTACGCCCAGCACCTTCTCCACCAGGCCGGCATAGCCCATCTGGTCCGGATACCCCAGATAGGCCGCTGCGATCTGGGTATCGAACAGGGCGGGGGGGGTGGTCCCGCGCATCTGCACGAACAGTTCCAGGTCCTGGCTGCCGGAATGAAGCACCTTGACCCGATGGTCCGCGTAGAGGACGTCCAGGAGGGCTCCGATGTCCTCCAGGGCCAGGGTATCCACCAGGGTGATGCCCGAGGCGGTGGCCAACTGGAGCAGACAGAGCTTCGGGTAGTAGGTGCGCTCCCGCAGGAATTCCGTATCGAGGGCGACGGGCTCCGCCGTGGTCAGGCGCGTCACGTACGCGGCGAGGGCGGCAGTGCCGTCGATGAAGGTATAGGGGGCTGGGTCGGCCATGAACAGGGCTCTTGTGGGTAGGGCTGCCATCATAACCGTGGATGGCTGGCGTGTAGCGGAATTTGACGTGACAGTCTAGACTCAAAACGCGGTCGCGGGGGTAGCAGTGCCAGTGTCCGGGTTTACACGCCGAAGGGAGCCGGGAATTCCATGGTTGTCATGCGCATATTGATGCTGGCCATCGCGGGCGCCTGCGGAGCCGCCCTGCTGGCCTTCGTCACCCAGTGGCTGTTGCTGCGTGGCACGGGGGTCGATCCCCTTGGCCTGGACCCGGTGAGCCTGGTGCTGGAGGTCATGGAGCTTCATCGGCACGCCCTGCTCGGGGCCGTGGTCGGCACCTTGTTAGGGCCGTTTCCAGCCCGCCAGGACCGCCCCTTCGCGGCCGTGACGGGCTGGCTGGTGGCGGGTGCCGTGGTGGTGCTGGCCTGGCCCCTGGCCGTCCTGCTGACCCACGGCGCCGGCCTGCCCACCGTAGCCGAACTGGCGGCGGGGTATCGTTTCCAGCCGGGCCTGATCCCGGCGGGCCTGGGGGCCGCGGCCGCTTGCGCCCTGCTGGATCTGTTGCTGTCATGGAAACAGGCCCGCCAACGCCGGGCCGCCTATCGGCGTAATGAGATGGGCGGCGACAACCGGGTGGACGAGACGCTGAAGGAATTCTGGCAGCACCGCGCCGAAAGTTATCTCGCCGAAAAGGGGCGCGAATCGCGACCGGACACACCCCCATGAAGGCCCTTTTCGGACGCATGGGCCTTTCCGTCGGCGGCAGCGCCGCGCTCCTGATGCTCGCGGGCCTCAGCCACGAGGGGGCCGGTGGGGACTCTCCCCTGAGCGGCCCCGACCCCGCCCCATACGAAGTCCGGGCGCCGATCCCCGGCGAAGCCCGGCAGCAGTCGCGGCTACCGCCCGCCCGCCTTTATCGTTGGCGGGACCAGCGAGGTACGGTCCACGTCTCCACCGATGCGACCCTGGCGCCCTCCCATGCCCGGTCCATGGCGCTGCCCGTCAGGCCGGCAGGAGTATATGGGGGAGGGCCGGCAGAATCGAAGGACGCCGCTGATCTGGTGACTACGGTGGCCACGCCGGTATATGGCCACGCCCTGGAGGTCTACTCCGTTGACGGACTGCAGGCCGTCATTGCGAATGCCCGCAGTATCTCTCACGCCCTGGGTGATCGGGACCGCCTGCTGGCCCGACTGGTCACCCAACTGTGAATCGTCCCACCTGACGCCTGGCTTTCAATGGGCCTTCCCATGGCGCCGGCCGGGGTATTAAGTCCCATTCATCGGGCCCGGCGTTGCCCATGGTGCCTCGACGCAGCCCCACCCCAGGGGCAGGAGGCGGGATTAGGAGAAACGCGAGCCGTTGATGGCGTCCTTTTTGTCCTTCTTGACCAGGGCATAGGCCGAGTGGTTGTGTATGGACTCGAAATTTTCCGATTCCACCACGTAGGCCGTGATACGGTCGTCCCGGTTGAGGGCGCTGGCGACGTCGCGCACCATGTCTTCCACGAACTTGGGATTGTCGTAGGCCTGCTCGGTGACGAACTTCTCGTCGGGACGCTTGAGCAGACCGTAGAGTTGGCTGGAGGCCTGCTCTTCCACCAGGTCGATGACGTCCTCGATCCAGACGAATCCGCTGGTGCGCACCGTGACCGTCACATGGGAACGCTGATTATGGGCGCCACGCTCGGAGATCTGCTTGGAGCAGGGACACAGGCTGGTGACGGGCACCACCACTTTCAGCATCATGCACGGCGCATCGTTCTCGATCTCGCCGATGAAGGTGACCTGATAATCGATGAGGCTCATGACCCCGCTGATGGGGGCCTTCTTGTTCACGAAGTAGGGAAAAGACATCTCGATATGGCCGGTAGGGGCCCCGAGAAGCTCGGTCATCTCGCCCAGCATCACCTTGAAGGACTCGACGGAGATCTCGTACTCGTGATGGTTGAGTATCTCCACGAAACGGGACATGTGAGTGCCCTTGAAATCCTGGGGCAGGCTCACGTACATGTTGAAGTTGGCGACCGTGTGTTGCACGCCGCCTTTGCGGTCCTTCACCACCACGGGGTGCTTGATATCCTTGATGCCCACTTTGTCGATGGGGATGCGGCGGGTATCCGCGCTGCTCTGGATGTCGGCGATGCTCTCTACGGCGTGATTCATGAATAACGTTCCTCGGTATATCGGACGCAGGCCCGGTCGGTTTCCCACAGGATGACGGCCTTCACCGTCACGTTGCCGTCGTTCAAAGCAGCGGCAAGTCTGTCGTACAGATAGGCCGCGATGTTTTCCGCCGTGGGATTGATTTGGTCAAAAGGCGGTATCTCATTCAGATAGCGGTGGTCCAGTACTCCGGCTATCTCCCTGGCCTTGGTGCGGATCACCTTGAAATCCAGGGCCATGCCCATGTCATCCAGGCGCTCTGCGTCCACCTCCACCTCGAGTTTCCAGTTGTGACCGTGCATCCGGCTGCACGCCCCGGGGTATCCCCGGAGGGTGTGGGCCGAGGCGAACTCGGTCAGAACCTTTAATGCATAGCGTGCCATTAATTGACAATAATACTCAAGTATTGCCGGCGACGCTACGGGCCGCCGTCTGTTCCCGGGTGGCCAGGCGCGCCGCGATGGCGCGACCGATCCCCGCCCCATCCAGCCCGCATTCCGCCAACAGTTCAGACGGCTTGCCGTGCTCCACGAAGTGGTCCGGCAACCCCAGTTGCAGCATGGGGCAGGCCACGCCGGCCCTCGCCAGCACCTCGCCGACGGCACTCCCGGCGCCACCCGCCACGACGTTTTCCTCGACCGTGACCAACAGCCCGTGGCTCGCCGCCAAATCCAGGATCAGGGTCTCGTCCAGGGGTTTGACGAAACGCATGTTGACCACCGTGGCATCCAGTCCCTCGGCGGCCTCCATGGCGGGCGCCACCATGCTGCCAAAGGCGAGCACGGCCACCTCCCGCCCCCTTCGACGCACCTCCGCGATTCCGATGTCCAGGGGTGCCGCAGCCTGGTTGACGGGCACCCCGGGACCTGAGCCCCGGGGGTATCTCACGGCCGCGGGACCGTCGTGGATCAGGGCCGTGTCCAACATCCGCCGACACTCGTTCTCGTCGGCCGGGGCCATCACCAGCAGGTTCGGTACGCACCTCAGATAGGACAGGTCGAAGCTGCCGGCATGGGTGGCACCGTCTGCCCCCACCAGCCCGGCGCGGTCGATGGCGAACATCACCGGCAGGTTCTGGATGGCCACATCATGGATGAGCTGGTCGTAGCCCCGTTGCAGGAAGGTGGAATAGATGGCCACCACCGGCGCCAGGCCCTCGCATGCCAATCCGGCGCCCAGGGTCACCGCATGCTGTTCCGCGATGCCCACGTCAAAGTAACGGTCAGGAAAACGCTCGGAGAATTGCACCAGACCGGAACCCTCCCGCATGGCCGGAGTGATCCCCACCAGCCTGGGCTCCCGCGCCGCGGCGTCGCACAGCCAGTCGCTGAATATCTGGGTATAGGTGGGCCCGCCCGTGGCTTTCGCCTGTCTGAACTCCCCGGTCCGGGGGTCGAAGGCGGACACGCCATGATAGGTCACGGGCTGGTCTTCCGCCGGCGGAAAACCCTTGCCCTTGCGCGTCACGATGTGCAGGAATTGGGGTCCCGGCAGTGCGCGCAGGTTGCGCAGGGTCTTCACCAGGTTGGGCAAGTCGTGCCCATCCACGGGACCGATGTAATTGAACCCCAGTTCCTCGAACAGGGTGCCGGGGACGATCATGCCCTTCATATGTTCTTCCGCCCGTCGCGCCAGTTCCCACACCGAAGGCATGTTGCGCAGGGCCTTCTTGCTGCCCTCGCGGAAGGTGGAGAATATGGGGCCGGAGAGTACCCGGGCGAGGTAGTTCGACATGCCGCCAACATTGGGCGAGATGGACATGTCGTTGTCGTTGAGAATGACCAGCATGTCCACGTCGAGGCTGCCGGCGTGATTCAGGCCTTCGAAGGCCATGCCGGCGGTGAGGGCGCCGTCGCCGATGATGGCCACCACCTTGCGGTCACTGCCTGCCTGGCGGGCGGCCAGAGCCATGCCCAGGGCGGCGCTGACGGAGGTGCTGGAATGTCCCACGCCGAAGGTGTCGAAGGGACTCTCGGTGCGCCGGGGAAAGCCGGACAGGCCCTCCCTGAGCCGCATGGTGTCCATGCGCGCACGTCGGCCGGTGAGGATCTTGTGGGGATAGCTCTGGTGCCCCACGTCCCACACCAGGCGGTCTTCGGGGGTATCGTAGACGTAGTGCAGGGCGATGGAAGTTTCGACCATGCCGAGGCCGGCGGCCAGATGCCCCCCGGTTTTGCCCACCGAGTGGATGAGGAATTCCCGCAATTCGCCGGCCAGGCGCGGCAACTCACCCTCGGGAATCTGCCGCAGATCTGCCGGGACGTCGATTGACTCCAAAAGCTGGAAGGGCGCGTGGGTGGGCATCAACGGCTTGTCAGGAATGCATCGAAAGTGAGCGGGGAAGTATAAGCCAAACCGACCCTCAGGGGCGTTTCAGTGGCCCCGTTGGACGATGAAGGCTGACAATTCCCGGAGATGATTGGCCCTATCATCGAGGCCCGACAGGCTCTCCAGCGCGTCCTCGTGCAACTCTTGGGCAATACGCTTGGCCTCCGAAATCCCCACGATGGCAGGATAGGTGGGTTTGTTGCGCTGGACGTCTGCGCCCTGGTGTTTACCCAACGCCGCTGTAGTGTGCTCTACGTCGAGGATGTCATCCCGGATCTGAAATGCGAGACCGATACACTTGGCGTAGTGGTCCAACCGGTTTCTCAGGGCGGCATCGACGCCGTCCGTGGCGGCCAGGGCACCGAGAACCACCGCCGTGCGGATCAGCGCCCCCGTCTTGTGGATATGCATGTTCTCCAGCTCGGCGAGGTTCAGGGCCTTGCCTACGGCATCCAGGTCGATGGCCTGTCCTCCGGCCATGCCCCGGGAACCCGCGGCGCTGGCGAGGCGGCCCACCATCTCGAGGCGTGTCGGGTGGGGCAGCGTGTCATGGCCGTTGCCGTCGCCGGCCAGTGCCTGGAAGGCCAGGGACTGCAGGGCGTCACCCACCAGGATGGCGGTGCCTTCGTCGAAGGCCTTGTGGCAGGTGGGACGGCCGCGCCGCAAGTCGTCATCGTCCATGGCGGGAAGGTCGTCGTGGACCAGGGAATAGGCATGGATGAGTTCCACCGCACAGGCCGGGATATCCAGGGTGTCCATGGTCACCCCCAGGGCGTGGCCGGTGGCGTAGACCAGCAGGGGACGCACCCTCTTGCCGGAGCCCAGAACGGCGTAGCGCATGGCCTCATGGAGGCGCGCGGGGGAGATGGTGGCGGGGGGCAGCAAGGCATCCAGCCGCGTCTCCACGCGGCTGCGACACTCGGCGGCAAAGGCCTCGAGGGCGCCGAAATCAGTCGGAGTCATGGTCGCCGGGAGGCGTGTCGAGGGACTCGATGGCACCCTTACCGGTCAGCATTTCTACCCGCCGCTCCGCGTCATCCAGGGCCTCACGGCAGGCATTGCTGAGTTCCATGCCACGGGCATAGAGCTTCAGGGACTCTTCCAGACCCAGTTCGCCGCCTTCCATGCGTTCCACGAGTTGTTCTAGTTCCCGTAACGCGGCTTCGAAGCCCGGCTTGGCACGACCTTTGGGCACTGTATCTTCCGTTCGCGTCAAACGGAATAAATTAAACCACCCTCCCATACGGGTCAAACCAAGGCAGGGCGGGTTTGGCCCGGGGCCGGTCTGTTGACAAGCCTGGTCGCGTGAACTAACTTTCCCGCAGGTCTTTTAGACCGAGTCTAAATCTTTTAGCCGACCTTTCGACCATGGCGGGGCATCGGTTATCGATGGTCAACCCAGTCTTCGTCGATGGAGGCCGGCTTCCCCAAATCCGCAGGAGGACAGTCATCATGGAACTCAAAGGCAGCAAGACCGAGAACAACCTCAAAGAGGCATTCGCCGGGGAATCCCAGGCCAACCGTCGTTACCTGTACTTCGCCGCCAAGGCGGACGTGGAGGGCTACAACGA
>JAABTG010000246.1 GCA_011389995.1 Thiotrichales bacterium
TTCTCGCTTGTTCGCAGCCCGCCATGGGGCGTTATTCGTCGTCGCCATAGCGGTGCTATGCCTCCTCCTCTTGCCTTGCCTGGCGCACTACGCCCGGCGCGACTTCTCGAACATCCTTACGGGACAGGACACTAGGGCAAGCGCCGATCGAGCCGCTGCTTCCCTGGGGAAAGACTGCCTGGGGAAAGACTGCCTGGGGAAAGACTGATTTAATCCGTCCTGGATTAAATCAGTACGGCCCGACCCGGTACACGCCCGGGTCGGGCTCCCGCATTACAATCACTTATGTGATTGATGCGGTGGCCCATCCCGGGGACGTACAGGAAGCGCTGAATAAATCAGTGCTTACCTAATGTAATCTTACGGCTTCGTGACGCTTTCATGACGCCCCGGGGACCCGTCAAGGGGCCCGACCCCGCCGCCGACGGGCGCGCGTGCGGCCCCGTGGGGGCGCCTGACCGGCTCTTTCCCGCCCGCGCGCGCGCTTCGCGCCCCGGGTCGGCCTCTCCCGCCTCCGTCCTCCCCGCCCCCATGTGTCATCCGGTTGTAACAAACCCGCTGCATCATTCGGCCTCACAGTGATTCGTGCCCTGGTGCCGCTGCGGGACCCTTGCGGCCTGAACCCCCGCTCACGGTCGCCGGGCAATCCCGGGCCCGGCCGATCCATGAACCGGGCCCGCGAGGACGCGCGAATCGCAAGGACGTTTCCCTGACCCTAAAGCGCAACATTCGGAGGCCATCGTGCTCAAGAAAACCGCAATCGCCGCTGCCCTGGCAGCCACCGCCTTCGCCGGCACCACGGCCGCCCAGTCGGCCCGTGACTACATCAGCATCGTGGGCTCTTCCACGGTGTATCCCTTTGCCACGGTGGTGGCCGAGCAGTTCGGCAAGACCACCCGCTTCAAGACCCCCAAGATCGAGTCCACGGGTTCCGGCGGCGGCCTGAAGCTGTTCTGTGCCGGCGTCGGCGTGGAGCACCCCGACATCACCAACGCCTCGCGCCGCATCAAGGAGTCCGAGGTGCGGATGTGCGAGAAGAATGGCGTCGCCGAGATCACCGAGGTGAAGGTGGGTTATGACGGCATCGTGCTGGCCAATTCCACCGATGCCCGTCCCGTCCAGCTGAGCCGCAAGGACGTTTATCTGGCCCTGGCCAAGGAGATCCCCGACCCCTCCGGCGCCGAGAAGCTCATCCCCAACCCCCATAAGACCTGGAAGGACGTGAACCGCAACCTCCCCAATGCGCCCATCGAGGTACTGGGCCCGCCGCCCACCTCCGGTACCCGGGACGCCTTCGTGGAGCTGGTGATGGAGAAGGGCGGCTGCAAGAAGTATGACTGGATCGCGGCCATGAAGAAGAAGGACAAGGGCCATTACAAGGCCGTCTGCCACACCATCCGCGAGGACGGCGCCTACGTCGAGGCCGGCGAGAATGACAACCTCATCGTGCAGAAGCTGGACGCCAACCCGGCGGCCATCGGCATCTTCGGCTTCAGCTTCCTGGACCAGAATACGGACAAGGTGCAGGGTTCCACCATCGACGGCGTCGAGCCCACCTTCGACAACATCGCCGATGGCTCCTATCCGGTGTCCCGGCCCCTCTTTACCTACGTCAAGAACGCCCATGTGGGGACCATCCCCGGCATCAAGGAGTACCTGGCCGAGTTCACCAGCGAGAAGGCCTGGGGCCCCGAGGGCTACCTGGCCGACAAGGGCATGATCCCCATGCCCGAGGCGGAGCGTGAGAAGTTCCGTGACAACGCCATGGAGCTCAAGAACCTCTCCATGTAGGCACCCTTCCGGCCCAGGGACGGGTCACCGCGGCCCCCGTCAGTGCGACGGGGGGCCGTGGGTTCGGCCCCCTGCCGTTTTTGGAGGGGCCGCTCCCCACGGGCACGGATGGCCCCGGCACCTCCCACGGCGGGCCCGGCTTGCCGGCCTGCCTACCTATTTCCGCGGGGCGACGGCTGTCGTCCCGCCATCGTCGGTACCTGCCATGAACTTTAGCGTTCTCCTGCTGGTTCTGCTGGGCCTCTCCACCCTGGCCTACGTGGTGGGCACACGCCGTGCCGTGACCGTGGCCGGCGGCCCGCGCCGGATCAGCACCCTCCACTCCCGGCCCGCCTACTACGGCCTGCTCACCGCCATCTGGTGCGGCTTGCCCGCCCTGCTGGTGCTGGGCCTGTGGCTGGCCTTCGAGGACGTCATCATCACCAACCTGGTGGTGAGTTCCATGCCCGCCGAGCTGCGGGACCTGCCCTCGAACCGGCTGGGCCTGCTGGTCAACGACATCAAGAACATGGTGAGCGGCAACATCGTCTCGGTCGATGTCAGTCCGGCCATGCAGGCGGCCGCCGACCGTTACCGGAACCTGCAGACCACCAGTCATGCCGCCATCGTGGTGCTGGTGCTGTCCCTCGCCATCCTCGGCGTGGTCATGGCGTGGCGCGCCATCGCCCCCGGCCTGCGGGCCCGCAACCGCGTGGAAGGCATGGTGAAGGTGTTCCTGGTGGGCAGCTCCACCCTGGCCATCTTCACCACCGTGGGCATCGTGCTTTCGGTGCTCTTCGAGGCCATCCGCTTCTTCCAGACGGTGCCCGTCACGGAATTCGTGTTCGGTCTCAAGTGGAGCCCCCAGACGGCCATTCGCGCCGATCAGGTGGGGGCCTCCGGGGCCTTCGGGGCCATCCCCCTGTTCGCCGGCACCATGCTCATCTCCGCCATCGCCATGGTGGTGGCGGTACCCATCGGGCTGATGTCCGCCATCTACCTGTCGGAGTACGCCGGCCCTAAGTTCCGCGCCGCGGCCAAGCCCACCCTGGAGGTGCTGGCGGGGATCCCCACGGTGGTCTACGGCTTCTTCGCCGCCCTCACGGTGGCGCCGTGGCTGCGGGACAACGGCGCCCTCATCGGCCTCGACGTATCTTCGGAAAGTGCCCTGGCGGCGGGGTTGGTGATGGGCATCATGATCATCCCCTTCGTCTCCTCCCTGTCCGACGACGTCATCAACGCCGTGCCCCAGGCCATGCGGGACGGCTCCTATGCCCTCGGTGCCACCCATTCCGAGACCATCCATCAGGTGGTCATCCCGGCGGCCCTGCCCGGCATCGTCGGCGGCGTCCTGCTGGC
>JAABTG010000247.1 GCA_011389995.1 Thiotrichales bacterium
GGTGTTCTCCGCCCCTCACCGGGCGGAGGACATCACGGCCCGCTTCGAGGCCATGCGCGGATTTCTGGATGAGCATTCGTGATGCCACGCCTCGTCGGCTGGCTGGAACGCCTGGCCGCTCTGTTGCAGTACCTGTTGCTGCAGCACCGCCTGTCCCTGGTCATGCATGGATTCATGGCCATCCGCGACCCGCGCATCCGCGACCTGCAGATCGGCGTCTTCCGGCGCCTGTTCGAGGTGGACATGACGGAGGCGGTGGAGCCTGATACCCGCCGCTACACCGACTTCAACGGCTTCTTCACCCGCGCCCTCGCGGCCGAGGCCCGCCCCCTGGCCCACAACAGCCGTCTGCTGTGCCCGGCGGACGGCACCCTGAGCGCCCTGGGCAGTGCCCGGGCCGCCCGGCTGATTCAGGCCAAGGGCCACAGTTATACCCTGCACGCCCTGCTGGGCGGTGACACGGCGGCCGCCCGGCCCTTCATCCACGGCAGTTATGCGACGGTCTATCTGTCGCCCGGCGACTACCATCGCGTACACATGCCGGTGCGGGGCACCCTGCGCCGCATGGTGTACATCCCCGGCCGGCTGTTCAGCGTCAACGCCGCCACCACCCGCAACATCCCCGGGCTGTTCGCCCGCAACGAGCGCCTGGTGTGCCTGTTCGATACCCGCCACGGCCCCATGGCCCTGGTGCTGGTGGGCGCCATCTTCGTGGGCAGCATGCAGACGGTGTGGGCGGGCAAGGTGACCCCCCCCTATGGCAAGGTAATGCAGAGTTGGGACTACGCCGGTGACGAGGCGGTGACCCTCAAGCGGGGGGCCGAGATGGGGCGTTTCAACATGGGCTCCACGGTGATACTGCTATGGCCCGGAGACATCCAATGGGAGGAAGGGCTGGCCCCCGAGACCCATGTGCGCATGGGCCAGGGCCTCGGCCTGCTGCCCCGGGGCGGGAGCGGCGACACGCCGTCCTGAGGCAGGGCCTCAGCTCGCGCGGGCCGCGGCGACGGCGAGCTGCCCGAAGGCAAGCCCCCCGTCGTTGGCCGGCAGGGCCGCGGGCGACAGCACCCTGAACCCCTGGGCCTCCAGGGCCCCGTGGACACCCTCCAGCAACAGGCGGTTCTGGAACACCCCGCCCCCCAGCACCACCGTCTCCAGGCCGTTGTCACGGCACAGCTCGCCGGCCACCGCGGCCACCGCCGCCGCCAGCCCCTGGTGAAAGCGTGCGGCCACCACAGCGGGGGCGATATCCCATGCCAGATCCTCCAGCAGCGCCGCCCACAGGGGTGCCCAGCCCAGGGTGATCAGGCCTTCCCCCCGTTGCGCCGTGAAGGGATAGGCGGCGGCGGCCTCGCCCGGGAAATGGGGGGCCGCCAGGGCCTCCAGCTCCATGGCCGCCTGGCCCTCGTGGTGCACCCGCTCCCGCTGGATAGCGAGGGCCGCCGCCACGGCGTCGCACAGGCGCCCGGCCGACGAGGCCGGCGGGCTGTTGAGGCCGCGCTCCATCATGCGCAGCAGGTTCGTCACCGGCCGGGTATAGAGGTCCCGCACCGGCTCGAGATGGCCGTAGCGCGCCGCCAGGGTCTGCGGCCCGAAGGCGGTCATGAGATGGGCGAAGGTGTTGCGCCAGGGTTCCCGGATGGCCTGGGTACCCCCCGGCATGGCCACCGGGGCGAACCGTCCCGCCCGCCGGAAGTCGGCGTAGTCGCACACCAGGAACTCCCCGCCCCACAGGGCACCGTCGCGGCCGTAACCCAGGCCGTCCAGGGCCACCCCCAGCACCGGCGGTCCCTCCAGTGGCAGGCCGGCCTCCGCCATCACGGCGGCGCAGTGGGCGTGGTGGTGCTGCACCCGCACGAGGCCCACCCCCAGCTCTGCCGCCAACCCCGCCCCCTCCTGGGTGGACAGGTAGTCGGGGTGCTCATCCACCACCACCACCTCCGGTGTGAAGCGGAACAGCTCCCGGTACAGGGTCAGGTTACGGCGGTAATCCACCAGGGTGGTGGCCTCTTCCAGATCCCCCATGTGCTGGGACACCACCGCCCGGCCCTGGGGATTGAGACAGAAGGTGTTCTTGAGCTCGCCGCCCATGGCGAGGATGGGCCGGCCGCCCGCCAGGCCGGCGGGCAGGGTCAGGGGTGCGGGCACGTAGCCCCGGGCCCGGCGCAGCAGCCGCGGCCGGCCGCCGACCACCCGCGCCACGGAGTCGTCCAGGCGGTTGACGATGTCGCGGTCGTGGAGCAACCAGGCGTCGGCGATGCCGGCCAGGCGTTCCAGGGCCTCGGCGTTGCCCGTGCACTGGGGCTCATCGCTGCGGTTGCCCGAGGTGAGGACCACGGGGGCCTCCAGTTCGGCCATCAGCAGGTGATGGAGGGGCGTGTAGGGGAGCATGAAGCCGAGGCCCGTCTGGCCCGGGGCGACGCCGGGGGCCAGGGCCTCGCCGGCCTGGTCCAGCACCACGATGGGGGCGGCGGGGGCGGTCAGCAGCTCTTCCTCGGCGCTGCCGACGGCGGCGTAGCGGCGCACCATGGCCACGTCCCGGGCCATCAGGGCGAAGGCCTTGCCATAGCGGTGCTTGCGCGCCCGCAGGCGGGCCACCGCGGCCTCGTCGGTGGCCCCGCAGGCGAGGTGAAAACCGCCCACCCCCTTGACCGCCACGATGGCCCCCTGGGTCAGGAGCCGCGCCGCCCCCGCCACCGCGTCGACGCTGTCGGCCACGGTGAAGGCCGCGCCGGCGGCGTCTGCCAGCCACGCCCGGGGGCCGCACTCGGGGCAGGCGTTGGGCTGGGCATGAAAGCGGCGGTCCGCGGGATCGGCGTACTCGGCGCCGCAGGACGCGCACAGGGGGAAGGCGGCCATGCTGGTGTTGGCACGGTCATAGGGGATGCGCCGCACGATGGAGAGCCGCGGACCGCAGTGGGTGCAGTTGGTGAAGGGATACCGGTAACGGCGATTCTCGCCATCCATGACCTCGCGCCGGCAGGCCGGGCAGGTGGCGGCGTCCGGGGCGACGTGGGTCTGCACCGCGCCGCCACCGCTGGCGAGGATGCGGAAACCGTGGTGGTCGCAGGGCCCATCCAGG
>JAABTG010000248.1 GCA_011389995.1 Thiotrichales bacterium
AGCGAGGAGGCCAAGATGGAGGCGGAACTGGACCGCCTCGAGAGCGCCCTGGCGGAGTTCAAGGAGCAGAATGTCCACACCCTGCCGGAGCTCAAGGAGCTGAACTTCCAGCTCATGGACCGCACCGAGCGGGAGATGTCCGAGGTGGAGCGCCAGCTGGACAGCCTGGAGGAGCGCAAGGTGATGCTCCAGGCCCAGCTCTCCTCCATCAAGCCCTACGAATACGACTACGTCATCGGCCCCGATGGCCGCCGCCTCAAGACCTTCGGCCCCGCGGACCAGCTCGAGGCCCTGCGCACCGAGTACCTCAGCAAGGTGGGGGTCTACGGCCCCGACCACCCGGACATCGTGCGCCTCAAGAAGTCCATGGAGGCCCTGGAGAAGGAGGCGGGCGCCCAGCTCGGGGCGGCGGAGGTGTTCCGGCGCCTCGAGGCCAAGCGCGTCGAGCTGGCCGAGGCCAGTGAGCGTTACGCCCCGGCCCATCCGGACGTCAAGCGCCTGACCCGCGAGGTGGAGGAGCTGGAGGCCCAGTACCAGGTGGCCGAGACCCGGCCCGAAGAGCCGGAACTGGATATGAGCAGCGTGCAGGAAAACCCCAACTACGTGCAGCTCAAGTCCCAGTTCGATGCCGCGGTGTCGGAGCAGAATTCCCTCAAGGAGCGTCTGACCCGGCTGCGGGCCAAGCAGGATGACCTGGAGGAGCGGCTGGTGCAGACCCCCCAGGTGGAGCGCCAGTACAGCAACCTCATGCGCAAGTACGAGACGGCCCTGGCCAAGTACAACGAGATCCGGGCCAAGGTGATGGAGGCCGAGGTGTCCAGCGCCCTGGAGACCTCCCGCCGCGGCGAGCGCCTGACCCTCATCGAGCCGCCCCTGCTGCCCGAGGAGCCGGTGAAGCCCAACCGTATGGCCATCTTCTTCCTGGGGGTGGTGTTCTCCTTCGCCGGCGGCATCGGCTCCGCCGCCGTGCTGGAGGCCGTCGACAACACCGTGCGCGGCATGCGCGGCGTGGCCGCCGTGACCATGGCGCCGCCCCTGGCCGTCATCCCCTACATCCAGACCGGCGCGGACCGCCGCCGCAGCGGCCTGCACAAGGTCGGATGGCTCCTGGCGGTGGCCGTTCTCGCCGCCGTGGGGGCCGCGGTGTTCCACTTTTTCGTCGTCCCCTTGGATGTGGCCTGGTTCATGGCCCTGCGCAAGGCCGGCCTGTAGCCCTACAGAGGTCCAGATATGGAACGCATCAAGCAAGCCCTCGAACGGGCACGAAACGAGCGCGGTACCGAACCCGCGCCCGCCCCGGGTGGCCGTGCCCCGGCCGCCAAGGGCCAGGGCGACGGCAAGGGCCAGGGCGATGGCAAGATCGTCTACAGCCAGACCCGCACCTTCGCCCTGGACGACAAGACGGCCCGCAACAACCGTCTGGTCACCGCCATCGACAACCCCATGGCGGTGGCGGCCTACAAGATCCTGCGTACCAAGGTGCTCCAGCGCATGAAGCACGAGGGCTGGAACGCCCTGGCGGTGACCAGCCCGGGGCAGGGGGAGGGCAAGACCCTCACCGCCGTCAACCTGGCCATCAGCATCGCCCAGGAGGTCAACCATACCGTGCTGCTGGTGGACTTCGACCTGAGGCATCCGCGGGTCCACGAGTACATGGGTTACCGGCCCGAGAAGGGCGTCAGCGACTTCGTGTTCAACGGCGCCGAGCTCTCGGATGTCATGTTCAACCCCGGCATCGAGCGCATGGTGGTGCTGCCCGGACGCGAGCCGGTGTTCAACTCCTCCGAGGTCCTGTCATCGCCCAAGATGGTCGCCCTGGTGGAGGAGCTGAAGAGCCGCTATCCGTCCCGCATCGTGGTGTTCGACCTGCCGCCGGTGCTGTCCGCCGACGACGCCCTGGCCTTCTCCCCCTATGTGGACGGGGCCCTGCTGGTCATCGAGGATGGCGCCACCACCAAGGACGAATTGGTCCAGACCCTGGACTACCTGTCCGCCACCCCCGTCATCGGCACGGTATTGAACAAGGCCGAGGACGTGCCCCTGCAATCCTATTACGGCTGAGGCGGGCGGCGACGGGTGGCTGGCTCCGACAGTTGACCAGGGGAAACGGCGGGCGCGGCCTGCCCCCCGGGGTCCCGAATCGAATCAACGCAACGCGACGGCGCAGGCACCCGCCACAGCCAGCCATCCGGAGCAAGACGATGTACGAAACATTCTACGGTCTGAAAGAAAAGCCCTTCTCCCTGCTGCCCGATCCGGGCTTTCTGTTTCTGTCCAAGAAGCACAGTACCGCTTACGCCATGCTGCAGTACGGCATCTCCCAGCAGGCCGGCTTCGTGGTCATCGCCGGCGAGGTGGGGTCGGGCAAGACCACCCTCATCCGCCATCTGCTGAACCACCTGGAAGAGAATGTCACCGTGGGCCTCATCAGCAACACCCACGCCTCCTTCGGCGAGCTCATGCAGTGGGTGGCCCTGGCCTACAACCTCGAATACAAGGGCCGGGACAAGGTGGACCTGTTCGCGGAGTTCCAGCAGTTCATCATAGATGAATACGCCGCCGGCAGAAGGACGGTGCTCATCATCGACGAGGCCCAGAACATGTCCATCGAGACCCTCGAAGAGCTGCGCATGCTGTCCAACATCAACGCCGACAAGGACCAGGTCATCCAGCTCATCCTGGTGGGGCAGCCGGAGCTGCGCACCACCCTGCGCCGCCCGGAGCTGCGCCAGTTCGCCCAGCGCGTCTCCGTGGCCTATTACCTGCATTCCCTCACCAAGGAGGAGACGGGCGAGTACATCCGCCACCGCCTGCGGGTCACCGGCGGCGACCAGGAGCTGTTCACGGAAGACGCCATCCGCCTCGTCTACCAGTATTCCGAGGGCGTCCCCCGCGTCATCAACAGCCTGTGCGACACCGCCCTGGTCTACGGCTTCGCGGAGCAGACCCACCGCATCGACGCCGACGTCATCGAAGAGGTGACCCGGGACAAATCCCAGAGCGGCCTGTTCGGCGACGCCCTGCCCGGCGAGGAAGAAGAACCCCCACAAGAAGACGCCACCACTCCCGGCACCCCCCCCAAACTCCACCGCCTCTGAGCCAAGC
>JAABTG010000249.1 GCA_011389995.1 Thiotrichales bacterium
GAAGAGCTGGCAACGCCGGCGCCGGGCCGCGGGGGTAAGGGCGAACACCAGGGCGCTGGCGATCAGGCCGTGGGCACGGCTGGCACCGACCATGGCGTAGACCTCGCCGTCGATGTACTCGTGACGGATCTCACTGGCGCGCTCAACCTCAAGGTACTCGGGGACGCTAAGGGCGGTTCTGCGGCTGGGGAACGGCGGCGCCATGATGCGACCTCTTCGTCAGATTCGTGCGCCGCCCACGGCGGCACCCGGCGACCGGGAAAGACTCATCTGTCCCGGCGTCCGGAGGGCCCAGAAAACGATAGCATGGTGCCCGTGCGGGCCTCATTAGTCAGTGCCGTCACCAGCAGGCTCGTATCCAGATATTGCATCAGTAGCGCTCATCGTCCCTGACCCTGCGCATGAAGGTCTCCCCATCCTCATCCTGATGCGGGATAAGCGCCGTCAAACGCCGCAGCGTGGCTAGGTCCACCGGCGCGGGGGTCGGCTCCGGCTTAGAGACGCGGGCCACGGGCTTTCCCCGCTTGGTGATAATCACCGTCTCACCCGCGGCGGCCAGTTCCGTCAGTTCGCTAAGGTGCGCTTTAGCTTCTGCGAGGGTATAGGTCTTGCTGCTCATGGACGACGATTCCCATCTGACCAACTAAATGGTCATATTGTGGCCAGCGACAGGAGGCTTAGCAAGGCTCAATCCCCCGCCAGCAGGGCGTCGATGGTGGCGGCGTCGATGGGCAGGTCCTGCCCCTTCCGGCCCTGGCCGTAGATGTTATCCGCCAGTTTCCGTTTCCTGTCCTGGAGGGCGAGGATGCGCTCCTCCACCGTGCCCTCGGTGATGAGCCTGTAGACGAAAACCGGCTTGTGCTGGCCGATGCGGTGGGCGCGGTCGGTGGCCTGGGTCTCCACCGCCGGATTCCACCACGGGTCATAGTGGATCACGGTGTCCGCCTCGGTGAGGTTGAGGCCCGTGCCCCCGGCCTTGAGGCTGATGAGGAAGAGGTCCACCTGGCCATCGCGGAAGGCATCGATGGCCGCGTCCCGTTTGCGGGTCTGGCCGGTGAGCTTGGCGTAGGGGATATCCCGCTCCTGGAGCTCCTTCTCGATGAGCCCCAGCATGGTGGTGAACTGGGAGAACAGCAGGATGCGCCGCCCCTCGTCCAGCATCTCCGGCAGCAGCTCCATCAGCATCTGCAGCTTGGCCGAGGCGGCACCTTTGGCCCCCCTGGTGCCTGCCGGCAGCAGGCGCGGGTCGCAGCACACCTGGCGCAGCTTGAGGAGGGCATCGAGGATGGTGATATGGCTGCGCGCCAGGCCTTGGCTCGCGATGGCCTCGCGCACCCGCTTCTCCATGGTCAGGCGGATGCTCTCGTAGAGGGCCGCCTGCCGGCCTTCGAGGGGCGCGGTGCGCAGCAGCTCGGTCTTGCCCGGCAGTTCCCCCGCCACCCGATCCTTGGTGCGGCGCAGCATGAAGGGGGCGATGCGCCGGGTCAGGCGTTCCAGCCTGTCGCCATCCCCCTGCTTCTCGATGGGGCTGCGGTAGCGGCGGGTGAAGCCCTGCTGATCACCGAGGAAGCCGGGAAGCAGAAAGTCGAACTGGGACCACAGCTCCCCCAGGTGGTTCTCCATGGGGGTGCCGGTGAGGCACAGGCGGTGGTCGGCCTGCAACGCCCGCACCAGCTGGGCGGCCTGGGACTTGGGGTTCTTGATGTGCTGGGCCTCGTCGAGGATCAGGTAATGCCACTGCTGCTCCAGCAGCACCTCCCGGTCCCGGGGCAGCAGCGGGTAGGTGGTGAGCACCAGGTCGTGGTGGCCGATGGCGTCGAAATACCGCCCGCGCTGGGGGCCGTGGAGCACCAGCACCTTGAGCCGTGGCGTGAACAGCGCCGCCTCGCGCCGCCAGTTGCCCATGAGGCTGGTGGGGGCGACGATGAGGGCCGGCCGCCCCAGGCGCCCGGCGCGCTTCTCCACCGCCAGGTGGGCCAGGGTCTGCACCGTCTTGCCGAGCCCCATGTCGTCGGCGAGGATCCCCGCCAGCCCGTATTCGCGCAGGAACTGCAGCCAGTCCAGCCCGCGCTGCTGGTAAGGGCGCAGGGTGCCATGGAAGGTGGTGGGCGGCTTGACGGGCTTGATGCCCGCGAAGTCCCGCAGCCGCTCGGCCATCTTCTGCAAGGCCCGCCCGCCGCGCACCCGGGTGTCCCCCAACTCCAGCAGGCGCGGGGCGTCGAGGCGCGACAGCCGCAGGTCATCGCCGGCGACCCGGTCGCGATCGAAGAGGTCCGTGATGGTCTGCAGCACCGGCTCCAGGCGCTCGCCGGGCACGGCGACGTAATGGCCGTCACCGGCATCGAGATAGAGGGTCTGGGGCAGCGCCCCGGGCCGATAGTCCGCCAGCAGCTCGCTCACCAGGGGCAGCAGGGGCAGCCGCCGGCCTTCCACCTCCAGGTCGAAGCGCAGGCTGAACCAGTCGTTGTCCGACGCCTCCACCTCCGCGTCGATGACCTCGGCCCGGCTGAGGGTCGGCGGATTATCCGAGGCCTCCTCGACCATCCAACCCTGGGCCCGGAGTTGGGGTACCACGGTCTCCACGAACCGGAACCACTGCTCCATGGCGCCTCCGGCGCCGGGCTCCGCCAAGCCCAGGGCGTAGCGTCCCCCTTCCCTGGCCGGCAACAGCTGTCCATCGGCGAGCAGCGCCGTCGCCGCCGCGGCCTCGGCGGCGGGGTCGCGGTGGATGCGCAGCAACCCCTCCTCCTGTTCCCGGACCACCACCCGCTCGGTTTCGGCGCCGTCGACATCGCCGTGGATGTCGCCATGGATATCGCCATGGATATCGCCATGGATATCGCCATGGATATCGTACGCGCCGTAGCGGAAAGAGAGAGTCATGGCCGCGTCCCGGGGTCGCTGGGGATCGAAGTGGAGCAGGAGCCGCGGCGTCGGTGGCTCGTGGAGATCATCCACGGCCACGGGCGTGGGAGTGGGCAGCTGGGGATGGTCGCGGGCCAGGCGGCGGCTGATGCGTGCGGCCTCGGCCTTGGTGACAGCCGGCGCCTGGTCCAGCAGGGCGAGGCGGTCGGCGTCGAGCCCCTGGGGCAGCCGTAACTC
>JAABTG010000250.1 GCA_011389995.1 Thiotrichales bacterium
AGATTTCGTCAGATGGAAGAGCGCAACTTCGCCGAGTACGTCCTCATCGGAACCCTCAGTTCAATGCTCCTGACTGTACTGGTTGCCCAAATCATAGGTGGCCTGAGTGGCAGCTGGTTCACCTGATACTAACAAAGTAACAAAGGGGTTGTTTCTAGACTTGGCAGGCAGCTCCATTCCTGCGCCATATCCCCTCATCCTGTCCTTCTCCAGGGGGAGAAGGGACCTTACCTGCGGCGGCGGTTGGGAGCGCGCGTAGCGCGGCCCCGATGGGGTGGAGGGCAGGATGCTCGAAGTAAACGACCTCTCAAATTACTCCCCCTCTCCCCTCGCGGGGGGAGAGGGCCGGGGTGAGGGGGGCGCGAAGCCAGGCTGGTAGCTCCGCCCCGGCTCAGTATCCCCTCATCCTGTCCTTCTCCCCGGGGGAGAAGGAACCTTACCTGAGACGGCGGTGGGGTCGTCCTGGCCGTGCAGCGGCGGCCTCCTTGGATTACTCTCCCCTCTCCCTCGGGGAGAGGGCCAGGGTGAGGGGAGGATGTAGCTATCCCCTACGCCCAAACAACCCCCGTCGTGGCTTGCGTCAGCTCCCGGGACGGGCGAAGCTTGGCGGATTAACAACCCCATGGCCGCGGAGACCCCATGCGAATCTCGAAGGACCAGGCCCGGACCATCCACCGGATAGTGATGGAGCCTGCCGGCAAGGACGCGCGGGTGCGCCTGTTCGACTCGCGGCTACCACCCGCCCCTCGGCCTTGAAAGCGGCCACCGCCCTGCCCCATTTCGTGCAGGACGTCGTGGACGAGGCCGTCACCAGGCTCGACCCTCAGCGGATCGTGCTTTTCGGGTCCCGGGCCCGGGGCGACCACGAGGCGGTCTCGGACTACGACCTCGCCATCGAGGCACCGGGAGCCACCGAGGCGGCATGGGCCCGCTTCGTGCTGGATGCCCAGGAGGACTTCGGCGCCCTGCTCCACCTCGACCTGGTGCGCCTGGACCAGGCCGACCAGCGCCTGCGCCGGCGCATAGACGACGAAGGGCTGTTATTGTATGTCCGCGAATAACAAGGAAAAGCTCCTCATCAGCCTCGATAACCTGGGCCGCGGCATGGAGCGCCTGGAGGAGGCCCTGCAGGAGCCGGAGACCAACAGCCTGGCGGTGGACGGCACCATTCAGCGCTTTGAGTTCGTGCTGGAACTGTTCTGGAAGACCTTCCGCCGCGCCCTGCTCGAAGAGGGTATAGACACCGGCACGCCGCGGGAGGCCCTGACGGCGGCTTACCGCGCCGGCTGGATCGACGATGGCGACCTCTGGCTGACCATGTTGAAGGACCGCAACGAAACCTCCCATATCTATAACGACGAGGTGGCGAGGGCCATCTATCATCGCATCAGGCGATACCACCCGGCGTTTCAGCAGGCCCGGCGGCTGCTCGAAGACCGCTACCGCTGACGACCATGGCCTCGAGCCCCGACAAGGCCGGGCACGCGGCCATGGGCCACTTCCCGGTGGACCACGGCGAGGTGCTCATCGGCGGCATCCCCGTCACCCGCCTCGCCCGGCGCGTGGGCCAGACGCCGTTCTACGCCTACGACCGGCGGCTGATGACGGCACGGGTGGACCAGCTGCGGGCCCGCCTGCCCCAGGCAATTCACCTCCATTACGCCATCAAGGCCAACCCCATGCCCGCCGTGGTGTGCCACCTGGCGGGCATGGTGGACGGCCTGGACGTGGCCTCCCTGGGGGAGCTGCGGGTGGCCCTGGACACCGGCATGGCGCCCACCCGCATCAGTTTCGCGGGGCCCGGCAAGGGGGACCATGAACTGATGGCCGCCACCGCCGCCGGCGTCATGGTGAGCCTGGAGTCCGAGGGGGAGATGGAGCGCCTGGCCCGCATCGCCGACGAGACGGGCATCCGCCCGCGGGTGGCGGTGCGGGTGAACCCGGACTTCGAACTCAAGCGCTCGGGCATGAAGATGGGCGGCGTTCCCAGCCCCTTCGGCGTGGATGCCGAACGGGTACCCGCCATGCTGCGGCGCATGGGCGAAACCGGCCTCGACTTCCAGGGCCTGCACATCTACGCCGGCTCCCAGAACCTGCGCCCGGACGCCATCGTGGAGGCCCACGAACTCACCCTCGAGCTGGCCTGCCGCCTGGCCGCCGCCGCCCCCGCGCCGGTGCGCTGGCTGAACATCGGCGGCGGCCTGGGCATCCCCTATTTCCCCGGCGACGCCCCCCTGGACCCCGGCCCCATCGGCGACCATCTCGCCGCCCGCCTGCCCGCGGTCAAGAAAAACCTGCCCCATGCCGAAATAATCATGGAGTTGGGGCGTTACCTGGTGGGGGAGGCGGGCGTATACATCTGCAGGGTCATCGACCGCAAGGTCTCCAAGGGGCGGACGTTCCTGGTGACGGACGGCGGCATGCACCATCACCTGGCGGCCTCGGGCAACCTCGGCCAGGTGGTGCGCCGGAACTACCCGGTGGTCATCGCCAACCGAATGGGTGATGCCGTTCAAGAAACCGTAACGGTGGTGGGCCCACTCTGTACGCCCCTGGACCGGCTTGCGGATACAATCGACGCGCCGCGGGCCATACCCGGTGACCTGGTGCTCATCTACCAGTCCGGCGCCTATGGGTTCTCCGCGAGTCCCCACGGCTTCCTGAGCCACCCGGCCCCCGTGGAGGTTCTGGTCTGACGGGCTTCCGTCACTCCCGACAGATATGACGAGGGGCCGCCCATGCGGCGCAAGATCCCGGTATTAGCGCTATAATCGAGCGCTTTTCCCGGGAGACAATGACCCATGGTTACCCTCGAAGAGGTCAGCGCCATCGTCGGCGAGGTCCTGCAGGTCGAAGATCGGGCGGCGGGCTTCACGCCGGCCACGCCCCTGCTCGGCGCCATGCCCGAGTTCGATTCCATGGCCGTGGTGTCGGTGATTTCCGCCCTGGAGGACCATTACGGCATCACCATCGAGGACGACGAGATCACCGCCGAGACCTTCGACAATATGGGCAACCTCCTCGACTTCGTGAGGCGCAAGGTGGATGGCTGACGGCGGCCGCC
>JAABTG010000251.1 GCA_011389995.1 Thiotrichales bacterium
CCTTCGCGGTGCTCCGTCATGATGCCTTGCTCCTGCGGTCCGTGTCCTCGAAATGGCCCTGGATATCCGCCGCCGCACGATGGCCGTCGGCCACCGCGTGGATGACGTCGGGGCCGTGGACCATGTCCCCGGCGGCCCACAGCCAGGGCTCTGAGGTACGGCAGCCGTCATCCACCGCCAGGCGTCCACGCGCCCATTCCAGGGCCTCCGTGAGGTCGTGCCCCAGCAGTGCCGTGTCCGCCTGCTGGCCGATGGCCTCCACGATCATATCGCCGGGGTGAAACTGTTCGTCGGCCTCGTCGTAGCTGGGGGCGAAGCGGCCGTCGGCGTCGAAGATGGAGCGCACCCGCCAGGTGCGCAGGCCGCGCAGCGTATCCCCTTCCACCACGCACTCCCGGGGGCCGCGGCTGTCGAGGATCTCGATGCCCTCCTCCCCCGCCTCCCGCACCTCGTCGGCGTCGGCCAGGAAGTGGTCCAGATCCTCCAGGGCCGTCAGGGTCACGGCCACCTCGCCGTGGCGCTGGCGCTGCAGGCGGGCCAGGGTGCGGGCGATATCCATGGCCACGTTGCCGCCGCCGATGACCACCGCCCGGCGGGGCACCTCGAAGGTGTCCTCCTCCGTCACCCGCCGCAGCAGGTCGACGGCCTTCAACACGTCGGCGTGGTCGGCGCCGGGGATGCGGGTGGAGCGGCCCCATTGCAGGCCCAGCCCCAGCAGCACGGCATCGTGATCGTCCCGCAGCTGTTCCATGGACACGTCCCGGCCCACCCGGGTGTTGTAGCGCACCTCCACCCCCACGGCCTCGATGACGCCGATATCCGCGTCGAGGCGGTCGTAGGGCATGCGGTAAGCGGGGATACCGTAGCGCGCCATGCCGCCGCCCTTGTCCAGGGCCTCGTAGACCACCACCCGGTGGCCGTGGCGGGCCAGGTCGAAGGCCGCGGTGAGGCCCGCCGGCCCCGCCCCCACGATGCCCACGGAGCGGCCGCTGGCGGGCTGCCTGGGGAAACGCTCGGCGACGATGGAGCGCACCCGCTCGTCCCCCACGGCGTCCATGGCGAAGCGCTTCAGCCAGCGGATGGCCACGGGCTCACCGCGCTTGCCGATGGAGCAGGCGGTCTCGCAGCGGTGGGTGCACACCCGCCCGCAGGTGTGGGCGAAGGGGTTGGTGCGGTAGATCTGGTGCACCGCCTCCTCCAGGTCCTGCTGCCAGATGGCACGGATGTACTCCGGGGCGTTCATGTGGGCCGGGCAGGCGTCGTGGCACATGCCGCACTGCACGCAGCGCGAGGCCTCCACGATGGCCTGCTGGAGGTCGTAGCCTTCGACGATCTCCTCGAAGTCGTCCACCCGCTCGGCGGCGGGCCGCTCGGCCATGGCCTGGCGGTTGGGGTCCACCAGGTCGTTCTCGGCGGTCTGGGTCCAGCCCTCGCCGTAGTATTCGTTATGGATCCCCCTGGGGTCCGGCAGGATGAAGTAGCTGGACAGCTCCTCGTCGGTGCAGGTGTGGACGTACTCCCGGGACAGGCGGATGGAGCCCGTGGGGCAGAGATCCACGCACAGGGCACACCAGCAGCAGCGGCCGTAGTCGATGGCCGGGCGCAGGTTGCGCACGCCGTTCAGGGGGTCCTCCGGCAGGCCCGGCACCCGCACCATGGTGATGGCCGCGTTGTCGCACACCTTCTGGCAGGTGGAGCAGCCGATGCAGGCCTCCCAGTCGTTGAGGTGAAAGCCCCGGTAGCGCATGGCGGCCACCCTTGGGCCCAAAGGCTCGGTTACGGGCTCGCGGGTGAAGAACTGGAGGGCGCGCAGCGGGTTAAGGATCGAGCCCTTGGTATCGGGATCGATCTCGCGGGCAGGGCCGCCCGAATTTTGAATTTTGAATTTTGAATTTTGAATTGACTTGGACATCTACTGCTTCTCTTGGGGCGACTTGACGATGGAGGTCGACAAGCGGGGCAATTGTTCGTAATCACGTTCGACGGAGAGGCGCGGCACCGCTTTCAAGGTAACTCGTTTCCGCATTTTTGAATTTTGAATTGGCTTGGACATCTACTGATTCTCTTGCGCCGATTTCACGATTGACGTCAGAAGGCGGGTTACCTCTTCACAGTCCTTCTGGATGGACTGAGCCGCATCTGGCCTGATATAGCCTGTTTCCTTCAGGAGCCGTAACCAGTAAAGCGTTTCGCGGGACTCCTTCGAGGCGATGGCCATCTTCGCCGCGAAGTCCCTCCTCGATTGAGCCGCCAGCGCTTCTTCAATGTTTGCGCCAATGCTCGTCCCTGACCGAACGACCTGCCTGGACAACACATACTCCGAGCGCTCCTTCTGAAGATATTGGCTCATCTTCACAATCCGCACGGCCAGCCCAAAACTCTTCTCCCGGACCACATTCTCCCTGTCCATCCATCAGCTTCCTGCTGTTCCAATTCAAAATTCATAATTCAAAATTGAACGGCTGGTGGCCGGCTGCCGGCTCAGCGGTCCACTTCCGGAGGACAGGCGTCCAACGAAAACATAATCTGAGCCACGTCCTCCAACCGGCAGCCGGTCACCAGCCGTTCCAGCACTTGTACGGCATGCATGGACGAGGGTCCGCGCACGTGGGTGCGGTAGGGCTTGGCGCCGCCGTCGGACACCACGTACCAGGCGAGTTCGCCCTTGGACGATTCCACCCGCACGTAGGCATCCCCCGCGGGCACGTTCCAGGCCAGGGGGTTGGGGATGGGGGCGCGGATGGGGCCCGGCACGCCGGGCAGGCGCTCGGCCACGTGGCGCAGGATGTGGATGGCCTGCACCAGTTCGCGGCGGCGCACCAGGGTGCGCGCCCAGGCGTCGCCGGCGTGCTCCGTGGCCACCTCGAAGGGGATCTGGTCGTACACCAGATAAGGGTCGTCCCGGCGCACGTCGAAGGGCAGGCCGGTGGCCCGCAGGTTCGGCCCCGTGACGCCCCACTCCAGGGCCTGCTGCTGGTTGAGGACCCCCACGCCCCGG
>JAABTG010000252.1 GCA_011389995.1 Thiotrichales bacterium
CTGTGGGTCCATTACCGACTCCATCCGGGGCTGCCCCAGTGGGCCGGGTCCGTGGTGGCCGATGGGGCAACGGGCCTGGCGAGTCAAGCCCCGTTCAAGGATGACCAGGCGGCCCTGGCCACCATGGCGGAGCGCCCACCCCGCCGTTGCTGCGCCTGACCCGGGTAACCAACCCGAACCCAGAGGAGCTGACACCATGAGCACCCAATGCGAAGTCACCGGCAAGAAGGCCGCCGGCGCGCCCATGGGCTTCTTTGAGCGCTACCTCACCGCCTGGGTGTTCCTGTGCATACTCGTCGGCATCGGCCTCGGGCATTTCTTCCAGGGCGCGTTCCAGGTGGTGGGCGCCATGGAGGTGGCCCGGGTCAACCTGCCCGTGGCGGTGCTCATCTGGCTGATGATCATCCCCATGCTCCTCAAGATCGACCTGCGGGCCCTGGCCGGTGTGCGCCGGCACTTACCCGGGGTGGGCGTGACCCTGTTCGTCAACTGGGGCGTCAAGCCCTTTTCCATGGCCCTGCTGGCCTGGTTCTTCATCGGCTGGCTGTTCCGGGACTGGCTGCCGGCGGAGCAGATCGAATCCTATATCGCCGGGCTCATCATCCTCGCCGCCGCCCCCTGCACCGCCATGGTGTTCGTGTGGAGCCACCTGTCCCGGGGCGAGCCCCACTTCACCCTCACCCAGGTGGCGCTGAACGACGTCATCATGATCTTCGCCTTCGCGCCGGTGGTGGGGCTGCTGCTGGGGCTGTCCGCCATCAGCGTGCCCTGGAACACCCTGCTGCTGTCGGTGGTGCTCTACATCGTGGTGCCCCTCATCATCGCCAACCTGTGGCGGCGCTGGCTGCTGGCGGGCGAGCACGGCTACCTGCGCCTGCAGCGGGTGCTGGACCGCATGCATCCGGTATCCCTGGCGGCGCTGCTGGCCACCCTGGTGCTGCTGTTCGGCTTCCAGGGCGAGCAGATCATCAGTCAGCCGCTGATCATCGCCCTGCTGGCCGTGCCCATCCTCATCCAGGTGTTCTTCAACTCGGGCCTGGCCTACCTGCTCAACCGCGCCGTGCGCTCGCCCCACTGCGTGGCCGGACCCTCGGCCCTCATCGGCGCCAGCAATTTCTTCGAGCTGGCGGTGGCTACCGCCATCGTGCTGTTCGGCTTCGAGTCGGGCGCCGCCCTGGCCACCGTGGTGGGGGTGCTCATCGAGGTGCCGGTGATGCTGCTGGCGGTGAAGGTGGTCAACGCCACCCAGGGCTGGTACGAGCGCCGCGACGGAGTGCCCGGCTACGAGGAATGCTGTCCCGCCGCCATCCCCCGTCCCGGCGGCACTACCGTTACGGGCTGAGGCCTTCACTCCAGGGTCCACACCAGGGGCAGGACGAGGGTCACGAACAGGGTGATCATCGCCATGCCCACCAGGTTCATCCACACGCCGGCGCGGGCCATCTCGGGGATGGAGAACTGGCGGCTGGAGAAGGCGATGGCGTTGGGCGGGGTGGCCACCGGCAGCATGAAGGCGAAGGAGGCCGACAGCGCCGCCGCCACCATGAGGAATAGGGGATGGATGTTCATGGCCATGGCGAAGCCCGCCAGCACCGGCAGCAACAGGGAGGCGGTGGCGGTGTTGGAGGTCACCTCCGTGAGGAAGATCACCAGGCTCACGGCGGCCAGCACCGTGACCCACAGGGGGGTGCCCGCCAGAAAGGAGAGCTGGGCACCCATCCACTCCGTCAGGCCGCTGGCGGCGAAACCGGCGGCCAGGGCGAAACCGCCGCCGAACAGGATGATGATGTCCCAGGGGATGCGCACGGCGCTGGCCCAGTCCAGCAGGGGCTCGCCGGGACGGCGCCCCGAGGGGATGATGAACAGCAGCACGGCGCCGGTGATGGCGACGCTGGAGTCGGTGATGAAGCGCAGGGGCGCGTAGTCGATGGCCCCGCGGGTGAGCCACGCCAGCACCACCGCCCCGAACACCATCAGCACCCGCCGTTCCTGCAGCGTCATGGGCCCCAGGGCCGCCAGTTCCTGATGCAGGGTCTCGCGGCCGAAGAAGGCGTCGCCCGTCACCTCGCCCTTGACGAAACGGGTGAGGTAGAACCAGGCCACCACCAGCATCAGCAGGGACAGGGGCACGCCGAAGGCCATCCAGTGGGCGAAGCCGATCTGGATGCCGTAACGCTGCTCCACCACCCCTGCCAGGATGGCGTTGGGCGGCGTGCCGATGAGGGTGGCGACGCCGCCGATGGAGGCGGCGTAGGCGATACTGAGCATGAGGGTGGCGCCGAAACGGCTGGGCCTCAAGGACTCGCCCTCGGCCACCCCCGATACCTGGCGCAGCACCGCCAGGGCGATGGTCACCATGATCATGGCGGTGGCGGTGTTGCTGATCCACGCCGACAGGAAGGCGGTGGCCAGCATGAAGCCCAGCACCACCCGGTTGGGGGTGGTGCCGACGATGCGCACCGTATGCAGCGCGATACGTTTGTGGAGTTGCCAGCGCTCGATGGCCATGGCGATGAAGAAGCCGCCCAGGAACAGGTAGATGAGATGGTTGCCGTAGGCTGCGGTGACCTGGGCCGTGGGCATCACCGCCAGCAGCGGAAACAGGGCGATGGGAAACAGGGCGGTGGCGGGGATGGGGATGGCCTCGGTGATCCAGAAGGTGGCCATGAGCACCGTCACCGCCGCCACCTTCATGGCCTCGGGGGACATGCCCTCGGGCACCGGCAGGGCCAGCAGCAGGACGAAAAGCGCCGGCCCCAGCACCAGGCCCACGCGCCGGCGCAGCCCCCCCGCGTCCGTGGTCTCACCTGTCATGGTCGCTCCCCCCTCACGGCGGCCCATAAGGTGCTCCCCGGATATGTCATCCGGGGGGCGCCAATAGGTCAATTCATCTTTTTCCTTACTCCCGAACCACGCCACCGGGCACGGCGGTCGGTCCTACCGGCCCCCGGCCCCCGGCCCCCGGCCCCCATAACAT
>JAABTG010000253.1 GCA_011389995.1 Thiotrichales bacterium
CGGCTTCCCGATCCCCACAGCGGGGTGGCACGCTCGGCCGCGGCCCTCACGGCCAGGCCTGCTGCCCCGGCCCACGAGTCAGCACTGTTGCCACGCACCGGTTCATGGAAGGCCTCTGCGGTAACCCCGGCGCCAGGCCCGGCTCGAAACACCGCTCCCCCACTTCCATCTGCAGCGTACGGCCCGATGCACGGCGGCCTCCCCCGCGAGATCCCTGACCGGGAATCCTTTGCCGCCTCCAAAAGCCCCGCGCCGCGATACCCTGGGCGTGACTCCAGACATCGGGGCGACGGCCGGCCGGCGGTCGATACATGGCCATCATTAGCCGCATTTGAATTTTTTTAGCACTCGGGAGTTGCAGAAAATGGCCTCAGTGGACGGAAAATGGGCGTTGATCACCGGCTCCAGCCGTGGCATCGGTCAGCAGATTGCAATGGGACTGGCCGCCGGGGGCTGCCATGTGATCCTCCATGCACGCCGGGTCGAGCATCTTGACCAGACCATGGCGCTACTCTCCGCGGCCTCGGTGAATATCCATCGCGTGGCCGGTGACGTCGGTACTGCAGAGGGAAGATCGGCCATTGTGCAGGGGGTAAGGGAGGGGCCAAACCAGGTCGATATCCTGTACAACAACGCGGCGATAATGAGCCCATGGAAGGAGCTTTGGGACATTTCGGAGGCCGATTGGCAGCAGACATTTGCGGTGAACCTGTTCGGCCTGGTGGAGCTTTGCCGGGCGCTGGTGCCGGGGATGTGGAGCAGGAATTTCGGCCGGGTCATCAATGTCTCATCGGGAATAAAGGATATCCCTCAGCTTGCCCCGTACAGTGTCAGCAAGGCGGCCGTGGAGAAATACACGGCAGACCTGGCGGCCGAGCTGCGGGGCTCCAATGTGCTCGTCAATGCCCTGGACCCCGGCTGGCTCAAGACCGACCTCGGCGGACCGGGTGCCGATTATGAGGTTGAAACGGTCCTGCCGGGGGCCCTCGTGCCGGCCCTGCTGGATGAGGGTGGCGAATCAGGGACGGTGTTCCGGGCCCAGGATTACCGCGTAGGGCGAGCCCGCAGCTGATCCTCTTATCGGACCGGACAATGGGGGCCTTCCGCCCCCGGCCCGTGTCCCGGAATCCGTTACGTCAGGCCGCTGCCGCGCGCCCGCCGCGGCGTGCCTCCAGGGCCTTGCGTATGGCATAGGCCTTTTCCTCGGACAGGTCGTACCGGGCCATGAAGGCCATGGCGATGAGGGTTCCACTGATGGGTACAGCGATGTAGGCCAGCTTGAGCCTCTCCAGGGTGTCCGGGGTCTGCGCGGCCACCTCCTGGTCGAAACCCACCAGGGCGAGGATGGTTCCACTCAGCAGGCCCGCGATGGCGAAGCCGAACTTCACCATCCACCAGTAGATGGCCCCGAACACGCCCTCGCTGCGCGACCCGGTGTTCAATTCGTTGAGGTCACAGACGTCCGCGGTCATGGACATCATGAGGGTGAACAGCGAGCCGATACCGAACGCGAACAGGGGCAGCGGTATCAGCATCAGGTAGGGGTTGGAAGGATCGAAACACCACCAGAAGGAGGCATAGCCCACCAGTGAGATCCCCTGGGACAGCATGAAGGTGGTGCGTTTTCCCAGCCGGTGGGAGAGGTACGTAATCACCGGGATCACCAGGAAGCTGGTACACAGCGCGCTCGCGGAGCCGAACCAGGCCGGCCAGGTGCCCGCGGCTGCCGCGTCGCCGTTGAATATGTAGTAGACAATGATGAAGAAGGAAAAACCGGCGACGGTATTGAACGCGTTGAAAACGAAGAACGTGCTGATACACAAACGGCGGAAAGGCACGCACTTGAACGCCTCGACGAAGTCGTCGACGAAGCTGCGCAGGTTTTCCGCCAGCCTGGCACGCGACAACTCCTTGAGCCTGCCTTCATCCACCACCTGGGTCCTGCAGAACAGGGCCGGGGTCATGGTGAGGGCGAGGCAGAACAGTCCCACCCAGATGGAGAGTTCCCGTGCCGCGGCGTCGGGCGAGGGGAAAAGCTCCGGGTCGTAGATCAATACCCAGAACCAGGGCACGATCACCCAGGCCCATTGGCCGATCCATTGGGCGACGGCCATCAGGCGTGTGCGTTCATGGTAATCGTTGCTGGTCTCGTAGCCCATGGCCACGTAAGGCGTGGCGAACACCGTGAGCCCGAGGTAGAAGACCATGGAGACCAGCAGGAAATAGGTGAAGTTATAGAGCTCGGAGTTCTCCGGATAGATCTGCCACATGGCGATGAAGCTGAGTCCGGTCACCACGGAGCCGATGAAGATATAGGGTTTGCGCCGTCCCCAGCGCGAGCGGGTGTTGTCCGAGATGAAGCCCATGACCGGGTCTGTGACGGCGTCCATGAGTCGCGGCAGGAAGAACAGGATCCCCCACAACATGGGGTCCATACCCAGCCCCTTCACCAACACCACCATGAAGATGGACAAGGCGGCCGGAAACATCTGGTTGCCCAGCATGCCGACGCCGAAGGCGACCTTTTGTCCCAGGGAAATGCGGTCTTCAGGCGCCGTTTCGTAATGTGCTTGGGTCATCTCTTAAGCCCGGTTGGTTCTTCAGATATCCATTACCAGCAACAGGCCTGTGCCTCGAAATCCACGAATTCGCGGATGCGGCTCAACAGGTCTTGCCCCGTGGCCCACTCTTAAAATCAACGATAAAGGCTCGAGATACTCCGACCCACGGATCAGGCAACACCGCTCCGGGGCTCCCCGAAAAGCAGGCAGAGAGAGAGTCATTGTTTAAGGCCCCAAGCAGCCGTCGCCATGGGGGCCCTGTGATAGGCCTCTTGAAGAGAAGACGGCTCGGGTGTAGTTGTCCGCCAGATATGGAAGACCAGGCGGTTAAAGACGCAGCGGCGGACGACGGCGCACCGGGATTGTTTAACGGGCCGGGCCACCATAGAGACGTTCCCCCGAACCT
>JAABTG010000254.1 GCA_011389995.1 Thiotrichales bacterium
GACAGCCAAATCGCTGCCATTGCCAGAACCAATAATTTGATTCTTGTTACGAGAAATATTTCCGACTTTGAAGGGTTTTGTGAGCTTCAGATCGAAAACTGGTTTGGCGATTAATCAGTTTTCGGCCCTCATTGATCCAGTGACAGTGAACGGGGTTAAGTTTTATATTCCAACAAGTCGTTGTGCCTGGCGCCCCATCTGGGCGGCGCTGCCGCCCGAAGCGGGTTTCCCTGGCGTTTCATTATCCCTCGGCCTCTGATTTGGGTTCCGGGGTTCCGCGCTGACTGAAGCCGGAGTCCGGACTTTAGTCCGGCCGTGTCTGAGCGAGGAGGCTGAGGCCTTGGCCGGCGCCGTTCCGCCCAGGGCCCGCCTAAAGGCTCAACCTCCACGTTGTTTTTCGCTGCTTTGGCGCAGGCGTGCTGGAACCTGCCCGTCACATATTCTCCAACAATGGTAAAGGGGCTATACTATAGAGCGTAGAGCGTAGGGTGCGTTAGGCGCGCCGGCACGGACCTTGAACCTTGCACGAAACCCTCCGCGCGCCGTAACGCACCATCCCCACCCAAACATTGCGGCAAATGGTGCGTTACGCCCCGCGCGCGATTTCAACCATTGGAGAATCCGCGAACAAAAGCGACATCTCAAACCGCGCAGTACCTGCAAGGGCGGGGCTAACAAAAACTAGGGGACACCTACAAACCCCTTGCCCCGTATTTGCTATGGCCCCGTATTTGCGAGCGCGCTCTAACGCCCGCTGACTCTGGTTTCATGCGCATCACATACTGCTATGCTTTGGCGATGTCGTCGTCGATATTGCGTCAGTCCCATAACGGTACTACACTTCCCTCATGCGCATTATCGCCCTTTCCACCCTGAGAGCATTCTGGACAAGCTCTCCTGCGTACGCCGACTCGATTGAACCGGTGATGGCTTGGTACCGGGAGGTGCTGAGGGCGGATTGGGCGACGCTGAATGAGGTCAAGGGGCAGTTTTCTAGTGCCAGCATCCTCAGGGATGGCCGGGTGGTGTTCAACATTGCCGGGAATAAGTATCGGCTGGTGGTCTGGATCAACTATGCGTACCGTGTAGTGTATATCCGGTTTTTCGGGACCCACAAGCAGTATGACGCAATCGATGCCCAGAATATTTGAGGTGTATGATGGAAATTCGTCCGATTAAGACGGAATCCGACTATCAGGCGACCCTGAAAGAGATCGAGGGCTTGATGTCGGCGGAGGCCGGCAGCCCGGAAGGGGACCGACTCGATGTATTGGTGACGCTGATTGAGGCCTACGAGCGGCGTCATTACCCAGTGGATTTTCCCGACCCTGTAGAGGCGATCAAGTTTCGCATGGAGCAGCAGGGGCTAACCGTGGATGATCTGGTCCCGGCGATTGGTCGCAGAAATCGTGTTTACGAGATCCTGGCTCGCAAGAGACCCTTGACCTTGAGGATGATTGAGGGGTTGCATGAGGCCTTTGGAATACCGGCGGAAAGCTTGCTCAGGCATGGGGCCGCGCGAGGAGGGCGGAAGAATGTGTGACGGTGTCTTAGGCAGGGAAGACGCCAGTGGCGCTTGTATAGCTCTCCAGGAGTGGCAGTCCTTCAAGGACTGCCACTCCTTGCCGACTTTGGAATAAAGGGGTCACAACCGACCCAGGTCGAGCGGCTCGCCAACCTGAGGCAATAATCGCACTGAAACGGGTGTCTTCATTGATGCCTCCAACGCCGTGATCGACGCCCATCGGCATGGTAAGATCTTCCCCGTTCCACGGAGGAGAGGAGCCATGTCGAAACCACAAGAACACTCAGTCCCTGCGCCCATCGCGGCCTTCATCGCCCGCTGGGGTCCAGTCGACGGCACCGAGCGCGCCAATCACCAGCTGTTCGTCGCCGAGCTGCGCGAGGCCCGCGACCGGACCCGGCCCGTGAGGACAACGCCGAGAACGCCTACGTCTTCGAGCGCCGGGTCACCTACCACAACCCCGACGGCAGCACCAACCGCGGCTTTATCGACTGCTATCGCCGCGGCTGTTTCATCCTCGAAGCCAAGGCCACCGGCAAGGCCCTGGGCTCCGGCGTCTGGGACGACGCCAGGCCTTGATCATAGTTCCGGACAATACCTCTGCACGCGCATGGATATTGTGAAGAGCGCCCCGTGAAATCAGAGGCTTACGAGCAACCGCTAGCCCTGGACGCACAGGGTGGCCGGAACGATGATCAAGGCCCGACGCCATGCTGCGGGCAAATCACCGCCCGGGAGATGTGCGCCGAGATGGTAGCCTAGGATTTAAGACCGCACAGCGTCATGCGCTGATGAAGGAACACGGCTTCGAATTGCCCATGCCGCTGGAAAACGGCTGACGGCAAGGCCTCGGGCCCCCGGGGCTGGGTTTGGACCAGGAATGGCGTGCAATGCGATATCCGGGACCACCGGAGATTGGCTACGATCTGAGTTTGTCGTACGGCTCAGGCTCTGAATCGGCAACCTGAGATTGCGCGGCCTCGAATCTGGCCCGGCTGGCACGGTAGGCCAAGCGGCGGATTATCGCGCATCGTGGCGGGGATGGCGCGGCGACGGAGGGCGGAACGCGCGAATACTGTCTATATTTACAGTATCCGCATTTCACCCTGGACTCGCCAATGGCCGCCCAACCGCCGGGATGCGTCCTGGCCCCCTACCGAGCGCGTCGGCCCGCCGACACACCGCTGTATCGGGTGGTGCAAAACCACCTGGAGACCTTCCTTGCCCTGTGCTCTGACGACTGGGAACAGGAGCGCGTCTCCCCTCACGCCGAAAGGGAACTACGCCGATTTGCTCGCCCCGTCCATGGAGCTCACCCCCTTCCCTGGGGGCTAGCGCGAAAATCCGCTCCCGGCGGATTTTTCTGGAGTGCGGCATCCTGGCTTACGGCTTTGCCAGGGCGCGCTGCGACGAATGCGGCCATGATTTCCTGATTGC
>JAABTG010000255.1 GCA_011389995.1 Thiotrichales bacterium
CAGCCTTTCGTGGTTCGGTTTACGCCGGGATTGCAGCGCTGGCTTGGCGGCTCTCAGGAGGCGGGCTGGGGAGAGCTTGAGGCGTGCTCGGCCCAATGGGCGTCCCTGGCGAAGGGGGTTGCGGATGACCTGGCGGTGATCAATCGGCTAACGGATGACGCAATCCCTTTTGCCGCCACGCAGACTGAAACCCGCTAAACCACGGGGTCGCGGCGCAGGACATGAATCAATCGAACCCCCGCCACCTCTTCATCAGCTACGCCCGCAAGGACGGCATCGGCCAGGAGTGGGCCCGCCGGCTGCAAAAACGCCTGGAGGCGGAGGGCTTCGCCTGTTGGCGGGACGAAGAGGACATCGACCACCAAGGCCAGTGGAACCGCCAGATCCCGGCGGCCATCGATGCCTCCAGCCATCTCCTTTCGGTGCTCTCGCCCGGGGTGCATGAGAGCCATTGGGTCAACGAGGAGATTACCCATGCCCTGGGCGCCGGGGTGCCGGTGATCCCCGTGCGGGTGGCGGAGGATGTGAACCCCCTGCCCGGCGCCGAGAGCCTGCAATGGGTGGACTTCTCCGGCGACGACCCGAATCCCTGGGGGCGCTTGATCCGCTGGCTGGAAGGGGGGAGCGGCCCGCGGCGCAGGCTGGAGACGGCCTACCTACAGGAACTGCTCTATCGGCGGGCGCTGGAGCGGGTGGAGCGGATCTATACGCCGCTCTCGGGCGAGGTCTGCCACCCGCGCAGCCTGCGGCAGGTGCTGCCCGAGGCCTTGATGCCGGTGGAATTCGAGCTGTCGCAATGTGCGACCCGCCGGGAGCGGGCCTCGGGCGGCGAGCCCGAGCGCTTCGACGACGTACTCAAGGCCCTGCGCAAGGCCGACCGGCTGGCGGTGCTGGGAGAGCCTGGGGCCGGCAAGACCTTCGCCCTGTGGCGCATCGCCGCCGAGCAGGCCCGCAAGGCGCTGGACGCCCCCGCCGTTCCCCTGCCCCTGTTCGTCCCCCTCAAGGAGTGGGTGGACGCCGACCAGCCGCTGGATGACTTCATCGCCCGCCACTGCGGCGTGCTGCACCGTCACTGGCCGATGCTTCTGGAAGAGGGCCGGTTGTTTCTGCTACTCGACGGCCTCAACGAACTCCCCACCGCCCAGCGGAAGGACAAGATGGTCGCCATCCGCCGCCTCGCCGACGACGCCCGCCTGCCCGCCCTGGCGGCGAGCTGCCGGCGCAACGACTTCGTAGGCGACCTGCACCTGGAACTCGACACCCTGGATATCCGCCCCCTGGATCCGCCGCGCATTCGCGCCTTCATCACCCGCTATATGGAGGCGCTGGACCCGCGGAACGGCCAGCGGCGGGGTGAGAATCTCTTCTGGCACCTGGCCGGGGGACCGGGCGTGCGGGCCGCTTGGCGGATATGGGAGGAAAACGGAATCGGATTCGAGCGCTTCTGGACCGTGGAGGACCTGAAAGAGGAACTGCCAGAGCTCTACAAGCAGATTGGCTTCCATCGGGCCCACGAGGATTGGCGGCATTCGCGAGAGGATCCCCGCAGCCTGCTGCGCCTCGCCGCCAACCCCTACCTGCTCACCATGATGGTCAATATCGCCAGCGACGGCGACCGGCCCCTGCCCGCCAACCGCGCCGCCCTCTTCGGCGACTTCGTGCGGGTGCTGACGGCACGGGAGGATTGCCGCCATCGTGCGGCCAACGGCGGGCTCGCCCACCCCGGTCTGGAAGGGCTGGAATCGGCCTTGGGGCGCCTCGCCTGGACCCTGCAAACCGAAAGCGGCGGGCCGGACAATGTTCAGCTCTCCCTGCCGAGGTTCGAGTTGAACGACCTCCTGAGCCCGGAGCAACTGGAACTGGCAAGGGCGGCCAACCTGCTGGAGGCGGACGAGACGGTCCGCTTTAGTCACCAATTGCTTCAGGAGTATTTTACGGCCCTGGGTCTGCAAGGGGTTATCCGGATGGGCGTGGAAGCGACAGAACTCTGGCCCCCCGAACGCTGGTGGGAGCGCACCGGCTGGGAAGAGGCGACCGTCTTCATGGCCGGGCTGAATCCGGATGAGCCACTCCCCCTGATCGACTGGCTGGCCGACGCCCAGCCGGCCGTGTTGTTGCAATGCCTGGACGAGAGCGGTTGCCGCTGGCCGACGTCCGGGGAGGTCGGGCAACTCGATCTCAAAGGCCGTTGGGCGCCCCGTATCGATCCGCAAGGCGAACAGTGGGAAGAGGCCCCCGAGGCCCGCAATCCCATCGCACTGGCGCTCGGGCGCTTCGGGCTGGATGATCGCAAGGGCATTGGCCTGGATGAACAGGGCCTGCCCGACATCGACTGGGTGGAAATCCCGGGTGGGGAGTTTCTCTATGGAGAGGCAAAGAAAAAACGCCGAGTGGAATCCTTCCGCATCGCCCGTTACCCGGTGACCAACGCCCAGTTTCAGGCCTTTATCGATGCCGGCGGCTACCGGGAGGATCGCTGGTGGCAGGGATTGGCGGAACGCGTAGAGTCACCCGATGCCCCCTCCTGGAACGAACCCAACCGGCCAAGGGAGACCGTCTCCTGGTATGAGGCGATGGCCTTCTGCCGCTGGCTTTCAGAGCAGCGGGGCGAGGGGATTCGGCTGCCCACCGAAGAGGAGTGGGAACGGGCTGCTCGGGGGACCGATGGGCGGGGGTATCCCTGGGGTGATGGCTATCGGGAAGGGTATGCCAACATTAATGAGACATGGGGCGACGCCGGTACGCATAACTTGCAGGCGACCTCGGCGGTCGGTCTGTATCCACAGGGGGCATCGCCCGAGGGGGTGTTGGATTTTGCCGGTAATGTCTTGGAATGGTGTCTGAGCGAGTGTGGAAAGCCAGAGCGGACCGAAATCGATGGGGAGGCCGCCCGGGTGTTGCGCGGCGGCTCCTGGTTCTTCAA
>JAABTG010000033.1 GCA_011389995.1 Thiotrichales bacterium
TGGGCCTGGCGGTGGTGGGCCTGCATCTGCTCGCGCCCCTGCCGTTGCTGCTCTCGCGCCGGGCCAAGCGCTCGCCGCGGACCCTGGGGCTAGTGGCCGGGCTGGTCCTCCTGGGCCAGGCCCTTTATGCCCTGTGGCTGACTTTGCCCACCCTGCGTCCCCAGGCCGCCCGGGTGGAGACGGCCGATGCCCTGCTGTTCCTGGGTGTGGGCGGGCTGTGGCTGGGCCTTTTCCTGTGGCGCCTGCCTGGCGCCGCGATGGCTGCGGGGTCGTTCGGCCAGGGGACAGCCGATGGCGGATGAATCCATGAATAGGGATGGGCCGGCCTACGACCGCAGCGAGGTCAGGGGGATGGCGCTACTGAAGGTCGCCCTCGGCCTGCTGCTGGTGCTGGCGGTGGTGATGCTGGTGGTGCTGCCCTGGCATCGGGAGCAGGCCGTCGCGCCGGCCCAGGCCCCGCCGGGCCCCCGGCTGCTGGCCCATCCGGTCACCAATCTGGCCGACTACCGGGCGGCCCAGAAGCGCCGCCTGGAAGGCTATGGCTGGATAGATCGCGAGGCGGGTATCGCCCACATCCCGGTGGCGCGCGCGGTGCAGATCAAGATTGAGGGTATGGGCTTGTCCCGGGAGGCGGCGCCATGAACCGCTCCGGCTGGCCCATGGCCGTTCTGGGGCTTGTCCTGGTGATGACTCTGCTCGCCGGACCGGCGGCGGCCACGCCCCAGGGGCTGTTCCAGAAGGTGGGATTCGACCAGCATCTGGGGGCCGCCCTGCCGCTGGATGCCCGCCTGCGTGATGCCGCCGGCCGGAGCGTCAGACTGGGGGACTACTTCGGCAAGCGCCCGGTGCTGCTGGTGCTGGGATATTTCGAGTGCCCGAACCTCTGCGGGGTGGCGTGGCGTGGTCTGCTGGAGAGCCTCAAGCCCCTGGCCCTGGAGGTGGGTCGGGATTTCGACGTGGTGGCTTTGAGCATCGATCCCCATGAGGGGCCGGCGGTGGCGAGACGCACGCGGGACGGCTACGTAAAGGCCTACGGCCGTCCGGGCGCGGAGGGGGGGTGGCACTTCCTGACGGGGACCGAGGACAGCATCGGCCGGGTCGCCGACGCGGTGGGATTCCGCTACGTCTACGACCCGGAGATGGACGAGTACGCCCATGCCTCGGGTGTGGTGGTGGCCACGGCGCGGGGGGTGGTGTCGCGATACCTGTTCGGCGTGCGCTACCCGCGTACCGATCTGCGCCTGTCGCTGGTGGAGTCTTCCGACGGGCAAATCGGCTCACCCGTGGACCAGTTGCTGCTGCTTTGTTACCACTACGATCCCACCACTGGGCAATACGGCTTACTGATCATGAATCTGCTGCGCGGCGGTGGGGCGCTGACCCTGGGCGCGCTCGTGGGCTTCGTGGTGCTGAGCCGGCGCCGGGAGGTACGGACCGCGGAACGGCCGCCGGGGCCGGGTTCTCCATGAGCGATCTCGCAGGATACTTCCCGGACGCCAGTATCATGGCGGGCCGCATCGACGCCCTGTTGCTCGCTCTGACCCTGGTCTCGGTGCTGGTGGTGGGGGGCATCATGGCGGTCATTGTATGGTTTGCCTTCCGCTACCGGCGTGGGTCGCCGGCGGCCCGCGGCCCGGCGCCGAGCCGCAGCCGGACACTGGAGGTGGTGTGGATCACCGTCCCCCTGGTGGTGTTCCTGATCATCTTCGTGTGGGCTGCGATGCTCTACCTGGAGCTGCGCTCGCCGCCCGCGGACGCCCTGGCCATCAATGTGGTGGCCAAGCAGTGGATGTGGAAGGTGCAGCATCCCGGAGGACAGCGGGAGATCAACGAACTGCATGTGCCCGTGGGCCGGCCCATAAAGCTGGTGATGACCTCTCAGGACGTCATTCACAGCCTCTTCGTGCCTGCCTTCAGGGTCAAACAGGATGTCCTGCCCGGGCGTTACACCACGCTGTGGTTCGAACCCAGCCGCGAAGGCGAGTACCCGCTGCTGTGCGCCGAATTCTGCGGCACCGACCACTCCGGGATGACGGGACGGGTGGTGGTGATGGCCCCCCAGGACTACGACCAATGGCTGGAACGCAACCCCGGGGCCGGCACCCTGGCCCAGCAGGGCGAGGTGGTGTACCGGCGCCACGGTTGCAGTGGCTGCCATGGCGAGAGCGCCACGGTGCATGCGCCCGGCCTGGCCGGGATCTATGGCCGCCGGGCATCCCTGGAAGACGGGGGCACGGTGATGGTGGACGAGGGCTATATCCGCGATTCAATCCTGCGGCCGGCCAGCGAGGTGGTCGCCGGCTACCCGCCCATCATGCCTTCCTACCAGGGCCAGCTCGACGAGGAGGAGATCCTCGCGCTGGTGGCCTACATCCGTTCCCTGGCGGATCGGGAGGAGGCCGCGCCATGAGTACCATCGCCGCCGCGCCCGAGCCCAGCTACATCGACGTGTCGTATACCTTGCGCTCGTGGCTCACCACCCACGACCACAAACGCATCGGCCTGCTCTATGTGGTCTCCATTACCTTCTTTTTCTTCATCGCGGCCGTGGCCGCGGCCATCATGCGCGTCGAGCTGCTGACCCCTGCGGGAGACCTGCTGGAGGCCGACACCTATAACAAGCTGTTCACCGTGCACGGTGTGGTCATGGTGTGGTTCTTCCTCATCCCCTCCATCCCGGCCACCTTCGGCAACTTTCTCCTGCCGCTGATGATCGGCGCCAGGGACGTGGCCTTTCCCCGGCTCAATCTGGCCAGCTGGTATGTGTACAGCCTGGGAGGCCTGTTCGTCATCATCACCCTGATCGCCGGGGGCGTGGATACGGGGTGGACCTTCTACACGCCCTATACCACCATGTTCTCCAATACCCACGTGGTGGCCGCCATCTGCGGTGTCTTCATCGTCGGCTTCTCCTCCATATTCACCGGCCTCAACTTCATCGTCACCGTTCACCGCATGCGGGCACCGGGCCTGAACTGGTTCCGCCTGCCGCTGTTCGTATGGGCACAGTACGCCACCAGCCTGGTGATGGTGCTGGCCACGCCCGTGCTCGCCATGACCCTGGCCCTGGTCGCCATCGAGCGCATCCTGCAGGTGGGGATCTTCGACCCTGCCCTGGGAGGAGACCCGCTGCTGTTCCAGCACCTGTTCTGGTTCTACTCCCATCCCGCCGTCTACATCATGGTGCTGCCTGCCATGGGGGTGGTGAGCGAGGTGATCGCCTGCTTCGCGCGCCGGCCCGTGTTCGGCTACCGTTTCATGGTCTACTCCCTGCTCGGCATCGCGGTGGTGGGCTTCACGGTGTGGGGCCACCACATGTTCGTCAGCGGTCAGTCCATGTATGCGGGCATGGTCTTTTCGCTGCTCAGCTTCCTGGTGGCCGTTCCCTCCTCCATCAAGGTCTTCAACTGGACCGCCACCCTCTACCGCGGCTCGGTGAGCTTCGAGGCCCCCATGCTCTACGCCCTGGGGTTCATTGCACTGTTCATGATGGGAGGCATCACCGGTATCTGGCTGGCGGCCCTGGCCGCCGACGTGCACCTCACGGACACCTACTTCGTGGTTGCCCACTTTCACTACATCATGGTGGGGGCCGCGGTGATGGCCTACTTCTCGGCGATTCATTTCTGGTGGCCGAAGATCACGGGAAGGCTGTACCCGGAGTCCTGGGCGCGCCTCGCGGCCATAGTGATGTTCATCGGCTTCAATCTCGCCTTCTTTCCCCAGTACATCGCCGGCTTCCTGGGCATGCCGCGGCGCTACCATGCCTATCCGCCCGAGTACGAGGTCCTGAACATACTGTCCTCGGCCGGGGCCGCCGTTCTGGCCGTGGCCTATGTGCTGCCCCTCATCTATCTGGGCTGGTCGCTGCTGCGCGGACCGCGGGCCGGCAGCAGTCCCTGGGGGGCGACGGGCCTGGAGTGGGAGACCACCTCGCCGCCGCCGCGCGACAACTTCCGGCGCCCACCCCGCGTGGATGGTCCGCCCTACGCCTATGACACGGAGCGCGGCCATGGCCCCTGACGCCGTGGTCCCCGACGCCCCGCAGTTCGAGGATGGCGAGCAGCGCCGCTCGGCCGCCACTCTCGGGATGTGGGTGTTTCTGGCCACCGAGGTGCTGTTCTTCGGCGTGCTCTTCGGCGGCTATGCGGTGATACGGCTACTCAACTATGACGCCTTCGTCGTGGGCAGCCATCACACCGATGTGGTCCTCGGCACCGTCAATACGGCGGTGCTGCTCACCAGCAGCCTGACCATGGCCCTGGCGGTGCGGGGCGCCGGCCTGGGCCAGCGGCGCGACACCACCCGGTGGCTGGTGCTCACACTGCTGCTGGGACTGGCCTTCCTGGGCATCAAGGGGGTGGAGTACTACCAGGAATACCAGGACGCGCTGGTGCCGGTGCTGGCCTTCCGCTACCAGGGCCCCCACGCCCAGGGCGTGTTGCTGTTCTTCTATCTCTACTTCGTCATGACCGGCCTCCATGCCCTGCACCTCATCATCGGCGTGGCGGTGGTGGGCGCCATGGTGGTGCGAAACAGGCGGGGCCATTTCGGCCCCGAATACTACATTCCCGTGGAGTTGACCGGTCTGTACTGGCACTTCGTGGATGTGGTGTGGATCTTCCTCTACCCGCTGTTCTACCTGGTGGCCCGCGTATGAGCCCGGCCGCCGGCCAAAACCACAGTCCCGGCGCGCGCCAATACGTCCTCACCTGGGTGGCCTTGCTGGTGTTGCTGCTGGTGGCCGTGGGCACGGCCTACATCCCCCTGGGGGTGGTCAATGTCGGCCTGAATCTGGGCATCGCGGTGGTGAAGGCGCTGCTGGTGATGGTGGTGTTCATGCACCTCGGGATCAGCCGTCCGGTGGTGCGGCTCGCCGCGGTGGCGGGATTCTTCTGGCTGGCCCTGCTGTTCATCCTCACCCTGGCCGAGTACGTGACTCGCTGATGCGCGTGCTGAAGGGAAGCCATGCCCGCCCACGGGCCGTCGAATGAGCGGTGGCATGTCAATTGCTGGGCATTGGTTGATTCCACGGTTCCCTGGACGAGCCGTCCGGGGCCCGAGACCGACGGGAGCATGAGGAGGTGCCCAATGGCTTTGTCAGCGATATTCGGCGAGCGTTATCTGTCCAAGGCCGGTGGTGTCTACGACAGCGAGGAAGAGGCCCGGGAGGTGGCCCGCAGGATAGGTGATCGAACGAGCGTGAGGGACGAACAGGTAAAGGTGGTGAATCCCCATGACCGCCAGGTCGGCAGGAAACTGGAGCCGGAGAGCACCGGTATCGCCTACACCCTGGTCAAGTCCCACGTCACCCTCGGTATCATCGGGGCCGTCGTCGGCCTGCTGGTGGGGTTGCTGCTGGTGTCTTTCGGCGGCCAGATGTTCGCCACGTCGCCCAGTTACACCACCATTGTCGCCGCCGCCGTCGGGGCCATCGCCGGCCTTCTCCTGGGGGGGCTGGCATCCATCCGACCCGATCACGACCTCCTCATCACCGAGGTCCAGCGCGCCGCGAAACAGGGCCGTTGGGCGGTGGTGGTACATGCCCGGGACGAAGATGAAAAGCGTGCGGTGGAGGCGGTGCTGAAGGAGCGCGCGGAGGACGTAAAGAAAACCCTGTGATCGAGACGACGGCAATGCCGCCGCCCTGGTGAGGGGCCATATCCACCGCCAGCGGTTGTTTTGCCCCGCAAACGCGAGCCTCGGAGAGTCTATGCATTTTTCACAGTTCTATATGGAAAGCCTGGGCCACGCCTCTTACTTCGTGGGTTCGGAGGAGACGGGCGAGGCCCTGGTGCTCGACGTGCGTCGCGATGTCGACGTCTATTTCGAGGAGGCCAACCGCCAGGGCATGCGCATTCGCTACGCCTGCGACACCCATCAGCACAACGACTATGTCACCGGCATATGCGAGTTGCCCGAACGGGGCGACATCCAGCTGCTGGCGGGGGCACGCTCGGAACTCGGCTATGCCGTGAAGGGCATGGATGACGGCCAGCGCCTGGAGATGGGGGAAGTGGTGCTGGAGTTCATGCACACCCCCGGCCACACACCGGAGCACATCAGCCTGCTGGTCACCGACCGTTCCCGCGGCGAAGCGCCCGCCATCCTGCTCTCGGGCGGGGCCCTTCTGGTGGGAGACATCGCCCGGCCCGATCTGCTGGGGGATGCCGAGGATGCCCGGCGTAATGCCGGCGTCTTCTGCCACACCCTGCAGGAGAAGATCCTCGAACTGCCGGACTTCGTGGAGGTGTACCCCACCCACGTGAAGGGCTCCCTGTGCGGCGGCAGCATCGGCAGCCGCCTGTCCACCACGGTGGGTTACGAGCGGCGCATGAACGGCCTGCTGGCCCATCTGGATGCGGCGGATACCTTCGTGGACCAGTGCATGGACCTCAAGGACCTGCCCACCGTTCCTCCCTACTGGCCGCGCATGCGGCGGATGAACGTCGAAGGTCCGCCGCCCCTCGGGGTGCTGGCGGATCCCCCGCCCCTGGCGGTGGAGGACTTCCAGCGCCGCCAACGGGAAGGCGCCGTGGTGGTGGACTGCCGGTCGCCGGAGGCCTTCAGTGCCCACATCCCGGATGCCATCAACGTCGGCATCGGCAGTTCCTTCGCCACCTGGGCCGGCAGCGTGCTGCCCTATGACAGGCCCCTGGTGCTGGTGCTGGAGCAGCCCGGCGACCTGTGGGAGGTGTGCTGGCAACTGCTGCGCATCGGCTACGACCTGCCCCTGGGCTGGCTGGCGGGCGGCATGCTGGCCTGGCGCACCGCCGGCAAGCCCATCGAGGTGCTGAGGCAATGGACCATCCGCGATCTGCGGGAGGAGTTGAACAGGCGTGCCGACCTCACGGTACTCGACGTGCGTCAACCGGCGGAGTGGACTGCCGGCCATATCGAAGGGGCCCGTCATATCAGCGGCGCCGAGATCACCCGGCGCCTGGAAGAGGTGCCGGCGGCGCGGCCGGTGGCTGTCATCTGCGGCAGCGGCTTCCGTTCCTCGGTGGTGGCGAGCCTGCTGCAGCGCCAGGGCCACCGCAGAGTGGCCAATGTGCTGGGCGGCATGACGGGATGGATGCAGGAGGGCCTGCCCGTGTCCTCGTAGCCCATCCCGGCAAAGCCGGACGCGGCGCAACCGGGGTGCCACCGGGACCGCCAAAGCATATGGCGGCGCCACCCCGTGGGATAGCGACTGAGGACGGCAGGGTAGTTAAGGCGTCCGGCCACGGGGGCCACGGAGGACCCTCGAATCATCGCACAGGCGACGCCCCTTGGGTGTCGCTTCGATATGCGATGGCCTGGGTGCGTCCCTGACCCCGGAGGGGTCGGGGGCGGGCCATCCGAGTGAAACCCGAACTATGGAGGTTCAACCATGAACGACGACGACAAGAAGCAGCAGGACAATCAGGGTGAAGGCAACCGCGAGGCGGCCCGGGAATACAACGAGGAGACCCGTGAGTTCGTGGAGTCCGGCAAGGTGGACGAGGCGGCGGAGAAGGCCTCGGAACAGGACCCCGGGGAAGCCGAGGCCGCGGAACGCGCCGGTGAGGAACGGGCCAGGGAGAAGGATCCCGAGGTGGTGCGCGACTATAGGAAACCAACGGATTGAGCCCGTCACCGTGGCCACGTCAGCGGAGGTGGCCGTCCCGCCACGGAAGGCGGTGGGCCGCCCCGCGAAGGGGCAGGCTCACCATAACAGGGACTGGTCCGGCCCATTCCCCTCGAGAGGGTCCCGGGCCGGCTTCGGTACGGTCCCGGGAGGGCCGGAGATCCTTTAAGCGTTTCCTCTATGCGCGTGCTGTCCGGCGCCGCAGGGCGATGACCCCGAGGGCGCTGGCCAGGAGGGCGATGGGCGCCGGCAGGGGCACGGGGGAGGTCGACGCCGTGAGGCCGGCGACGTTGCCGGCGGAGAACGACATGCCGAAGGTGTTGAGGCCGTCGGCGAAGCCGCCGCGGGTACCGCTGGCCACCAGGCTCGACCAGATGAAGACCATGTCGCCGTCCTCGAGGGTGAAGTCGATGGAATCAGTGACCCTCTGAAAGCCGAGGTCCACCAGGTCGAGGTCGCGGAAGTCGATCTCGCTCTCGACCAGTACGGATGCGTCCGGCGTGCCCGGCAGGATCTCGAAGCGGAAACTCCCGTAGTCGCGGAAGAAATCGAGATCGCTGGCGGTGGCGATGATGGTATTGACGAACAGGTCCGCATCGGGGGGCTGGCTGCCCTCGCCGAGGCTTCCCTCGAGTACGAGATCGAGGGTGAACAGACTGGTGGCACCGTTATAGGTGTACTTGTGCATGGCCGCGGCGTTGGAGTTGACGTTGGAATCGGCTTCCGAAAAGGCTTCCGCGCCCAGCACCGGCAGTGCCAGGGCGCCGCCGCTCAGTTGCGCCAGGGCGGCACCGCTGCCGTTGACGCCGGCCGGGATGCTGGATTGGGAACTGGCGAAGCCCTCGCCACCGTCAGAGTCGAACTCGGAGATGGAGCCGGAGCCGCCACAGAAGCTCGGGCAGGGGGAGACGGTCGATACCGCCGTCTCGGCCGCGATGGAGGCGGCGGCCGCCACCCCGGGGATGGCTGTGGCGAACAGCAGGAATGCGGGCAGCAGACAGGTCGTGGTCCTGTGCAGAGATTTCATCGCTGTTTTCCTCGCGGGCAGTTGGAGAGGGCGCACATTATCGTTATGGGAGCTTACCGCCGGAGGATGTCAATTATTCGCTGTCGTGTTGATGGCATTGTGAAAGGGGTCACAAAACCCGGTATTGATGTCAGATGGGTACCTTGATGGCGCTGCCGGTACGCCCCGCCATGGACGGCGACCCAACTCCTTGTAAGAATGGCCTTCCCCAGCACGAGCCGAAGAGATGCCAGCATGATGACCAGTAACGCCACCCGGGGCATTGCCCTCGTATTCGCCTTGAGCGCCGGCCTCGTGGGCTGTGGCGACGATGAGGCGCCCTCGTCGGCGCAGGAAGGCGCGCCCGCGACCGTGGAGACCACGTCCCCGCCCCGGGAGCAGACCGCTGCCCCCGCGTCCGAACAGGGATCACAATTGTCCCGGGAGGGCAAGGAGTGGACGGAGCAGACGAAGGATTTGGGCGCTGCGGCGGTGGAGTCGGGCAAGGAGGTTGCCGAAGGGGTGTCGGAGAAGGGCGCCGCCGCCTGGCAGGACATCAAGGAGGGTTCGGGTGAACTCTACGAGAAGGCGAAGGAGAAGGGGGCGCAGGCCTACGATGCCACCCGGGAGAAGGGCCAGCAGGCCATGGATTACGCCAAAGAGCGGTATCAGGAGACCACCGGCGAGGCGGGAACGGAAGGCGACCGCTGACCAACCTGCGCCCATCTGTGAGCCCTGAAGCACCAGGCTTTTGCCACGGGGCGCCGCCCCGGGGCACACCGGCGGCGCCGGAGCAGGCCCTGGAGTGGCTGGACGCCACCACCGCGGCCTTGGCCGGCGAGGACGTGGCCGTCGCCGCGGCCCATGGCCGGGTACTGGCCCGGCCGGTACATGCCGATGTCCCCCTGCCCGCCACCGCCCTGGCGGGGTGTAACGGCTATGCCGTTCACGCCCGGGCCACCACCGGGGCCGGCAGCTACAGCCCGTTGCGGTTGAGATTGCGCGCCGGGGGGCGGGCGGCGTTGGCGGTGGATGAGGCCGTGGCGGTGGCCAGCGGCGTCCCGCTTCCGGAGGGCTCCGACGGGGTGCTGCCGCGGGACGAGGCCGAGGCCTTCGGTCCGGCCCTGGAGGTCTATGGCGCGGTGGCGGCGGGTGAGCACGTGGTGGCGCCGGGGGCGGAGGCCGCCGCCGGCGATGCCGTGCTGGTCGCCGGCCGGCGTCTACGCGCCCACGATCTGAGCCAATTGGTTGCGGTGGGCCTCGAGGCCGTGACGGTGGTGCGCCGGCCGCGGGTTCGCCTGGTGGCCGCGCCCGGCTCCGCCCTGGCCGCAGGGGATGCCGCCGGCGTCATGCTGGAGGTGCTGGTGGGACGCGACGGCGGCCTGGTGGAAGGGCGTGGTTTCGCCACCGATGGGGCGGCCCTCGACGGGCTGATGGCGGCCCCGGGGGCGGACCTGACCCTCGTCTACGGCGGCAGCGGAGACGGCGATGGGGATTTCGCGGGGGCCGCCCTGGGCCGTGGTGGCGCCCTGGAAATCCATGGTGTCGCCATCAACCCCGGAGAGACGGTGGGCCTCGGGCGCTGCGCCGGCCGGCCCGTGATGCTGCTGCCCGGCGCGCCCCTGGCCTGTCTGTGTGCCTACGAGTTTTTGGCGGGCCGTGCCGTTCGGCGCCTCGCCGGCGGCGGCGGGGATTGGCCCTATGCCGTCCGGCGCGCCACCCTCCGGCGCAAGGTGGCCTCGCGGCTGGGGCGGCTGGAGTTCTGCCGGGTACGTCTCGAAGAGGATGGGGCCATCCCCCTGGCGGTGAGTGACGGGCGCCTGCTGGCTTCGGCGGTGGCGGCCGAAGGCTTCGTGGTCATCCCGTTGCACAGCGAAGGTTACCCGGAGGGAACGGAGGTGAGGGTGCATGTCTACCAGTGATCCCGCCGCCGCCGCCCGCCAGGCGGCCGAGGCCCTGCAGCAGCGCCGCCGTGCCGGCACCCAGCAGCAGTTCCTGGAGGTGGTGGACGCCGACGAGGCGCGCCGGCGCTTCGCCGCGGCGCTACGGCCGGCGCCCCTGGGCCGGGAGACGGTGCCCCTGGCAGCGGCCCTGCACCGCATCCTCGCCGCCGACGTGGTGGCGGATGTGGATGTGCCCAACTTCGATCGTGCCAACGTGGACGGCTTCGCCGTGCGTGCCGCCGACACCGCCGGGGCCGGCGAGGAGGCCCCCTGCCGCCTGCGCCTCAACCCGGAGGTGCTCACGCCGGGGGTGGAGGCCCGTCATGCCGTGGAGCCGGGCACCGCCACCGTGCTGGCCACCGGGGCCGTCATCCCCCGCGGGGCCGATGCCGTGGTGATGGTGGAGGACACGGAACTGGCCGACGACGGCGAACTGTTACTGGTGCGCCGGCCGGCGGCCACCGGTGCCTTCGTCACCTTCGCCGGCACGGATGTGGGGCGGGGCGAGACCGTGCTCCACGCCGGCCAGGCCCTGACCTCCCGGGAGGTGGGCCTGCTGGCGGCGGTGGGGCGGGCCGAGGCGGTGGTGCACCGGCGCCCGCGGGTGGCGGTGATCTCCACCGGCGACGAGGTGGTGGCCCCCGGCGAGCCCCTGGGCCGGGGTCGTGTCTACGACTCCAACGAGGCCATCGTCGCCGCCGCGGTGGAGGAACTGGGATGCGAGGCGGTGCGCCTGGGCGCCGTGGCCGACGACGCCGCGGCCATGGAGGCGGTGGTGCGGCGGGGCCTGGAGTGCGACATGGTGATCCTGTCGGGGGGCACCTCCAAGGGTGCGGGCGACCTCTCCTACCGCGTCATCGGCGGCCTCGGCGAGCCCGGCATCGTGGTCCATGGCGTGGCCATCAAGCCCGGCAAGCCCCTGTGCCTGGCGGTGGCCGACGGCAAGCCCGTGGTGATCCTGCCGGGCTTTCCCACCTCGGCCATATTCACCTTCCATGAGTTCGTGGCGCCGGTGCTGCTGCAGATGGCCGGTGGGCGGGAGCGCCGGCGCGCCGGCGTCCCTGCGCGCCTCGCGGTGCGTACGCGCTCCGAGAGCGGCCGCAGCGAATACCTGATGGTCAACCTGCTGCGCACCGCCGGGGGTTATGCCGCCTATCCCACGGGCAAGAACTCCGGCGCCGTCACCACCTTCAGCCACGCCGACGGCTTCATGGTCATCCCCGCCCAGACGGAGCAACTGGCCGCCGACACGCCCGTGGAGGTGCACCTCATCTCGGAGTACCTGGAGCCGGCGGATCTGGTGACCATCGGCAGCCATTGCGTGGGACTCGACCGGCTGCTGGGGCGGTTGCAAAGGGAGGGCCTGGTCATCAAGTCCCTCCACGTCGGCAGCATGGGGGGACTGGCTGCGGCACGGCGCGGCGAGTGTGACATCGCCGGGGTCCATCTCATGGATCCCGACACCCGGCAGTACAACCGTCCCTTCCTGGAGCCGGGAATGGAACTGGTGAAGGGCTACCGCCGCCTCCAGGGGGTGGTGTTTCGCAACGACGACGTCCGTTTCGCCGGCGTGGCCGCGGCGGCCGACGGGGTGGCGGCGGCCCTGGGCGATCCCCGGTGCGTCATGGTCAACCGCAATGCCGGCAGCGGTACCCGGGTGCTCATCGACGGCCTGCTGGGCGGCCACCAGCCGGCGGGCTACGGGGTCCAGACCAACTCCCACAATGCGGTGGCCAGCGCCGTGGCCCAGGGCCGGGCCGACTGGGGCGTGGCCATCGATACGGTGGCTCGGGACTATGGTCTCGGCTTCCTGCCCCTGCAGGAGGAGCACTATGACTTCGTGATTCCGGCGGGCCGTTTGGAGCGCCCGGCGGTGGCGCGTTTCCTGGCCCTGCTGGGCAGCGACGAGGGCCTGGCGACGCTGCGCGCCCTCGGCTTCCGGCGCGACGGGGAGGAGGAGACCGCCCCGCACCCCGCGGTTGAAGAACGGTCTTCCTAAGCCATGGGCTGCATTACTCAGCGCTTGAAATGGGGGGCTGATGGGGCCGTGTGATGGATCAGGCGGCGCTGGCTCAACCCGGGATGGAATCCATCAGGGTTTGCCGACAGGGACGGGCGTGGGGGCCCTCAGCCGCCAGGGACGGGGTCTTCGTCGGCCGCGTCGGCCTTGAGGCGATCGAGACGCTGCTGGACGTCCGCCAGCAGGCCGTCCATGCCGTCCCGCCTGACGATGGAGGAAAAGGTGCTGCGGTAGTTGTTCACCAGGCTCACGCCCTCGATGACGACGTCATAGGCATACCATTGGCCATCGTTGTGACGCAGCCGGAAGTCCACCGGTATCTCGGTGTCGCCGGCGACGATGACCGTCTCCACCACGGCCCGGTCATCGCGGATACGTTCCTCGCCGTAGCGGATCTCCTGCCCCGAGTAGGCCTCGATCTTGTTGCGGTAGACCTGCTCGATGTACTGGGCGAAGAATTCCGTGAAGCGTCGCTGCTCCGCCGGCGTGGCCCGTCGCCAATGGGTGGCGAGGACGCTCTGGGACATGCTGGGGAAATCGAAGCCCTCGCCGATCACCCGGGCGACCCGATCCCAGCGCCCCTGGCGGTCCAGGGTGGTGTCCTGGAGGATGGCGACGACGCTGTCCACCGCGGTCTTGACCCGTTCCCTGGGGGAGGTGGCGGCCGCCACGGTGGCGGTGAACAGCAGGGCGAAGACGAGGATGTAGAGGCGAGATTTCATCGCGGCTGTCCCGGGGTGTGGATGGCGAGCCATGTTAACCGTAACCGCGGCACCCTGACGAGGGGCGGCCGCAGCTATCTGTCTTCGGTGGCGGGGATGCCCTGCAGCAGCTGGATGAAGGCATTGGCCACGGGGTTGTTCAGGGTGGAGCGGGTGCGTGCCGCCCACAGGGTGCGCATGATGCGCAGCCCCTGCACCCTGATATGGAACAGTTCACCCGAGCGCAGGGCGTCCTCCAGGGCGAAGCGGGGCAGAAAACTCACGTAGGGACCGCGCTGGAGCATCTCGATGATGGTGTCGGTGGAGCCCACCTCCATGGCCACCGGGATGTGGGGAATATCGATGGCGGCGAGGGCCTGCTCGAGGGCGATGCGGGTGGAGGAGCGGGCCTCCCGCAGCACGTAGTCGAGGTCGGGAATGCGCGCCAGGGGCAGGCCTTCGCTGGCCCACAACGGATGGTTGGGGCCACAGACCAGCAGCAACTCGTCCTCCAGCCATTTCTGCACCAGGATGTCGGGATGGTCCGGGGCCAGTTCCAGCAGGGCCAGATCCGCCAGGCCGGTGGCGAGGCGGGTCTGGATCCAGCGGCTGTAGTTCATCCGGCTGGCTATACGGTAATCGGGATGGGCGCGCGCGAAGCGCATCAGCAGGTCCGGCAGCAGGTGTTCACCGATGGCGGACGTCACCTCGAGGCGCAGGGTGCTGCGCCCGGCCCGCAGGGACGCCAGCTCGTCCTGCAGGGAGCCGTGGTGGTCAAGGGCGAGACGGGCATAGGCATATACCTTCTCCCCGGCGGTGGTGAGGTGCAGGCGCCGGCCCTTGCGTTCCATGATGGCCTCGCCGTAGCAGTTCTCCAGGGCCCGCAGGCGCTTGGTGATGGCGGGTTGCCCCACGTGCAGGGCGGCGGCGGCCTCGTTCACGCCGCCGAGTTCCACCACGGCCCGCAGGGCCGCCAGGCCGTCCAGATCGGGAAGGGTGTTATATTCCATATAAGAATAATTATAATGGAGAAATCATTTGTAATATATCGCATTCATGGCACAATCCTTTGGTTTTTTATATGAAACAGCGTCTGACGCGGCGATTTTCGCCAACTCTTCGACAGGCGTTTAGTTTCCAAGAAAGAATACTTTGTTTGGCATGGCACCATATAATCGGTCGTTGTGCGGGTATTGCGGATGTCGTCATCGGCGCGAGGTCCGATGATGCGTCGTCGCCGCGAAACCACCAGGGATGTTGAGGTCCGTAGCCCCTCTGACGTGGGCTGAAAAGGCCGGGGTGGACGTTCATGCAGCGCTTCTTTCGTAATCTGAATCTGGAGAAATTGCCGTGACAGCCCTTGCAGACGAAGAAAAGGTAGCCGCAACCGGCGGGCCGCTGACCCGCAAGCAATGGGTGGCTGCCGTCATCTTCCTTGTTGCCGCCCTCGGCCTCGGCATGGTGGTGCCGACGACGGAGATCGCATGGGTCACCGGCATCCTGCTGCTCACCATCTACCTCTTCGCCTTCGAGATCGTGGGGGTGGATGTGGCGGCCATCAGCATCATGGTGTTGCTGGGGCTCACCGACCTGCTGGCGCCCGTCATGGGTATTGATCAGGGCCTGGTGGACCCCCGCAGCCTGTTCGATGGTTTCGCCTCCAACGCCGTGATGTCCATCATCGCCGTCATGATCATCGGCGCGGGTCTGGACAAGACGGGCATCATGACCCGGGTGGCGGGCTTCATCCTGCGGGTGGGGGGCACCACCGAGACCCGCATCATCCCCATCATCTCCGGCACCGTCGGCATCATCTCGTCCTTCATGCAGAACGTAGGGGCCGCGGCCCTGTTCCTGCCGGTGGTGGGCCGCATCTCCGCCCGTACCGAGATCCCCATGTCCCGCCTGCTCATGCCCATGGGCTTCTGCGCCATCCTCGGCGGTACCGTGACCATGGTGGGTTCAAGCCCCCTCATCCTCCTGAATGACCTCATACTCACCTCCAACAAGGCCCTGCCGGCGGAGCAGCAGATGGAGACCTGGTCCCTGTTCTCCGTCACTCCCATCGGCCTGGCCCTGGTGGCCGCCGGCATCCTCTATTTCGTCATCGCCGGGCGCTGGGTCCTGCCGGTGAGGGCCGTGGAGGAAGGAAGTGGCAGTGCCAAGAAGACCAAGGATTACTTCGAGAGCCTGTATGGCGTGAACTACGACCTCTACGAGGTGGTGGTCCCCGCCGAGAGCCCCCTGGTGGGCAAGAACCTCGATGATATCGAGGGCTACCATGCGGTACGTGTGGTGGCGGTGGACAAGGGGGACGGGCCGCGGTTCGGGGCCAACTCGGTGGACCGCAACACCGGCATCGAGGCCGGCACCATCCTCGGCGTGCTGGCGGCCCCCTCCATCTTCGGTCCCTTCGCCCTGGCGGCCCAGGTGGACGTACGCAAGGAACTCAGGACCTTCGCCAATGCCCTCATGTCCACCAAGGCGGGGATTGCCGAACTGGTGATCCCGCCGGGTTCCAAGCTCATCGGCAGGACCGCCCGGGACGTGGCCATGCGCAAGGCCTTCGGCCTCTCGGTACTGGCCATCAACCGGGGCGGGGAGACCATCACCCGGGAGGGTGGCGGCGTGCGCGCCACGCCGTTTCAGGCCGGCGACGTGCTGGTGGGGTATATCACCTGGGATAACCTGGCGTGGCTGGAGAAGAATTCGGACTTCGTCATCATCACCACGGAGTATCCCCACGAGGAGCTGCGGCCCCAGAAGGTGAAGTGGGCGGGGCTGTTCTTCGCCCTCGCCCTGTTCCTGGTGCTGTTCACCGACGTGCGACTGTCCGTGGCCCTGCTCACCGGGGCGCTGGGGATGGTGCTGTCCGGGGTGCTCAAGATCGAGGAGGCCTACGACGCGGTGTCCTGGAAGACGGTGTTCCTGCTGGCCTCCCTGATACCCCTGGGCCTGGCGGTGGAGACCACGGGCACGGCGAAGTGGATCGCCGATCAGACCCTCTCGGTGATGGGCGACATGCCCTCCTGGGTCATTCAGGCGGCCATCGCGGTGCTGGCCACCTTCTTTACCCTGGTGATGTCCAACGTGGGGGCCACGGTATTGCTGGTGCCCCTGGCCGTGAACATCGCCATCGGCGTGGGTGTGGACCCGGCCCTCTATGCCCTCACGGTGGCCCTGGCCACCTCCAACTCCTTCCTCATTCCCACCCATCAGGTGAACGCCCTCATCATGGCACCGGGGGGTTATGGCGTGCCGGATTACATGCGGGCCGGCGGCGTCATGACCATCCTGTTCCTGGTGGTCATGCTGCCCATGCTGAACCTCGTCTACTGATGAAGGCCGGGGGGCCGTGGCGCGCCGCGGTCCTCGCCGCCGCGGCGGGGGTGCCGGGTGTGGCGGTGGCCATGCCGGAGCGCATGGACCTCACCGGCCACTGGGTAGGCTTCATGGCCATCGCCCTGTTCGTCATCGCGTACGGGCTGGTGATGGCGGAGGAGTTCACCCACCTGCGCAAGTCCAAGCCCATGATCATCGCCGCCGGCATCATCTGGGCGGCCATCGGCATGGTCTATACCGGTGAGGGCGACACCGAGACGGCCCAGCAGGCCCTGCGGCACTATATCCTCGAGTTCGCGGAGCTCGGCCTGTTCCTGCTGGTGGCCATGACCTACATCAACGCCATGGAGGAGCGCCGGGTGTTCGATGCCCTGCGCTCCTGGCTGGTGCGCTCCGGTTTCGGTTTCCGGCAGTTGTTCTGGATCACCGGCCTGCTGGCCTTCTTCATATCACCGGTGGCGGACAATCTCACCACCGCCCTGTTGATGGCCACGGTGGTGCTGTCGGTGGGGGGTGGGAACCCCCGTTTCATCACCCTGGCCTGTATCAACATCGTGGTGGCCGCCAACGCCGGCGGGGCCTTCAGTCCCTTCGGGGACATCACCACCCTGATGGTATGGCAAAAGGGCATCGTGGAGTTCTGGGGGTTCTTCGCCCTGTTCATACCCGCGGTGGTGAACTTCCTCATTCCCGCCCTGCTGATGCACTTCGCGGTGCCGCGGCAGCGGCCCGTGGTGGCGGAGGAGACGGTCACCCTGCACCGGGGTGCCCGCCGCATCATCCTGCTGTTCGTGGCCACCATCGCCACCGCCGTGGTGTTCCACAACCTCCTGCATCTGCCGCCGGTGGTGGGGATGCTGACGGGCATGGGCTACCTGCAGATATTCGGCTACTACCTGGCGCGCACCCACGAGCGGGACCAGCGGCACCTGGCGCACTACGGCTTGCCCGCAGGTGAACTGGGTGACATCGTGCCCTTCGATGTGTTCCGCTCGGTGGCGCGTTCCGAGTGGGATACCCTGTTTTTCTTCTACGGCGTGGTGGCCTGTGTCGGGGGGCTCGGTTTTATCGGCTATCTGGAGCTGGTGTCCCACACCATGTACACCGGCTGGGGGGCCACCTACGCCAACGTGGCCGTGGGGGTGCTGTCCGCCATCGTCGACAACATCCCGGTGATGTTTGCGGTACTCAGTATGGAGCCCGCCATGTCCCATGGGCAGTGGCTGCTGGTGACCCTCACCGCGGGCGTGGGGGGTTCCCTGCTGTCGGTGGGTTCCGCCGCGGGGGTGGCCCTTATGGGGCTGGCGCGGGGCAAGTACACCTTCTTCGGACACCTGCGCTGGACACCGGTGATCCTGCTGGGCTATGCCGGCGGCATTGCCGTCCATTTCTGGATCAATGCCCGGTTGTTCTAAAAGGCGCCGGCGTTTTGGTAAAATCCATGACGTATTGATAATGAATATCCCCCCGCGGCGCGCGTATAATCCTCATTAACTTCCATCCCGCCATCGCCCTTGCGCCCGGGCATGCGGGCTAACTTCATGATTTTTAGGCGAAAGTGGCGGAATCGGTAGACGCGCTGGATTTAGGTTCCAGTCCCGTAAGGGGTGAGAGTTCGAATCTCTTCTTTCGCACCAGCCAGCGGGGAGGCCCTCGGAGGGAAGTCCCCGACCCCCCTAAACGGACGGGGGTTGGTCGTGATGGGGGGGCGGCCGGCGCCCAAAACCTTGGCAGGTTTAGGTTGAAACGGTTTTCCTTAAACTGAAATTCTAATGGGTACCCGGCGACGGCGATGTGGCGCATCACCTGACGGGGCAGAAACGAGGTGAGTAGATGCAAGTATCAGTGAGCGTTGGTGACGGACTGGAGCGACGCATGACGGTCCAGATCCCGGAGGAGCAGATTTCCCCGGAAGTGGACAAGCGCCTCCAGTCGTTGCAGCGCACGGTCAGGCTGGACGGCTTCCGGCCGGGCAAGGTGCCGTTCAAGGTCCTCAAGCAGAAGTACAGCGATGGCGTCCGTCATGAGGTTTTGACGGGGCTGGTGGAGGCCACCTATTCCCAGGCCCTCATGCAGGAGGGCCTGAAGCCCGCCGGGGCGCCGAGCATCGAGGACCTGAGCGACCAGAAGGGCGATGGTTTCTCTTATACCGCCACCTTCGAGGTCTACCCCGACATCCAGGTGCCGGATGTGAGCACCTTCGAACTGGTGCGGGAGACCGCAGAGGTCGCCGACCAGGACGTGGACGACATGCTGGAGACCCTGCGGGCCCAGCGCGCCACCTGGGAGGATGTGGACCGCCCGGCCGAGATGGGCGACCAGGTCATCGCCGATTTCGCGGGCAGCGTGGACGGCGCGCCCCTGGAAGGCGGTGCCGGCAGCGACGTGGCCATCGAACTGGGCACCGGACGCCTCATCGATGGTTTCGAGGCGGGCCTGGTGGGCCTGCGGGCCGGGGATCAGAAGACCCTGGAACTGAGCTTTCCCGAGGGCTACCACGCCGAGCAGCTCTCGGGCAAGCCGGTGTCCTTCGAGGTCACGGTCAAGAAGGTACAGAGCAAGCGCCTGCCGGAGTTCGACGAGGAATTCGTCAAGTCCTTCGGCATCGAAAGCGGACAGCTGGAGGACCTCAAGGCGGACGTGCGGCTCAACATGGAGCGGGAACTGAGGGATGCCCTCCTGAACCGCGTCAAGGGCCGTGTCATCGAGGGCCTGCTGGATGCCGCGGATATGGACGTGCCCCAGGCCCTGGTGAAGGCGGAGGCGGAACGTATCGCGTCGGCCGCGAAGGCGGACCCCAACCGGCCGCCGGTGGATGTCGATGCGATCCGGCCCGAGGCCCGGCGCCGGGTGGCGGTGGCCCTCCTGATGACGGAGATCGTCAGCACCAACGAGCTCAAGCTGGACGAGGACAAGGTGCGCGAGCAGGTGAACAGTATCGCCGCCAGTTACGAAGACAGCCAGCAGGTGGTGGACTGGTATTATGGCGATCCCCAGCGGCTCAACGAGATTCAGTCGCTGGTGATGGAGAATCAAGTGGTGGACTGGGTGCTGGAACGGGCCCAGGTCACAGAGGAACAGCGCTCGTTTGACGAGATCATGAAACCGGGTCAGACTTCTTCCTGACCCCCAACCCGGGTCACGCATAACCACATGTCGGATACAAACCATTCAAAGCACCCCATGGAGCCGTCTGCGCTCAACCTCGTACCCATAGTGGTCGAGCAGTCATCCCGGGGGGAGCGTTCCTATGACATCTACTCCCGCTTGCTCAAGGAGCGGGTGGTGTTCCTGGTGGGGCCCGTCGAGGACCAGGTGGCCAACCTCGTGGTGGCCCAGCTGCTGTTCCTCGAGTCGGAGAATCCCGACAAGGACATCCATTTCTATATCAACTCCCCGGGTGGGGCAGTGACGGCCGGGCTGGCCATCTACGACACCATGCGTTTCATCAAGCCCGACATCAGCACCATGTGCGTGGGCCAGGCGGCCAGCATGGGGGCGCTGTTACTGGCGGGCGGCGCCAAGGGCAAGCGCTTCTGCCTGCCCCATTCCCGCATGATGATCCATCAGCCCCTCGGCGGATATCAGGGTCAGGCGTCGGATATCGACATTCATGCCCGGGAGATCCTGAAGATTCGTGAACAATTGAACCAGATTCTTGCCGAACATACAGGGCAACCCCTGGAACGCATCCGCGAAGACACCGAGCGGGACTTCTTTATGGGAGGCGAGGAGGCCGTGAAGTACGGTCTGGTGGACGAAGTGCTTGCACTGCGTGGACAGACCGCGAACACCTGAGGCGGGGTTCCAACCCGTCACGGCACCGCGACGTGCCGCCATTCGCTCAGGCGCCGCGGCGCCGCGGATGAAGGACGGTGACACGAAACGTCATCGCCGTGCCCGGCTGATTGCTTATTTCAGCGGCCGGGCCTGTGTAAATGCGAGGAGCTTGAACTGAGGTGGCCTTTTTATGAGCAATGACAAGCCGGGCACGGGCAAAGGTGGAGACGGGGATCGGCTGCTGTACTGTTCCTTCTGCGGGAAGAGTCAGCACGAGGTCCGCAAACTGATCGCGGGACCATCCGTCTTCATATGCGACGAATGCGTCGAGTTGTGCAATGACATCATTCGCGAGGAGATCCAGGAAAAGGCGTCATCCCATCAGGGTAGCAAGCTCCCGTCTCCCAAGGAGATCAACACCATCCTGGATGACTACGTGGTGGGTCAGGAACACGCCAAGAAGGTGCTTTCGGTGGCCGTTTACAACCACTACAAGCGCCTTGAGACGGGTACCAAGGGCGACGACGTGGAGTTGTCCAAGACCAATGTGCTGCTCATCGGGCCCACGGGTTGCGGCAAGACCCTGCTGGCCGAGACCCTGGCACGGCTGCTCAACGTCCCCTTCACCATTGCCGACGCCACCACCCTCACCGAGGCGGGTTACGTGGGGGAAGACGTGGAAAACATCATTCAGAAGCTGTTGCAGAAGTGCGATTATGATGTCGAAAAGGCCCAGACGGGCATCGTCTACATCGACGAGATAGACAAGATATCCCGCAAATCCGACAACCCCTCCATCACCCGCGATGTGTCCGGCGAGGGCGTGCAGCAGGCCCTGCTCAAGCTGGTGGAAGGCACCGTGGCATCGGTACCGCCCCAGGGGGGGCGCAAGCACCCCCAGCAGGAGTTCCTTCAGGTCAACACCGGCAACATCCTGTTTATCTGCGGCGGCGCCTTCAATGGGCTGGACAAAATAATCAAGGAACGCTCCATGGAGCGGGGCGGTATCGGGTTCAAGGCCGAGGTCCGGGGCAAGGAGGATGTAAAGCCGGTGGGCGAGGTGCTTTCCGACGTGGAGCCGGAAGACCTCATCAAGTTCGGCCTCATACCCGAGTTTGTCGGACGGTTGCCGGTAGCGGCCACCCTCGGCGAGCTCGAGGAGGCCCAGCTGGTGCAGATCCTCACCGAGCCCAAGAATGCCATCACCAAGCAGTACGAGCGCATGTTCGCCATGGAAGGGGCCGAAGTGGAGTTCCGGGAGGATGCGCTGCGCGCGGTGGCCCGCAAGGCCATGGACCGCAAGACCGGCGCCCGGGGCCTGCGCTCCATTCTGGAGCACGTGTTGCTGGATACCATGTACGACCTGCCTTCCATGGAGGGGGTCCACAAGGTGGTGGTGGACGAGGCCGCCATCAAAGGCGAGTCCCGGCCTCTGATCATCTACGAAGGCGATGCGGACAGGAAGCTGGCCGCCTCCGACTGACAGTGGTGACGACGCCGAGGTCGCCTTGAAAACCGGGGAAGCGGGACCCACGTAGTTAACCATTCGCCGGGCGGCCATAGGGAAGGCGGTCTCTCGATCAGGCAGGGCGGCGGATACGCGAAGGGACCCCCCGACGCCTCGATTCCCCGCCGAACACACCAGAGGTAACCAACCGTGGCCGACACCAAGAATTCCCCCAACGCGATGGATGAGCAGACCGTCATCACTCCCGTCCTTCCCCTGCGTGACGTGGTGGTCTACCCCCACATGGTCATTCCCTTGTTCGTGGGCCGGGAGAAATCCATTGCCGCCCTGGAACAGGCCATGGAGGATGGCAAGCAGATCCTCCTGGTGGCCCAGAAGAACGCCTCCCAGGACGATCCCCAGCCCGAGGACATCTACCGGGTGGGCACCCTTGCCACCATCCTGCAATTGCTGAAGCTGCCCGACGGCACCGTCAAGGTCCTGGTGGAAGGCGTCAAACGGGCCACCGTGCTCCATTTCATCGGTGAGCAGGACTTCTTCTCGGCCCAGGCCAGGATGTTCGAGGACGAGGTGGTGAGCGACCGCGAGGCCGATGTGCTGACCCGCTCCGTACTCGCCCAGTTCGAACAGTACGTCAAGCTGAACAAGAAGGTGCCGCCGGAGATCCTGGCCTCCCTGTCCAGCATCGACGAGCCCGGCCGTCTCGCCGACACCATCGCCGCCCATCTCGCCGTGAAGCTCGACGAGAAGCAGAAGCTGCTCGAGGTGGAGAACGTGCGGGAGCGTCTGGAGGCCCTGGTGGCCCTCATGGAGGGCGAACTCGACCTGTTGCAGGTGGAGAAGCGGATCCGCGGCCGGGTCAAGAAACAGATGGAGAAGAGCCAGCGCGAGTACTATCTGAATGAGCAGATGAAGGCCATCCAGAAGGAACTCGGCGACATGGACGACGCCCCCAACGAGATCGAGGACCTGGCGAACAAGATCGAGTCCTCCGGCATGCCCAAGGAGGCCAAGGACAAGGCCACCTCCGAGCTCAACAAGCTGAAGATGATGTCGCCCATGTCGGCCGAGGCCACCGTGGTGCGTAACTACGTGGACTGGCTGGTGAGCGTGCCGTGGAAGAAGCGCACCAAGATCCGTCACGATCTGAAGAAGGCGGAAGAGGTCCTGGACGAGGATCACTACGGGCTGGAGCGGGTCAAGGAGCGCATCATCGAGTACCTGGCGGTGCAGCAGCGGGTCAAGAAGCTCAAGGGCCCGATCCTCTGCCTGGTGGGTTCACCCGGCGTGGGCAAGACCTCCGTGGGACGCTCCATCGCCCGTGCCACCAACCGTAAGTTTGCGCGTATGGCCCTGGGCGGTGTACGCGACGAGGCCGAGATCCGTGGCCATCGCCGTACCTACATCGGCGCCCTGCCCGGCAAGATCGTTCAGAACCTGGCCAAGGTGGCGGTGCGCAACCCGTTGTTCCTGCTGGACGAGGTGGACAAGATGTCCATGGACTTCAGGGGCGACCCGGCGTCTGCTTTGCTGGAGGTCCTGGACCCGGAACAGAACAACACCTTCAACGATCACTATCTGGAGGTGGACTACGACCTTTCCGAGGTCATGTTCGTCACCACCGCCAATACCCTCAACATCCCACCGCCCCTGCTGGATCGCATGGAGGTGATACGCCTCTCCGGTTACACGGAGGATGAGAAGCTCAACATTGCCACCCGCTACCTGATCCCCAAGCAGGTGAAGAGCAACGGGCTGAAGGAAGACGAGATCACCATCAGCGAAAGCGCCATCCGGGACATCATCCGCCATTACACCCGTGAGGCCGGTGTCCGCAATCTGGAGCGGGAGGTGTCGAAGATATGCCGCAAGGTGGTGAAGCGTCTGCTCATCGAGTCGGATACCAACCGGGTCATGGTGAACTCCCGCAACCTCGACAAGTATCTGGGGGTGAGGCGTTTCCGCTTCGGGCGGGCCGACGAGGAGGACCGCATCGGCCAGGTCACGGGCCTCGCCTGGACCGAAGTCGGTGGCGATCTCCTCACCATCGAGGCGGCCATCATGCCGGGCAAGGGCAAGCTCAGTCATACCGGTCAGCTCGGTGACGTGATGCAGGAGTCCATCCAGGCCGCCATGTCGGTGGTGAGGAGTCGTACTGCATTCCTGGGGATCGAAGAGGAGTTTTACCAGCAACACGATATCCACGTTCACGTGCCCGAGGGGGCCACGCCGAAGGATGGCCCGAGCGCGGGGGTCGGAATGTGTACGTCCCTGGTGTCCGTGCTTACGGGAATACCGGTGCGGTCCTCCGTAGCCATGACGGGTGAGATTACCCTGAGAGGCGAAGTGCTTCCCATCGGCGGCCTGAAGGAGAAACTGCTGGCCGCTTTGCGGGGTGGCATTGAAACCGTGCTGATTCCGGAAGAAAATAGGCGCGACCTTGTGGAGATCCCCCAGAATATTAAAAAGAATCTCGATATTCGGTGCGTGCGCTGGATAGAAGAGGTCCTGCCGGTGGCTTTGCAGCACATGCCGGACCATCTGCCGAAAGAGGCCAAGGAAGGGGAAAGCGCGGAAAAGGTAGTGGAGTCGGCGGCTCCCGTGAAAAAGAAGGGTGGTCGCCTAACGGCCCATTGATGAGAGAGATGGATGGCCGACTGCCCCCCGTCGTCCCAGGGCGAGGGGCTCGGGTGGGTCAGGGCAAACATCCTTGACCGATGGGGTCGGGCTGCTCAAAAGAAAGCATGATTTGATCCGTCCAGGATTGAATCAGCCTCGCTTGCTCCGGGCGATACCCGGACCAAGTTTACGAATTCCAATCGCTTACACGATTGATGGGTTGGTCCTCACCACGCCGTGCTGTCCGGCGCCGCGGTCGAGACCGGGGGCAAGCCTTCCATGGCTTGCCCGTTCGCCCAGGACAAGGTCCACTGGACCTTGTCCTGGGCCCGGCCCACCCACGGGCCGCACGGGAAGCACTGATTCAATCAGAGCCTCCCTAAATAGATCGTGTTGTCGGCGGTTCGTCGATGGTGTTCAGGGAAGGTTACAGGCCATCGCCGACCAAACCCTTTTTATTCTCCACCATTCGGCTCCACCGTTTCGGCGATGGGTTTAGGACCTGCGGGTGGCAAACGCAGGCCGGATGGCGCGCATCTGGTGCTTCAGGCCGGGTGAGCCGGCGTCAGGGGTAAGGGATGGGGCGGGCCGCCAATCCGGATTGTCGCGGGGGTCTGTGGCCCCCTCGGCCAAGTTGACTGTTCTTGGGCCCAATTGGTATAAAGCCTGCTTTGTGCGCAGGGATGTCCCGATTTGCGGCCTTTAAAAAATTCCAAGTTAACGGGGGAAAGTAATGAATAAAGCTGAATTGATTGACGCGGTGGCCGATGAGGCCGATATCTCCAAGGCCGCCGCGACGCGGGCCGTGGACGCGATGGTGAACGCCATTGCAGGGGCCCTCAAGGGAGGGGATCAGGTGTCCATGGTGGGCTTCGGCTCATTCATGGTTCGGGAGCGCGCCGCCCGCACCGGCCGCAATCCGCGCACCGGCGAAGAGATCAAGATCGCCGCATCCAAGATGCCGGTGTTCAAGGCTGGTAAAGCCCTTAAGGATGCCGTAAACTGATCTGCTTTCCCCGGGGTGCTTAGCTCAGTTGGGAGAGCATCGCCCTTACAAGGCGAGGGTCGGGGGTTCGAACCCCTCAGCACCCACCAAATCCCGGGGATACGAGTTGTTCGGAGTGGTAGTTCAGCTGGTTAGAATACCGGCCTGTCACGCCGGGGGTCGCGGGTTCGAGTCCCGTCCACTCCGCCATTTTTGCGGCGTCTCCGGGAGGGGACGCCGAAGCCGGCATGAAAAGACAAGGGTGCATCCTGTGATGCGCCCTTTTTCGTATCGGCCCTGTCCTTATCGGCCACGCCCCGTCCCCACCCCACGGCTCGCCCGGATACGCGTCGGCGCGCCGGTAGATGACAGAGTGAATTAACACATGCTTCTCGCCATTCGCAGCAAATCCCAATCCTGGGTGATGTGGGTCATCGTCATCCTGCTCATCATCCCTTTCGCATTGTGGGGCGTACACGAGTACTTCGGTGGCGGGGGCGACGTGGTGGTGGCCGAGGTGGATGGACGGGAACTGTCGGCCAGGGAGTTCGAGAATACCTACCAGCGCCAGCGCCAGCGCCTGCAGATGATGCTGGAGGGGCGGGGCAGCCTTTCCGATCTGGACCAGAAGCAACTGCGGGCCGAAACGCTGCAGTCCATGATCGACGAGGAAGTGGTGGTGCAGGCCGCCCTGGCCGGGGGGTTTCGCGTCGGCGATGAACAACTCGCCGCGGCAATCCGCCAACTCGATGTGTTCCAGGAGGACGGGCGCTTTTCCCAGCAGCGTTACGACTACTGGATCGCCAACATGGGTTACAGCCCCAGCGGTTTCGAACAGACGTTGCGGCGCAATATGCTGCGCGCCCAGCTGCGCCAGGGCCTTCTAGGCTCCGCCCTGGTGACGGACCGCAGCCTGGCCGAGGCCAATCGCCTGGCGGAGCAGCAGCGCAGCTTCGGAGTCATGTTGGTTGGCCTGGAGGCCATGAAAGACCCGTCGGCGGTGACCCGCCAGGATATCGAGGCCTATTACCGCAACAACGCGGCGGATTTCACCATCCCCGAACGCGTGGTGGTGCGCTACGTGGAGTTGTCCAAGGAGCAGATTGCCGAGTCCATCGACATCGGCGAGGAGGAGGCGCGCCGCAACTTCGAGAACTTCAAGCGCAGTTACGTGGCGCCGGAGCAACGCCGCGCCAGTCACATTCTCCTGACGGTGCCGCCAGGTGCCGACGGCGATGCCATCGAGGCGGTGCGTCTGGAGGCGGAAGAGATCCGGCGGCGCATCGCCCAGGGGGAGGATTTCGCGGCCCTCGCCAGGGCTCACTCCGACGACGCCGGGTCGGCCGCCGTGGGCGGCGACCTCGGCTATTTCGAGCGCGGTGCCACGGTGCCACTTCTCGATGAACCGCTGTTCCCACCGGCCTTCGAGGAGGCCGTATTCGCCATGGAAGAGGGCGAGATCAGTGCCCCGGTGCGGAGCCTGGAGGGTTTTCATATCATTCGCCTGGAGGATGTGAAGGACGCCGGCGTCGCGTCCTTCGAGGATGTCAGAGACCAGGTGGTGGCCGATATGCGCAGTACCCGGGCGGAGCAGAGGTTCTACGAGCAGGCGGAACAGTTCGCCAATCTGGTTTACGAACATGTGGATACCCTGGAGGTGGTGGCCGATTCCCTCGGCCTTGCAGTGCGCACCAGCGCGCCGTTCCCGCGCACGGGCGGTGAGGGCATCGCGGCCTATCCGCGGGTGGTGACGGCGGCGTTCTCGGAGGACGTGGCCCAGGGTATGAACAGCGAGCCCATCGAGGTGGAGCCGATGCATCTGGTGGCCGTGCGTCTCGAAGAACGCATCGCCCCCACCCTGCAGCCGCTGGCGGAGGTGGAGGATGACATCCGTGAACGGCTGGTGTGGGAGGCCGCGCGGCAGCGTGCCATGGAGAAGGGTGAGGCCTTGATGACCCGGCTGAGGCAGGGTGCCGAGGGCCGGGTGCTGGCGCGCCAGGAAGGTTTCGAGTGGCAGGAGGTGGCCGGCGCCGGCCGTCGCAGCGACGAGGTCGGCGAGCAGGTCATCGACAAGGTGTTCCGCATGGAGCACCCCGCGGGCGGGTCCACCGTCGACGGCCTGTCCCTGGCCGACGGGGACTTTGCCATCATCGTCCTCGAGGCCGTGGAGGAGGGCGGGGAGATCTCGAAGGAGGCCGCCGAGCGGCGTCGCCAGGTACTCGCGGAGATGCAGGGTGAGGAGCAGTTCGAGGCCCTGGTCGAGGCCTTGCGCGAGAGAACCGAGATCACCATCAACCGCCCGAGCATCGACCTCGACGAATGAGGGCCCGTCGCCGCCGGGGCCTGCGGCCCTTGCTCGACCCGTTCATGGCGTTCGCGGCGGCCCGCATGATGAGTCAGGCCGGCGAACTCGGGATCGGCCTTTTCGGTACCTGCGACGGCGGCATGCCATGCCCATCGCGGACCATCGGCTGGGAGGTCTGAATAGCTGTTCCGAAACGCAGATCACCGGGGGTTTCGGAGGTGGTCGCAGGTAACCGGTGCTCCCTTTCGGGATATCACAGAATACCTGCGGCGCTACGCAGTCCTGCGACCCTTGCAGGGCCCGCGGCATCCTGCGGTGGGCACGCGCCGGGCTGCGAAAGCCCGCTGGGCTTGCGGTCCCGGCTCGCCCCGGTACGCTCGTTCAAAGCCATCCCTGACGACGGTCCCTCCACGGAGCACCGGCCACCTGCTGGCGAGGGTATGGCAGAATGCGGATTACCTTCTCAGGGGGCGCCTGACTCCGTGCCCATGGCCGTGATGTGGATACCGGCATCCACGTACATCACCTCGCCGGTGACGGCCGAGGCCAGATCGGAGCACAGGAAGGCGACGGCGTTACCCACCTCATCGATGGTGACGTTGCGGCGCAGGGGGGCATTCTTCTCGCTGTAGTCCAGCAGGCGGCGGAATTCCGAGATGCCGGCGGCGGCCAGGGTGCGAATGGCACCCGCCGATACGGCATTGACGCGGATCCCATGGGGGCCGAGGCCGAAGGCCAGGTAGCGCACGCTGGCCTCCAGGCTGGCCTTCGCCACCCCCATCACGTTGTACTTGGGTACCGCGCGTACGGCGCCCATGTAGCTCAGCGCCACCAGGCTGGCGTTACGCCCCTCCATCATGGGCAGGCCGGCGTTGGCCAGCGCGGTGAAGCTGTAGGCACTGATGTCGTGGGCGATCTTGAAGCCCTCACGGGTCACGTGTTCGTGGTAGTAGCCTTCCAGTTGTTCCTTGGGGGCGAAGGCGACAGAATGGACGATGGAGTCCAGGCCGTCCCAGTGGCCGGCGAGGTCGGCATACATGGCCTCGATCTCGGCGTCCGAGGCCACGTCGCAGGGTAGTACGATGCCCACCCCCAATTCTGCCGCCAGGGCCTCCACCCGGCTCTTGAGTTTGTCGTTCTGGTAGGTGAACGCCAGTTCCGCACCCTCGCGGTGCATGGCCTTGGCGACACCCCAGGCGATGGAGCGATTGTTGGCCAGGCCGACGATGAGGGCGCGTTTACCGTCGAGAAATCCCATAGTTGGTCCTTGAGTTTTGATTGTTGCACTGGTGCGTCGTGGTAGAGCGCGGTCCGTCTCGCCGGGCCCCATGGCGACCCCCGCCGGTGGAGTAATGTCATGGCAAGGCCTTGGTTTATAATCGTCGCGACGCCGAAAGGCAAACCAGAGCCGCAAAACGCCTCCCATCCTCCATGCCGTTTGAAGAAAAGTGGTGCCCGCGCCTCATCTCGGTGGCGGCGTTCTGTGGGGTGTTCCTGCTGGGGGGCTGCGGGGGGGAGCCCTGGAATCATCCCTACCCCGCGGCCCAGCATGGGGAGAATATTCTCTATGGGGCGTTCGCCGAACGGCCCAAGCACCTGGACCCGGCGCGCTCCTACAGCAGCGACGAATACCGGTTCATCTCCCAGATCTACGAACCGCCCCTCCAGTACCATTATCTTCATCGTCCTTACCGACTGATCCCCCGCGCCGGCGCCGGCCTGCCCCGGGTGCGGCTCTACGACGACGCCGGCCGGCTGTTGCCCGCGGACACGAATGCCGATGCCGTGGCCTACAGCGTCTACGAGGTGTCGGTGAAGCCAGGGGTGCGCTTCCAACCCCATCCCGCCTTCGCGCGCAACTCCGCCGGGGACTTCATCCATCACCACCTCGCTGGCGGGTCCCTGGAGGAACTGCGTGCCCCCGGGGACCTGCATCCCCTGGCGAGCCGGGAGCTCACGGCCGCCGATTACGTCTATCAGATCAAGCGCCTCGCCGACCGCCGCCTGCAATCGCCCATCGCCGGTCTGATGGCCAACCATATCCGCGACATGGCGGGCTTCGCGGAACGTCTGGCGGCGCGGGTGGCCGCGGGCGGCGAGCGGGAGCGCTTCATCGATCTGCGGGAAATCCCCCACGGCGGGTTGGCGGTGGTGGACCGCTACACCTTCCGCGTCACCCTGGAGGGTCACTATCCCCAGTTCGTGTACTGGCTGGCCATGCCCTTCTTCGCCCCCATGCCGTGGGAGGCCGACCGCTTCTACCGCCAGCCGGTGCTCGCGGCGAGGAACATCACCCTGGACTGGTTCCCGGTGGGTACCGGACCCTATATGCTGGTGGAGAACAACCCCAACCGTCGCATGGTGCTGGCCCGCAACCCCGAGTTCCGGGGCGAGGCCTACCCCCGGGAGGGCGAGCCGGGGGACCGCGCCGCCGGCCTGCTGGCCGACGCGGGGGCCACCATGCCCTTCATCGACCGGGCGGTGTACGTGCTGGAGAAGGAGAACATCCCCTACTGGAACAAGTTCATGCAGGGGTACTACGACGCCTCCAGCATCACCTCGGACAACTTCGACCAGGCGGTACAGTTCACCGGTCAGGGCGACCCGGCCGTCACTCCCTCCTTCCGGGACAAGGGCATCCAACTGGCGGCGGCGGTCACCACCTCCATCATCTACCGGGGCTTCAACATGCAGGACCCGGTGGTGGGGGGCTATGACGAGGAGGCGCGGCTGTTACGCCGCGCCATCTCCATCGCCGTGGATACCGAGGAGTACATCTCCATCTTCGCCAACGGTCGCGGCCGGGCGGCCCAGGGTCCCCTGCCGCCGGGGGTGTTCGGCCATCGGGAGGGCCGCCAAGGCATCAACCCTTACGTCTACGAGTGGTCGGGCGACGGGCCGCGCCGGCGACCCATTGATGAGGCCCGCCGGCTGCTCGCCCGGGCGGGATATGCGGACGGCATCCGGGCCGACAGCGGCGAGCCCCTGGTACTCCATTTCGACGTGCGGGCCACGGGCCCCGACGACCGGGCGCGGCTGGACTGGATGCGCAAGCAGCTCGCCAAGCTGGGCATCCAGCTGGACATCCGCGCCACCGACTACAACCGCTTCCGGGACAAGATGACCAAGGGTACGGCCCAGCTCTTCCGCTGGGGCTGGAACGCCGATTACCCGGACCCGGAGAATTTCCTGTTCCTCCTCTATGGCCCCAACGGCAAGGCGGAGCACGGTGGAGAGAATGCCGCCAACTACGCCAACCCCGAGTTCGATGGCCTGTTCGAGGAGATGCGGGCCATGGCCGACGGCCCCCGGCGGGCGGCGGTGATCGACCGCATGCTGGAACTGGTACGCCGGGATGCGCCGTGGATATGGGGTTTCCACCCCACGGAGTTCACCCTGAGCCACCGGTGGTACGCCAACTTCAAGCCCCACATGATGGCCAACAATACCCTCAAGTACCTGCGTATCGACCCGCAGCTCCGCGAGGCCAAACGCCGGGAATGGAACCGTCCGCGGGTGTGGCCCCTGGGGGTGGCCGGCGTGCTGCTGGTGCTGCTGGGGGTGCCGGCGGTGCTGGGTTGGCGCCGGCGCCAGCGGCAGAGCGCACTGGCATGATGGCGTATATCCTGCGGCGGGTGCTGTACGCCGGGCCCATCCTGCTGGGGGTCAATGTACTCACCTTCGCCCTGTTCTTCCTGGTGAACAGCCCCGATGACATGGCCTACATGCATCTCGGGGAGCGCCACGTGACGGCCACCGCGGTGGAGAGCTGGAAGGCGGAGCGCGGCTATCACCTGCCCCTGTTCTGGAACGGCGAGGCCGCGGGTGCCGGGACGTTCAAGGAGACCATCTTCTTCCAGAAGTCCCTCGGTCTCTTCGCCTTCGACTTCGGGCGCTCCGACAGCGGCCGCGACATCGGCTACGACATCGGCCAGCGTATGGGGCCCAGCCTGGCCATCGCCGTGCCGGTGCTGCTGGTGGGGTTGGCGGTGAACATCACCTTCGCCCTGGTGCTGGTGTTCTTCCGCGCCACCTACGTCGACGTGTGGGGCGTGGTGCTGTGTGTCGCCCTGATGTCCGTCTCCAGCCTGTTCTACATCATCGGCGGCCAGTTCCTCATCGGGAAGCTGCTGCGGCTGGTGCCCATCTCCGGCTATGACGGCGGGCTGGATGGCCTCAAATTCCTGGTGCTGCCTGTGGTGGTGGGGGTGGTGTCGGGGATCGGCGCCGGTACCCGCTGGTACCGCACCCTTTTCCTGGAGGAACTGGGACGGGATTACGTGCGCACGGCCCGCGCCAAGGGGCTGCCCGAGTCCGTGGTGCTGGGCCGCCACGTGCTGCACAACGCCCTCATCCCCATCCTCACCGGGGTCGTCGTGCTGCTGCCCCTGTTGTTCATGGGCAGCCTCATCATCGAATCCTTCTTCGGCATCCCGGGCCTGGGCAGCTACACCATCGATGCCATCCTGGCCCAGGACTTCGCCATCGTCCGCGCCATGGTGTTCCTGGGCTCGGTGCTCTACATCGTGGGCCTGCTGCTCACGGACATCTCCTACACCCTGGTGGATCCCAGAGTGAGGCTGGGCTAGCCATGTGGGTGATCCTGTGGACCGACGCCCTGCTCTACCTGCTGGTGGGGGTGGCGCTGCTGGGGGTCTGGCAGGTGCGCCGCAGTCCCCACCTGCTGGAAAACTGGTGCCGGGTGGTGCGCAACCCCCTCGGCATGGCGGCCAGCGTGGTGCTGGGGGTCTACGGCGTCATCGGCCTGGCGGATTCCGTTCATGTGCGCTCCGCGGCCGCCGAGGGCCAGGTGGTGAGCATGCTGGATGTGCTCCTGACGCCCCTGCGGGAGTCCACGGAGACCTCCTACTCCGCCCCCTTCGCCACCCACGGTTTCACCAAGGTGAGCGTCACCCACGATGACGGCACGGTGTCCCGGGCCTATCCACGCCTGACCCATGGCGGTTCCCATCTGGAGCGGCCGCAGGAACGGGGGCGGGATATCCTGGTGCGGGCCCTGAAGGCATTGGCGCTGGCGGCCCTGGTGTGGCTGGCCCTGGCGGCGGCGGCGGCGGGGCGCGTGGCACGCCGCCGTGCCGCGGGCTGGCGCGCCGCCGTGCGCATCATGGCCGGCGGGCGGGACGTGCTGCCTTGGCGCGCCCTGCTGGTCACCGTGGGGGTGTTGCTGGCCCTGCTGTTTCTGGCCGTGGAGCTGGCGCCCAGGTACCACGTGCTGGGTACCGACAAGGTGGGGCAGGACGTGTTCTACCAGACCCTCAAGAGCATTCGCACGGGTCTCGTCATCGGTACCCTCACCACCCTGGTGATGCTGCCTTTCGCCATCGGCCTCGGCGTGGCGGCGGGTTATTTCGGCGGGCTGGTGGACGACGTCATCCAGTATGTCTACACCACCCTGAACTCCATTCCCGGGGTGCTGCTCATCGCCGCCGCCATTCTCACGGTGCAGATCTACATGGCCAACCACGCCGACGCCCTCGGCACCCTGGAGGACCGCGCCGATCTGCGCCTGCTGGCCCTGTGCATCATCCTCGGCATCACCAGCTGGACCGGCCTGTGCCGGCTGCTGCGGGCCGAGACCCTGAAGCTCAGGGAGGTGGAGTACGTGCAGGCCTCCCTCGGCTTCGGCGTGAGCCATACGGGCATCATCACCCGCCACGTGGTGCCGAATCTGATGCATATCGTCCTCATTACCGTGGCCCTGGATTTCAGTGGCCTGGTACTGGCCGAGGCGGTGTTGTCCTACGTGAACATCGGCGTGGATCCCACCACCAACAGCTGGGGCAACATGATCAACAGCTCGCGCTTGGAGATGGCCCGGGAGCCCGTAGTATGGTGGAATCTGGCCGCCGCCTTCGTCTTCATGTTCACCATGGTGCTGGCGGCCAACGTATTCGCCGACGCCGTGCGCGACGCCTTCGACCCGCGCCGCTCGTGAGCACCCGCCGTCCCTCATCAACGAGCCGTCCATGACCGTCGAAACCGAGCGCCGCGAGGCCGCCCCCTCTCTCCTTGCAGCAGCGTGGCCGCCGCGGGTGCGGGCGTGGCAAGGGACGCGGGGCAACGGGGGAGCCGTCGCCCCATGACTGACGTGCTGCTGCGGGTGGAGGGGCTGCGGACCGTCCTGGACACCGCCGACGGCGAGGTGCGGGCCGTGGACGGGGTGGACTTCGACCTGCGTCGCGGCCGCACCTTCGCCATCCTCGGCGAGTCGGGCTGCGGCAAGTCCATGACCGCATTCTCTCTCCTGAGGCTGCTGCCGCCCGGCGGCCGGGTAGCGGCGGGGCGGGTGCTGTTGGATGGCGTGGATCTGCTGCGGCTGTCGGAGAAGGCGATGCGACGGGTGCGCGGCGGGCGCATCGCCATGATCTTCCAGGAACCCCAGACGGCGCTGAATCCGGTGATGCGGGTGGGGGACCAGATTGGCGAGGGCCTGGTACGCCACCGCGGCCTGCGCGGCCGCGCCCTGCGGGCCGAGGCCCGCGAGCTGCTGGTTCAGGTGGGGATCCCGGACCCCGACCGGCGCCTCGATGCCTATCCCCATCAACTCTCGGGGGGCATGAAGCAGCGGGTCATCGTCGCCATGGCCCTGGCGGGTCGCCCGGATATTCTCATCGCCGACGAGCCCACCACCGCGCTGGACGTCACCATCCAGGCCCAGGTGCTGGCCCTGCTGCGCCGGCTCCAGGAGGAATTGGGCATGACCATCCTGCTCATCACCCATGATCTGGGGGTGGTGGCGGAGATGGCCCACGAGGTGGGGGTGATGTACGCCGGCGAACTGGTGGAGACGGGGGAGCGGGACGCCTTCTTCGCCCATCCGCGCCATCCCTACGCCCGGCGCCTGTTCGCCGCCCTGCCCGACGCCGCCAAGAAGGCGGGGCGGCTGGTGTCCATCCCCGGAATGGTGCCGCCTCTGACCCGGCGTTTCACGGGGTGTCGTTTCACGGAACGCTGTGATCGGGCCTTTGCCCCCTGTGCCGGCGAGATCCCCGCCTGGACCCCCGTGGACGACCGTCAGGCGGTGCGCTGCCATCTCTACACCGCCACGCCGCCGGCCGTGGCCGAGGGCATTGCCGAGCCGGCTCCGCCGCCGCCGGCGGGCGCCATCGCCGATGCCAAGGGGCCGCTGCTCGAAGTGCGCGACCTCGGGGTCCATTTCCCCGTGCGCAGCGGGCTGCTGCGGCGTGTCAGCGGGGCCATCCGGGCGGTGGATGGCATCGACCTGCGCATTCCCGAAGGCCATACCCTGGCCCTGGTGGGGGAATCGGGTTGCGGCAAGACCACCGCCGGCAAGGCCCTGCTGCAGCTCATCCGGCCGACCAGGGGCTCGGTGCGCTTCGAGGGCACCGAACTGACCACCCTGGAGCGTGCTGCCCTGCGGCCATACCGCCGCGCCCTCCAGATCATCTTCCAGGATCCCTATGCCTCCATGAATCCGCGCATGCGGGTGGACCGCATCGTGGAGGAGGGTATGCGCTCCCAGGGCCTGGGGAACACCCCCGGGGAACGGCAGGACCGGGTCGACCGGTTGTTGGAGCAGGTGGGTATGGACCCGGCGGTAAAACACCGCTATCCCCACGAATTCTCCGGCGGACAGCGCCAGCGCATCTGCATCGCCCGGGCCCTGGCGGTCTCGCCACGGCTGGTGGTGTGTGACGAGCCCACCAGTGCCCTGGACGTGTCGGTGCAGGCCCAGATCCTCAATCTCCTGCGGGCCCTCCAGGACGAACTGGGCCTCGCCTACCTGTTCATCACCCACAACATGTCGGTGGTGGAATACCTGGCCCATGAAGTGGCCGTCATGTATCTCGGGCGTATCGTGGAGTTCGGCCCCACGGAGAGGGTCATGGCGGCACCGGCCCACCCCTATACCCGGGCCCTGCTGTCTGCCGTGCCGGTGCCGGATCCGCGGGCCCGCCGGGATGTCATCAGGCTGGGCGGGGACCCGCCCTCACCCCACAGCCCGCCGGCGGGTTGCCACTTCCATCCCCGTTGCCCCGAGGCCATGGCGGTCTGCCGGACGGTGTATCCGGAGGCGGTGGAGCGGGGAGACGGGCACCGCGTGGCCTGCCACCTCTACACGGGGCAAGGAGATACCCCCTCACGTTAAACAGCGGGCGGCTCAAGCCGTCTGCAGCGGTTGGACAGGCCCTCCAGGGCGGGACCATCCTGTCACCCAGGGGTGGCATGAGCGTACGGAGGCAGCCGGGACTGCAGGCCTGCCGGACCTTCGCTTCCGAGGCCAGCCGACCCGGCAGGACGGCAGAGCGCGCCGGCCAGCGGATGCCGCAGACCACCAACTATTCAGGCCCGATGGCCTTGGCGGCCGTTTACCCGTCGATTGCTTTGATCCGTGGTTCGGCTATGGTTTCTTTATGGGGCATGGGTCGGTGCGTGGGGGCCCTTTAAGCCGATGGTCATGAACTGGTAACGTCATGATCAAAACGTCATGATCAAGAAGAGGCGCCGAATATTCAGCGCTTCCAAAAATATAAGGAGCTAATTATGCGCAGGATATACTTTCTGGTACCGACGGTGGAAAGTGCGGCGAAGATCGTGGACGAGCTCTTGCTCGCCCGTATCGAAGAGCGGCACATTCATCTCGTGGCCAAGGACACCGCGGCGCTGGAGAAGGGCCACCTGCCCGAGGCCTCGCTCTTGCAGACCAGCGATTTCATACCCGCCCTGGAACGCGGCCTGGCCGTGGGGGGTGTGACGGGGCTGCTGGCCGGCATCGCGGCGGTCACCTTCCCGCCCGCCGGTCTGGTGCTGGGCGGAGGGGCCATCCTGGGTACGAGTGTGGCGGGCGCCGGACTCGGGGCGTGGATCTCCAGCATGATCGGCGCCTCGGCCCCCAATACCCAACTCAAGGAGTTCGAGAAGGCAGTGGAGGAAGGCCAGGTGTTGATGCTCATCGATGTACCCAAGGAACGGGTGGAGGAGATCGAGGGCCTGGTGAAGAGCCATCACCCCGATGCAGAGGTGGAGGGTACCGAGCCCACGGTCCCGGCCTTTCCCTAGGGAGCTCTGATTGAATCAGGGCTTGCCGTGCGGCCCATGGATGAGCCGGTCCCGGGACCAGGTCCGGTGGACCCTGCCCCGGTCTCGCCCGCGGCGCAGGACAGCGCCGCGTGGCGAGGGCCAACCCATCAATGGCGTACGCGGTTGAAATACGTGAGCCGGGTCCGGGCATGTACCGGACCACGCGGGCCTGAGCTAATCCAGGACGGATTGCATCAGCTTTTCCTTGGAATGCGCGGTTTAGCGGATTGAACCCGCCGCCCGGCGGGCATCCCGGCGGGGGCCATCCAGTGGACAACGACGATGCTGCGGCCGGTGTACTGATACGCATGGCCACGGTGGCGGACCTGGAAGCCATCAACGGGGTGGTGGAGCGGGCCCTCATGTCGTGGGACCTGCCGGACCGGGTGAAGCGCCTGAGCCTGCCCGTCTATCGTTACGATGGTCACGACTTCGATGCCATGGGGTTCATGGTGGCGGTGGATGCCGGGGGCCCCGTGGTGGGCGTGGCGGCCTGGGACCCTCACCCGGTCACCGGCCCGGCCGGCAGGGTCAACGGGCTCTTGCTCCATGGTCTCTACGTGGAACCCCGGTGGCACCGCAACGGTGTGGGATCACGCCTGTTCGCGGCGCTCAGGGACAAGGCCGCTGAACTGGGTCGCGACGGCCTGCTGGTGAGGGCCCAGTCCGGTGCCCGGGGGTTCTTCGAATGCATGGGCATGCAGGCGCTGCCCGCGGCGGATGACGAACGCGACTACGCCAATCGCTATTGGCTGCCGTTGCCGTCCCATAGCGGATCCCGTGAATAAGAAAATACTGAATTCCGCGGCGTGCCGGCACCGTCCCCGAATTGTTTCTTTTTCAGGGCGACTGGGGTAAGGTTCCCGCGTCGCACCGCAATCCTTCAATCTGGAAGTACCTTCAGTCTCGCTGTTATTACTCCGATTCGAATGTTGCAGGAACCGAGTGCGATATTTTAATTTTTTATATAGATAGAGGTATTTCTGTGACTACAGGAACAGTAAAGTGGTTCGACGATAAGAAGGGTTTCGGTTTCATCACCCCGGAGGGCGGTGAACGGGACGTTTTTGTTCACTACCGGGCGATTGCCGGCTCAGGATTCAAGACCCTGGCCGAAGGCCAGAAGGTAACCTTCGAGGTGGAGCAGGGCCCCAAGGGTCCCTCGGCCACGAACGTAGAGCCCGCCTGACGCGACGACGCCTTAGCGCGTCATCTGGAAAGCCACTCCTCGGGGTGGCTTTTTTTGTGCGCCCGGCACGGGCGCACTCCTGGAGGTGCAAGTCCTCCCGTAAGCTGGCCACAGCGAGCGAAGTGAAGCGCAACTGCGGAAGGGTGACCGACCGTGGGGAGGAAGCGTGGAGCGTAAACCGTGAGCCGATGAACAAGAACCGGATACGAGGCGCTGCCGAGCAGGGCGAGCGGGCAAGAAGCCGCGAAGCTCTCGTGGCCGAAGCGAAGCGGCGTATATCCGGCGGCTGTGCGGTGAAGGAGTGCGGTCTTACCCGGGGAGATCTCGCCTTGTGCCTGAAAGGGCGACGTGGAGACACGGAGCGAGAAGTCAGCAGAGGCCATAGTAGCCGCCCATAAGGGGTGAAGGGCCGAACGAGAAGGAGCGTCAGACGCCTTGTCGATGAGACCGGTAGTGCATCAGATGCCCGCAAGCGCGGGGCGGGTCGTGAAAGGCCAGGGTGAAGCCCTGTCCCGAGGGGCCAGCGATGAAACCGGCCTCCCGCGACAGGAACCGGAAGGCGCAGGGCGAGACCTGCTGGTGCAGGCGCTCGCGAGGGAGAACATGCAGCGCGCCTGGAAGCGCGTGAAGGCAAACAAGGGTGCTGCGGGTGTTGACGGTCTGGACATAGCCCGGACGGGAGAACACCTCCAACACGCGTGGCCGACCATCAGGCAACAATTGCTGGACGGCACGTACAGGCCGCAGCCTGTGCGGCGCGTGGGCATCCCGAAGCCGGACGGTAGCGAACGTGAGTTGGGGATCCCCACCGTGACCGACCGTCTGATTCAGCAGGCACTGTTGCAAGTGCTGCAACCGTTGATCGATCCGACCTTCAGTGAGCACAGCTACGGGTTCCGCCCCGGTCGCCGGGCGCGG
>JAABTG010000256.1 GCA_011389995.1 Thiotrichales bacterium
GGTGAGGCCGGCCCCCGCCGCCTTCCCGGGCGAGGACTGGCTGCCGGCCGAGGACCTGACCCTGAGCCAGGAATGGTCCGACGGCACCGCCACTCCACGGGTGGGGGAACCCCTGACCCGCACCATCGTCCTGGAGGCCCGCGGCCTGGAGGCGGCCCAGTTGCCGGAGCTGGGGCCGCCCGCGGGCGCGGGCTACCGGGCCTACGCCGATCAGCCGCAGCTGGAGACCGGCGCCGAGGGCCCCCACGTGGTGTCCCGCCGCCGCGAATCCCACGCCATCATCCCCACCCGGCCGGGGAAGTTGCGGCTGCCGCCCGTGGAGGTCCAGTGGTGGAGCACCCGGGACGATGGGCCGCGCACGGCTACCCTGCCCGCGCGCACGGTGCAAGTGCGGCCCGCCGCGGACGGCACAGACACGGTCCCGCCGCCGCCGCCCGCGACGGAGCCCCAACCGGCCCCACCACCGCCGCCGGCGGAATCCGGGGCCGCGCCCGGGGCGGATACCCGGACGGGGCCGTGGCCCGTCATCGCCGCCCTGCTGCTGGCGGCCTGGCTGGTCACCCTCTATCTGCTGGTGCGCCAGCGCCGCCGCAATCCTGCCCCACCATCATCACCCGCCGCGCCCGCGACGGATGCCGGGGCACCCTCGCCGGCGGCCGCCACCCGGGCCCTCGAAGGGGCGTGCCGCCGGCGGGACCCCCGGGAGGCGCGGGACGCCCTGCTGGCCTGGGGGCGGGGCCGCTGGCCCCAGGCGCCACCGGCGAACCTGGGGCAGCTGGCGGCCCGGGTGGGTCCCGGCGAGCTCGCCCATCTCACGGCCGAGTTGGACCGTGCCCTTTATGGTGGCCCCGCCTCCCCGGCGCCGCCCCCGGGGCTATGGGAACGCCTGCCCGCTGTGCTGCGGGCCTGGCGGGCGCCGTCCTCGGATGCCGCCACCGCCGCCCCCCTGCCCGAGCTCTATCCTGGTGCAAATTTCATTGATTGTTCCCCTGAATAGGACATCCACGTTGATCTACCATGGCAACCGAATAGCTTCGGGGGGCTTGGGCGATGGCAGAGACTGGAGTCTCGGGGCCGTCGCCGGGCGGCCCGTGTTGGGGATGACGCGGTACAGGGGGATTCTTGATGAACCAGGTTGCCACCAGGGAACGGCCCGTGGTTGCGGGCGCCGGGCTCCATGACCATTTTCGTGCCGTGCGCACCTTCACCGAGCGGCTCTGCGAGCCCCTGGCGGTGGAGGATCACGTGGTCCAGACCATGCCGGAGACCAGCCCCACGCGCTGGCATCTGGCCCATGTCTCCTGGTTCTTCGAGGCCTTGATCCTTAAAGCCCATGTGCCGGGTTACCGCAGCCCCTTCGCCCGTTACGATTACCTGTTCAACTCCTACTACAACACCCTGGGTGACCAGTGGCCGCGGCCCCGCCGGGGCGTGCTCACGCGGCCGACGGTGGAGGAGGTCTACGCCTACCGGCGTCATGTGGACGCCGCCATGGCGGAGCTGCTCGACACCCTGGAGCCCGAGGGGCGGGACCGCGAGGTGGCGGATCTGGTGGTGCTGGGGCTGAACCACGAGCAGCAGCACCAGGAACTCATCCTCACGGACATCAAGCACGTGCTGGCCCAGAACCCCCTGTTTCCCGCCTATCGTGACGACCTGGCCGTGGTCGCGGCAGGGGCCGGGGAAGGGCCGGAGACCCCCGCGGGGTGGCGCGGCTTCGCGGAGGGCCTCTACCACGTCGGCTTCGACGGTGCGGGATTCGCCTACGACAACGAGACCCCCCGCCATCGCCAGTTCGTGGAGGCCTTCGAGATGGCGGAGCGGCCGGTGAGCAACGGCGAATATATGGCGTTCATCGCCGATGGCGGCTACCGGCGCGCCGAGCTGTGGTTGTCCGATGCCTGGATGGTGGTATCCAGGGAAGGCTGGGAGCACCCCCTCTACTGGCATCGGGAGGGCACCGAGTGGTACGAGTTCACCCTCGGTGGCCTGCGCCGTGTGGACCCCCGGGCGCCGGTGGCCCACCTCAGTTACTACGAGGCCGATGCCTACGCCCGCTGGTGCGGGGCCCGCCTGCCCACCGAGGCCCAGTGGGAAGTGGCGGCCGCCGCGGCGCCGGTGACGGGCAATCTGGTGGACATGGACCGTCTCCATCCCATGGCGGCGGCGGGGCCCGGGGACGGGCTGCGCCAGTTGTACGGCGACGTCTGGGAGTGGACCGCCAGCCCCTACGTGCCCTATCCCGGCTATGTCCAGGCCGGAGGGCCCCTCGGCGAGTACAACGGCAAGTTCATGTGCGACCAGCTGGTACTGCGGGGGGGCTCCTGCGCCACCGCCGCCAGCCACCTGCGCCCCACCTATCGCAACTTCTTTCCCGCCGCGGCGCGCTGGCAGTTCAGCGGCCTGCGCCTGGCCCGCGATGCCGGTGGGTCCCGCGCGGTGGCGGGCTGAGGGCGGGGCTTGGCGCGGGGCTTCGTCATTCGCATGCGCCTGCGTTGTCCCCCCGAGCGCGTGTGGGGCCGTCTGGTGGACCCCGATGTGCGGGGTCCGGGCCACCACTGTACGGCCCGGGATGGCAGCGCGGCGGTGGTCACGGAATACCAGCCGAAGCACCGCTACGCCCTGTCCTCCCGCTGGAAGGACATCCTCACCACCCACCGCTATACCCTGCGCGGCAGCCAGCGCGGTACCGATCTGGTGCTGCGCATGATGTGCGACGCCAACGGCGCCTGGTGGGCCCGCCACTCCTTTTCCGTCATGGGCCTGTGGCTCCAGGACCGCCGCCGCCTGCGACGCATGAAGCGGGAGCTCGAGGCCGCGGAGCAGGGTCGGCCTTAACGTGAAAGACGTGCCGCAGGCACTACCGAATTCCCCCTCTCCCGCTGGGAGAGGGCTG
>JAABTG010000257.1 GCA_011389995.1 Thiotrichales bacterium
TCAAGAAGGGCGGCAAACCGTTGGTGAGGCTGGAGGTGCTGCCGGAGGCGCGCCCCATCCGGCGCCTGGGCGGGGCCGCCGGGTTGGTGGAATGGATGGCGGAGGACTTCGACGAGCCGCTCGACGACTTTGCCGGCTACATGCACCGGTGAAGGTGCTCCTGGACACCCACGCGCTGCTGTGGGCCATCTCCGGCGACGCCAGGCTCAGTGCCGCGGCGGCGTCGACGCTGCTGGACCAGGAGAACCGCCTGTTCCTCAGCATGGCGAGCCTGTGGGAGATAACGATCAAACTGAGCCTCGGCAGGCTCAAGCTGCTGCCCGGTTGGTACCCTCTACTGGAGCGGGAGATGGCGATAAACGGCATCCGTTGGCTGGCCATCGAGCCCGCCCACTGTCTGGCACTGGAGCGGTTGCCGTTTCATCATCGAGACCCCTTCGATCGTATGCTGGTGGCCCAGTCCCTCGGGGAGGACATGGTGGTCGTCAGCCGTGACACCACCCTGGAGGCCTATGGCGTTCCCCGCATCTGGTAGCCGGGTTAGTATCAGCGGGCAGTCATCGACGAACGACACCGTGAAGAGGATATGAACCTTCGAGACGAAGACCTGGCCCGGCTCGCCGTGGACTTCTGCGGCCTGCCCTTCGCCACCCCCCTGGTGCTGCTCTCCGGGTGCGTGGGCTTCGGCGAGGAGTACACCCGGGTGGAGGGTTTTTCCAACCATGACGTGGGCGCGGTGTGCCTCAAGGGCACCACCCTGGAGCCGCGCCTCGGCAATCCACCCCATCGCATCTGTGAGACCCCCGGGGGCATGCTGAACGCCATCGGGCTGCAGAACCCCGGCGCGCGCCACGTGGCGGACGGCATCCTGCCGGGGCTCGATTTCTCCGAGACCCGCTTCATCGCCAACATCTCGGGCTCCACCGTGGAGGAGTATGCCGCGGTGGCCCGCATCTTCGACGATTCGCCCATCGATGCCATGGAGATCAACATCTCCTGTCCCAACGTCAAGGAGGGCGGGGTGGCCTTCGGCAACGATCCGGACATGTCGGCGCGGGTGGTGGAGGCCTGCCGCCGCGAGACCGCCAAGCCCCTGATCACCAAGCTCTCGCCCAACCAGACGGATATCCGGGAGAGTGCCCGGCGCTGTATCGAGGCCGGCAGCGACGGCCTGGCGGTCATCAACACCCTCATGGGCATGGCCATCGACATCGAGGCCCGGGCCCCGGTGCTGGGCAACCGCCAGGGCGGGCTGTCGGGCCCCGCCATCAAGCCCATCGCCCTCCTCAAGGTCCACGAGGTCTACCAAGTGGCGGCACCCCATGGCGTGCCCATCATCGGCCAGGGCGGCGTCACCGCCCCGGAGGACGTCATCGAGTTCCTGTTGGCGGGGGCCTCGGCGGTGGGGGTGGGCACGGCGCTCTTCTACGACCCCTTGCTGTGCCGGCGCATGAATGCCGCCGTGGTGTCTTACCTGGACCGCCACGGCCTCGCCCACGTGCGCCAGCTGGTGGGCGCCCTGGCCACCGGCGACACCCAAAGCGACTGCAACGTCTGCACCTCCTGAGGGCCAAAGCTGGGGTCAGGCTTGAGTTGTTGAGTTAAGGAGGCGCTGAAAAATTCAGCGCCTCCCGTGCGGCGAACGGGTAAGCCATGGAAGGCTTGCCCCGGGCTCGCCCGCGGTGCAGGACAGCACCGCGTGGTGAGGGCCGCCGCGCCAGTCGCGTAAGGAACTGGTACGGAAGGTTGCGCGGACATGTGCCGCGCAACCGTGGCTGAACTAAGCCAGGGAGGGCTTTGTTCAGCGTTTCGTTAAATCTGACGGCCATACAGGGAGTAGGCCCATGCCAAGGAAACCCAGGCTGCACGTACCCGGTGGTGTCTACCACGTCATCCTGCGTGGCAACGACGGCCAGCGGATATTCGCTGACCATGACGACTATCGTCGCTTGTACCAGTTGCTCGCGGATGGCGTGGAGCGCTACGGGCACCGCATCCACGGTTTTTGCTGCATGCCGAACCATCTGCATCTCATAGTCCAGGTGGCTGACGTTTCGTTGTCGCGGGTCGTTCAGAATCTGGCGTTTCGGTATGCCCGCTGGTTCAATTGGCGGTGGCGCCGGGTGGGCCATCTGTTCCAGGGGCGTTTCAAGGCCATTCTCGTTGATCACGATGCCTACCTGCTGGCATTGGTGCGCTATGTTCATCTGAATCCGGTACGCGCCGGTCTGGTCACGACGCCCGACGGCTACCCTTGGAGTGGGCATGGCGCCTACGTGGGCCGCCAGCACCTGCCGTGGTTGACTACGGATTGGGTGCTACGGCAGTTTGCGCCGCAGCAGCGGGTGGCTCGCCGGCATTATCAGGCCTTCGTTGCTGACGGTCTGGAGGATAACCATCGCCAGGAGTTCCACCGTGGGGGAAAAGCGGATGAACGGGTGTTGGCCGACGATCAATTTATCGAGCGGCTGCCGGCAGCCCGGGCGGTACTGGCGCCTGCTCCCACTTTGGATCACATCATCGAAAGGGTTTGTGATCGCTACGGTGTCGCGGTGTCCGCAGTAGCGGCCCCGTCGCGGCGCCGTGGCCTCGTGGAGCCACGGGCGGTTGTCGCCTTACTGGCCCGGGAAGCGGGCGCCGCCACCCTGTCGGAGGTCGCTGCGGTATTCCGTCGCAGTGTCTCCAACATGAGCCGTCAGGTGGCGGAGTTGGAGGCCGGTCTGAGGTCAGAACCGGAGCTGGCGAGGCGGATTGAGAGCCTGCGTAAGTCAATAACTCAAGCCTGACCCGGGGGGTTTAGCGTTGGGCGATGAGGAGGGCCTCGTCGCGCAGGCCGCGGGTGGTGTCGCCGACGGTGGCCTCGTCGTGGTAGGCGCGGACCTTGAGGTGGGGGAA
>JAABTG010000258.1 GCA_011389995.1 Thiotrichales bacterium
GCTTCACGGCCCTGGGGCGCAACCCCACCGACGTAGAACTGATGATGTTCGCCCAGGCCAACTCCGAGCACTGCAGGCACAAAATCTTCAACGCCGACTGGATCATCGACGGCGAGCGCCGGCCGCGCTCCCTGTTTCAGATGATCCGCAACACCAAGGAGCAGGCCCCGGACGGCATCCTCTCGGCCTACAGCGACAACGCCGCGGTGATCGCCGGCCACCCGGGCAAGCGCTTCGTGCCCCTGCCCGCCACCCACAGCTACGGCTATCAGGAAGAGCCCATCCATATCCTGATGAAGGTGGAAACGCATAACCACCCCACCGCCATCTCCCCCAGCCCAGGTGCTGCCACCGGCGCCGGCGGCGAGATCCGCGACGAGGGGGCCACCGGCCGCGGCTCCAAGCCCAAGGCGGGGCTCACCGGCTTCTCCGTCTCCAACCTGCGCATCCCCGGCCTGGAGCAGCCCTGGGAGACGGACCACGGCAAGCCCGGGCGCATCAGCTCCGCGCTGGACATTATGCTCGAAGGCCCCATCGGCGGGGCCTCCTTTAACAACGAATTCGGCCGCCCCAACCTGTGCGGCTATTTCCGCACCTACGAGGAAGAGGCACCGGGCCCGGACGGCATGGAGATCCGCGGCTACCACAAGCCCATCATGCTGGCCGGCGGCCTAGGCAATATCCGCGAGCAGCACATCGAAAAGAACACCTTTCCCGCCGGCACGCCGCTGATCGTGCTCGGCGGCCCGGCCATGCTGATCGGCCTGGGCGGCGGCGCGGCCTCGTCGATGGCCAGCGGGGCCTCGGCCGAGGACCTGGACTTCGCCTCGGTGCAGCGCTCCAACCCGGAGATGCAACGCCGCTGCCAGGAGGTGATCGACCGCTGCTGGATCCGCGGCGCCGAGAACCCCATCCTCTTTATCCACGACGTGGGCGCCGGCGGCCTCTCCAACGCCCTGCCCGAGCTGGTGCATGACGCTGGCCGCGGCGGCCGCTTCGAGCTGCGCGCGGCGCCCAACGACGAGCCCGGCATGTCGCCCATGGAGATTTGGTGCAACGAGTCCCAGGAGCGCTATGTGCTGGCGGTGGCCGCCGAGCGGCTGGAAGAGTTCAAGGCCATCTGCGAGCGCGAACGCTGCCCCTATGCGGTGGTGGGCGAGGCCATGGACGAGCAGCACCTGCTGCTGGGCGACGCCCACTTCGAGAACAACCCCATCGACATGCCCATGCCGCTGCTGTTCGGCAAGCCCCCGCGCATGCTGCGGGACGTAAAGCACCGGCCCTTTCACAAGCCCGAATTCGAGACCAAAGACCTCGACCTCAACGAGGCCGCGCTGCGGGTGCTGCGCCTGCCCGCGGTGGCCAATAAGACCTTCCTGATTAGCATCGGCGACCGCTCCATCACCGGTCAGGTGGCGCGGGACCAAATGGCGGGTCCCTGGCAGGTCCCGGTGGCGGACTGCGCCATCACCCTGTCCGATTACTCGGGCTTTCAGGGCGAGGCCATGGCCATGGGCGAGCGCACCCCGGTGGCGCTGATCGACGCCCCCGCCTCCGGCCGCCTAGCGGTGGGCGAGGCCATCACCAACCTGGCCGCCGCACCCATCGAAAAGATCGGCGCCATCAAGCTCTCCGCCAACTGGATGGCCCCCGCCGGACACCCGGGCGAGGACGCCCGGCTCTACGAAACGGTGAAGGCGGTGGGCATGGCGCTGTGCCCGGCCCTGGGCATCGCCATCCCGGTGGGCAAGGACTCCATGTCCATGAAGACGGTCTGGAGCGACGCGGACGGCGACAAGGCGGTGACCGCGCCCCTGTCGCTGATTATTACCGCCTTCGCCCCGGTCACCGACGTGCGGCGGGCAGTGACGCCCCAACTGCGCACCGACCAGGGCGACACCGACCTCGTTCTGATCGACCTCGGCAAGGGCGCCAACCGCCTCGGGGCCTCGGCCCTGGCCCAGGTCTACAAACAGCTCGGCCATCACGGGCCGGATCTGGACGACCCGGCGGCGCTGAAGGCGATGTTCGAGGCGGTGCAGGAGCTGATCCGCGAAGATCTGCTATTGGCCTACCACGACCGCTCCGACGGCGGCCTCTTCGCCACCCTCTGTGAAATGGCCTTCGCCGGCCGCTGCGGCCTGACCATCGACCTGGAGCCCCTGGCCGAGGACGACCTGGCGGTGCTGTTCAGCGAGGAACTGGGGGCGGTGATCCAGGTGCGCCACCACGACACCGACGACGCCCTGAAGATCCTGCACGACGCCGGCCTGGGCAAATACAGCCATGTCATCGGCAGCTGCCGCGACGACGACCTGATCGAGATCGTGCGCGGCCTGGACGAACTGCTCTCCCGGCCCCGCGCCGCGCTGCAACAGGCCTGGTCCGAGACCACCCGCGAGATGCAGGCCCTGCGTGACAACCCCGACTGCGCCCGCGAGGAGTTCGAGCGCATCACAGCCAGAGACCCCGGCATCCGGCCGGTGCTCGGCTTCGAGCCCGACGACGACATTGCGGCCCCCTATATAAGGAAGGGCGCCCGCCCGCCCATGGCCATCCTGCGCGAACAGGGGGTCAACGGCCAGGTGGAGATGGCCCACGCCTTCCACCGCGCCGGCTTCGAGGCGGTGGACGTGCATATGTCCGACATCCTCGCCGGCCGCGTCACCCTCGGCCGCTTCAAGGGCCTGGCGGCCTGCGGCGGCTTCTCCTACGGCGATGTCCTGGGCGCCGGCGAGGGCTGGGCCAAGTCCATCCTGTTCAACGCCCAGGCCCGGGACCAGTTCCAGGCCTTCTTCGAGCGCGCCGACAGCTTCGCCCTCGGCGTCTGCAACGGCTGCCAAATGCTCTCCAACCTGCACCAACTGATCCC
>JAABTG010000259.1 GCA_011389995.1 Thiotrichales bacterium
TGTCAAGCTGTGGCAGAACATGCAGGCCCAGGGCGGCGGCAGCCAGCCAGAGTTCATGTCCACGCACCCTTCCAGTCAGCGGCGCATCACCGAACTCAATGCGCGCATGAGCGAGCACATGCGCATTTCCTCCCAGGCCCGTTCAGCCGGGCGGGTACCTGCCTGCCGGCGTTAGCCAGGTCCGCACCGGAACCTTTCGCTGCGCGCTTTCCGGCTGAATAATGTGCCGTCCTGCAACGGAAGAGACTCATGAGCGATCTGGCACAGGTAGCACCGGCTTTTTTGGCCATGGCCCACCGCATCGTCTGGTGCAGCGCTGCCACCGTGGACAGTCGCGGCCGGCCGCGCACGCGGATCCTGCATCCGCTGTGGCAGTGGGACGGCGAGCACCTGAACGGCTGGATCGCCACCGGTCCGACCGCGGTGAAGCGTGCCCATCTGCAGGCGAGTCCATACGTGTCGCTCAACTACTGGGCACCGTCCCACGATACCTGCGTGGCCGAATGCGGTGCCGGATGGGCATTCGACGACGACACCCGCAAGGAAGTGTGGGAAGCGTTCGTCAATGCGCCGCCGCCGGTGGGCTATGATCCCGCCATCATCCCCGGCTGGGACGCGCCAACCTCTGACACATTCGCCGCCCTGCGGCTGACCCCCTGGCGGCTGCGCGTGTTTCCGGGAACCCGGCTTCGGGGTGAGGGCGGCGAGGTGCTCACGTGGCAGGCTTGAGCAGGTAGCGTCCTGCGATGAGCGTAGGCGCTCGTAGGTCAGCTTCTCCTCCCGGGCCGTGAAGTCGGCATTGGCCCTTCACCTCACCGGCCGCCGTCCGGCGATGAACAGCGCCGGCAACACCGAGATGGCGAATACGGCGCCGATGAGGGCGAACATGTCGCGGTAAGCGAGCATGGTGCCCTGGGTGCCGACGATCTGCAGAATGTAGCCGAACGAGGCTTCGAAGCCCCGGTAGCCGATCAGGCCGAGGTGCTGAAACTCCTGGATCACCAGGCGCATGAGCTCCCGGGTGGTGTGGTTGTCCCAGCTCTGGGTTGCGTTCAGGGCATCGTAGTAGGCCACGGTGCGCTCGTGCATGGCCAGTGAGATCAGGTTGATGCCGAAGGCGCCGCCGAGCTGGCGCATGAAGTTGATGGCGCCGGATCCCTGGGGAATGAGGGCCAGGGGCAGGGGGTTGATGGCCGCCGCATTGAGGCTGGGAAAAATCATCGCCAGTCCCACTCGGCCCACGGCGTACCACAGGAGCATCTGCAGGGCCGGAGTGAAGGCGTCGGCGTACATCATGGGGTAGTTGCTGGCGGCGAACAGAACCAGGCCGATGAGGATCATGGCGCGGTGTGACGTCAGATCGGCCAGGCGCCCGGCGAGCGGGAACAGCACGGCCATCACCAGCCCGGCGGGCGCCATGAGGAGCCCGGCTTCCGTGGCCACCAGCCGCGAAACCGCCTGCAGGAACAGCGGGAATACGTAGGTGGAGCCGTACAGGCCCACACCCACCGTAAAGGTCACCACCGCGGCGGCCACGAAGCGGCCATTGAGGAACAGGCGCGGTTCCAGGATGGGTTCCGGGGTGTAGACCTCCCAGGCCACCCAGACGGCGAAGGCGGCGCAGCCGATGGCCAGGGCGACCAGCGCCGGGTCGTGGTACCAGCCGTGGCGTTGCCCTTCGGTGAGCCCCACCAGCAGGGCGGTGATAAACACGCTGCACAGCAAGGTGCCCATCCAGTCGAACGATGGCTTCGGCCCGGTCTCCTCCCGCCCCGGGAAGAACGATTTGGCCATGGGCAGGCTGACGGCCACGAACGGCACGGCGGCGATGAACACCCAGCGCCAGGACAGATGATCCACCAGGTAGCCGCCCATGGTGGGTCCCAGAGCGGGCGCCAGAATGGTGCCCACGCCCATCAGTCCCATGGCCATGCCGCGCTGGCTGATGGGGAACACCTGGGCCGTCACCACCATGCCGATGGGCGTGACCACGCCGGCTGCGGCACCCTGCACCACCCGGGCGATCAGCATGATCTCCGTGGTGTCCGCCGCGGCGCCGAGAAAGGAGCCGGCGATGAAGACCAGCATGGATACGATGTAGGTGGCGGCGATGCCGAAGGCGCGGATACACCAGGCCGTGATCAGCATGGTCACCGTGCCGGAGGCGAGAAAGGCGGTGGCCAGCCACTGCGCTTCGTCCGGCGTCATGCCCAGCGCCCCCATGATGTCGGGGATGGCGATGTTGACGATGGTCGAGGTGAGCAGCGTGGCGAATGAGCCGATCATGCCCACGCCGGCCGCCCACCAGCGGAAGCTCGGCCCGATCTGGCGGAACTTGTCGATGAAGCCGGGTGAGGCCTCCAGGCCTTCGGGGACGGGATAGTCGCTCATGAGCGGTGCGGAATCTTCACCTCCACCATCATGCCCGGTTTGAGGCGGGGGTCCGCCTCGGCAAAGTCGATGGTGACCTCCACTCGCTGGGTGATTTTGGTGAAGTTGCCGCTGGGGTTCGGATTGGGCAGCAGGGCGAACTCACTGGTAGCGGCATTGCCGATGGCGCGGATCACGCCCCGCCGGGCCTGCCCCGGGTAGGCATCGACGTTGATCGTTACTTCGTCCCCTTCGGCCAGGTAACGCAGCTCCGTCTCCTTGACGTTGGCCTTGACCCAGATACGCTCGGGGTCGTGCATGACCAGCACCCGCTGGCTGGCCGATACGTGTTCGCCGGGGTCGATGAACAGCTCGTCAACCACGCCGTCTATGGGGCTGGTTATGGTGTAGTAGTCGAGCTCGGTTTCCGCCTGTTCCACCTGACGCAGGGCCCGCTCACGGCGCTGCTGCAGGACCGCCCGCTCGGC
>JAABTG010000260.1 GCA_011389995.1 Thiotrichales bacterium
TTCGGCCTGCCCTTCGGCGTGTGGATGCAGGACTACGCGCCCCTGGGGGACCTCGCCACCCACTCCCTGGAGCGCCAGAAGGGCGCCGGCATCTTCCGCCCCGAGTTCCTGGACCGGGCCCTGGAACAGCACCGCACCGGCCATGCCGCCTACTACGGCGAGCTGTGTGGGTGATCATGATGCTGGACCTGTGGCTGGAGGCCCACGGCGGACAGTCCTGAGCCCTGGCCCTGTACTCCGGGCATCCTGCCCTTCGCCCTACGGGCCGCGCCAGGGCGCGTTCAAATCCGTTTCCGACGGATTTGTCCCCAAGGGAGAGGAAAAGTAACTTGGTGGATCCTCTGCCCGAGGAAGAGGGGACCTGCTATCTTGTGGTGTCAGGGTGCCGCAAGCCGGGTCCGTGCGTATGCACCGCCCAAAAAGGCCTCTCTGGGACAGGCCGGGGTAAGCAGAGCATAGCCCGGACGCCCACCAGAATCTGCGGTTCGTCACCGACCCGCCCACGGAAAACCTGGAGCCCATGAGCGAAGAAACTGAAAACGGGCAGACTGGCAACCGGGCCGCCACCCGGCGACATTGGCCAGTCAAGCGCACGACCCTTGAAGACCAGGATACCACCGCCGATCTCCGAAGCCTCGCGCCGGAGGAGCGGGTGGGCATGATGTGGCGCTTGGCGCTGGACGCGTGGCTGCTCTCAGGCCGGGCCATACCGCAATACGGGCGGGCGGATACACCGTGCCGGGTGATCCGGTTGAACACGAGCGACGGACCGGCAAGCGATCTTGATTGAAGGCCTGAACGAGGACTTCCGGGATATGCTCAGTGCCTTGAATCAGGCCGGCGCGGAGTACGTAGTGGTCGGCGCACACGCCCTGGCGCTCCACGCCACACCTCGGGCCACCGGCGACATTGGTATTCTTGTGCGTCCGACGTTGGAAAATGCCGAGCGGGTGGTGCGTGCGCTGAGGGACTTCGGCGCACCGGTGGATGCCCACGATATCAATAATGACGACCTCCGCACCCCCGGCACGGTGTACCAGATCGGTCTGCCTCCCCGCCGCATCGACCTGCTTACGTCGCTGTCGGGAGTCGATTTCGATGAGGCCTGGGAGGGCCGCGTGAGCCTGGAGGTCGCCGGAATCACCGTGCCTTTCCTGGGCCGGGAAGCGCTCATTCGGAACAAGCGCGCCACGGGCCGCGACAAGGACCTGCTGGACCTTAAGGCCCTCACCGGGAAAGCCTGAAACTCCTCCCCCGCTCGCGATATCATCAGGTCAGCGCGGCGTGCAACTCCATTCGGATATCCCATGGCCGATCTCCTCCACGAGCTGCTCTTCGAAGGCGCCCAGCGGCACGGCGACGCGTCGTGTCTCGGCTGGCAGGGCGGTAGCCGGGACTACGCCGTTGTTGCCGCCGAGGTGGAGGCCTGCGCGGGAAGGCTGGCGGGGCTCGCCCTGGGCCCCGCCGAGCGGGTGGCGGTATACATGCCCAAGCGCTTCGAGACCGTCACCGCCCTCTTCGGCGCAGCGGCGGCCGGCGGGATCCTCGTGCCGGTCAACCCGCTCCTCAAGCCTCACCAGGTGGTCCACATCCTCAGGGACTCCGGCGCCCGAATCCTGGTCACCACGGCCCACCGGGCGCCGCTGCTGGCGGAAGTCCTGCCCGCCTGCCATGACCTCCACACCGTGGTGGTCACCGATGATCTGGAAGACCTCCCTGGTACCTACGGCCACGTGCAGGTGGCGGGCTGGCAGCAGATGGTGGAGGTTAACCTCGCGGCGCCCCACCGGCGCATCGACAGCGATCCGGCGGCCATCTTCTACACCTCCGGCAGCAGCGGCCCGCCGAAGGGGGTGGTGCTATCCCATCGCAACCTGGTGGCGGGGGCCCGCAGCGTCGCCCGATACCTGGAAAACCGTGCCACGGATCGGCTGCTGGCGGTGCTGCCGTTGAGCTTCGACTACGGCTTCAGCCAGCTCTCCACCGCCTTCACGGCCGGCGCCAGCGTGGTCCTCATGGATTACCTGCTGCCCCGGGACGTGGTGCGTGCGGTAGCCGCGGAGGGCATCACCGGCCTGGCCGCGGTGCCGCCACTGTGGGCGCAACTGGCCGGCCTGGACTGGCCCGCGGCGGCCGTCGCGAACCTGCGCTATTTCACCAGTTCCGGCGGGCCCATGCCGAGGGCCGTGCTGGAGCGCCTGCGCCGCAGGCTGCCGGACACGGCACCCTATCTCATGTACGGCCTCACCGAGGCCTTCCGCTCCACCTACCTGCCCCCCGCAGAGGTGGAGCGACGTCCCGAGTCCATGGGCAAGGCTATCCCCAATGTGGAGGTCATGGTGGTGCGAGAGGACGGCAGCCCCTGTGAACCGGGTGAGCCCGGTGAGCTGGTGCATCGCGGCGCCCTGGTGGCCCTCGGCTATTGGAACGACCCCGAAGGCACTGCCCGGCGCTTCCGGCCCGCACCCCATTCCCCCGCGGGCCTGCCGGCCCCCGAGATCGCCGTGTGGTCCGGCGACACCGTACGCATGGACCGAGACGGATACCTGTACTTCGTGGCCCGCCGCGACAACATGATCAAGACCTCGGGCTATCGCGTCAGCCCCACGGAGATCGAAGAGGTGCTCTACGCCAGCGCCATGGTCCACGAGGCCGTGGCCCTCGGCCTCCCCCACCCCACCCTCGGCCAGGGGGTCCTCGCCGTGGTGAGCCCCGCCACCCGGCCCTTCGACGCCGAGGACCTGCTCGCCCACTGCCGGCGCGAACTGCCCGGTTTCATGGTCCCCCTGGGGGTGGAGACCGCCACCGCCCTGCCCCGCACCCC
>JAABTG010000261.1 GCA_011389995.1 Thiotrichales bacterium
TGAGGAATGAGCGGCGCCTGAACCTGACCTTCGGGTCCGAGTGGTGGTGGCGGGTCAGGCGCCCGTGCGCAGGGCCCCCAGGCCGCCGTCCATGGCCACGATCTGGCCCGTCATCCACGCGGCGTCGTCGGACAGCAGGAAGGCGATGACGGCCGCCACCCGGTCGGCGTCGCCGACGGTCCCGGCGGGGTGGCGGGCCGCCATGGCCTCGCGCTTGCCGGCGGTGGACAGCAGGGAAGCGGCCAGCGGGGTGTCCACCAGGGACGGGGCCACGGCGTTGACCCGGATGGCCGGTGCGAGCTCCGCCGCCAGGGAGCGGGTCAGGCCCTCCACCGCCCCCTTGGCGCCGGCCACCGAGGCGTGATAGGGCATGCCGGTGGCTACCGCCACGGTACTCATGGTGACGATGGAGGCACTGTCGGCCTGCTTGAGGTTCCCCAGGTATTGCCGTACCACCCGTGCCGCCCCCAGGTAGTTCACCTGCAAATCCGCCATCAGGTCCTTGTCCCGCAGGCGGCTGAAGGGCTTGAGGGTGATGGAACCCGGCATGTAGACGAGGCCGTCCAGGGTTTCGTTTGTCTCCGGCAGGGCGGACGCGGGATCCGCGACGTCGCAGGTCCAATGCTCACTCGCTTCCTCGGGGGCCTCCTGGCGGCGGCTGATACTGAGCACGCGATGGCCCGCGGCGCCGAGGCGGCGGGTCAATGCGAGACCGATGCCGGAGGTCGCGCCGACGATGAGGAAGGTCTTCATGGGGTTCTCACTGTGGCCGGAGGCGTCGGGGGGAGGGGTAAAAGATGTTCCTGTCCACCGGACTGAAGCGAGCCGGGGGGAGGGGCAGGGCTGCCCGCATCAGCGCCGGAGGCCAGGAAACCCAGGAGCAGTAGAGCGCCGGACCAGGCCCGGTCTCGTTTCACTGCGTTGTTCGGAGAGGGCGTCATGATGGGCACTACGGTGGGTCAATGGGACCGGATCACGGACCGCCAGGGTCGGTACACGGGCCCTGCCCGTTCGCGACCGGAGGGTCTCAGCGGCGCGCCGGGGTGGGTTTCACGATGACCGGGTCCCCCACCTTCATGGTGCCGCCCTCCACCACGGTGAGCCCGATGCCGCCGCGATGGGCGAGGGCCTTCATGGCACCGCCACCCACCATGCGTTCCAGGTAACCGCAGGGGGGCCGCAGTCGGTGGAAACGCAGCCGGGCCTCGCCGATGCGGACATGGCGATCGCGGTAGGCCGCGACGGGTATGCCTTCCACCACCAGGTTGCGTCGATGCTCACCTTGGGAGAAGGACAGGCCGGCGGTTCGCTGGGCCGCCTGCATGTCCTCCAGGGTGATCAGTGTCACCTGGCAGCCGTCGGTGGCGCGCCAATGGCCGGTGCCGAGGGCATAGCGATCGCCGGCGAGTCCCTCCCCCGTTACCGCCCGGGCCGTTGCGACGGCCTCCATGGGGGCGCCTGCGACGGGGGCGAGGTAGATGCCCCGCAGGGTCCCGCGGAGGTCTGCGTCAGACCAGTCCCGCAGCCAGGAAAACAGGCGATGGCGGCTCATGGCGGTTGCCGGAGGGGGCGCCCGCGGACGGGGTGGATGCCCCGGGGACCGGCGGGTCCTCTGGGCGTGGCCATGGCCGTCAGCCCCACTCGCCCAGCCCGTTCAGGTGGTCGATGATCTGCTGCATGCCCTCCAGACCCTGGTCCACCATGAGGTCCAGGGGTGGCCTTTCGTTGAAGTAGGGATGGGGAGTGCTGACCCAGTAGTTGGCCATCTCCGTGCTCTGGGGATGCATCTGCCGAAGGGCCGTGTGGATGGTGAGGACGGCGCTCATGTGCCGCAACAGGCGGGCCTCCGCGACCTCGTCGAGGCCCTCCTCGAAGCTCTCCAGCAACCTCCGGGGATCACCGTGCTCCGCACCCAGGAGACGCGCCTGGCCGGCGGGCGGCAGCCCCCAGTCCCGCATCACCTGCACCACCACGCGGGCCATATCCCGGCGCCGCTGGACCTCCAGATCACTGACCGTGCCCATGGGCGATTCCACCTGCTGTTTGCCGAAGAATTTGAAATACGTAGCAGTCACGGACTCTACAGCCTGCCCGGTCACTGATCCACGAGGGCGGCGGTGGCGTAGGTCCGACGAGTTCCACTACCGGTGGCCGCCGGCCACCGTTTCCGACTTCCGAACCCAGGAGACTCCAACATGATAAGGCAGCACCCAACCCGGACACCCACCTCTGCCGCTACCCGCACCGCCGCTACCGGCGCTACTCGGACACCCACTTTTGTTGCCGCTACCCCCGGCGCTACCCGGACACCCATTCTTGGTGCCGCTACCAGGACACCCACCGTTGTAGGACCCACCGTTTCAGCCCGCGCGGCTCTTTGGACACCCATGATTGCCGTCATCGCCCTGGCGACCGTACTGCATGCCGGCCAGGCGGGGGCGGGCGGCTACGGGCCGGCCTATGGGCCGCCGGGGATGGGCCCGGGGATGGCGCCGGGAATGGGTTATGGGCCGATGGGTTACGGGGCCCCCATGCCCTATCCCGCCTATCCGGCCTATCCGGCGCCGGCCTATGGCCCGCCGGCCCACGGTCCCCAGAGCAAGGGTATGCCCACCTACGGTGCGGCGCGGGCGCCCGCTTACGAGGCCTCCCGCTATCCCGCCCCTGACGGCAGCCAGGCCGCTCCCCGGCAGTCTGGCGGGTATATGTCACCCGCGGCTTCCTCGCCCGAGGCAGGTTCTTCCAGGGTTGCCGCTTCAGGGGATGGAGGCAGCACCGTCGCGGTCTCCGGCATGCGCTTCAACCCC
>JAABTG010000262.1 GCA_011389995.1 Thiotrichales bacterium
GCCGCACCCAGGGCCTCCGCGTCGTCGAAGGGGACGACCCGCCCCAGCCAGGGGGCGTTGACCACCTCGGCGTTGCCGCCGACGTCGGTGGTCACCACCGGCAGGCCGCAGGCCATGGCCTCCAGGAACACGTTGGCCCAGCCCTCGTTGCGGGTGGAGAGGACGAAGACATCGGCGGCGGACAGGGGCCAACGCAGTTCCTCCGATGGCAGGGCGCCGGTGAAGATGACCTGCCCGGACACCCCCAGGCGGGCCGCCTGGCGCTCCAGTTCCCGGGTCATGTCGCCCTCCGGGCTGGGCCCGCCCACCGCCAGATAACGCAGCCCCGGGAATCGCTCCCGCAGCATGGGCAGGCACTCGATGACCCGGTGGAAACCCTTGCGCTCCACCAGGCCGCCCACCGAGATCAACACCGGGGCATCCTCCGGGATGTCGAAGCGGCGCCGCGCCTCCCGGCGGTCCTCGGGACGGAACCTGGCGTGGTCCACCCCGTTACCCACCACCGTTATCTTCTCGGCGCGGGCCCCCAGGGCCACCACGTGGCGCCTGAGGGCATCGGCCACGGCGAACACCCGCGTGGCCCCCGCCAGGGCACGCAGCATGCGGCGGCGCAGCCGGGGGTCCCGGGCGTGGGGCACCTCGGTGCCGCGCAGGGTGATGGTGACGGGGACGTCCAGCCACTTGCCGAGCAGCGAGGCGGCGTAGCCGTCGGGGTAGGCGAAGTGGGCATCGATGACATCGAAGCGCGTCCGCAAGCGGCGCAACAGGGGCAGGCAACCGAGGGCCAGGAACAGGCCGTCCAGATGCTTGAAGCGACCGGGCACCGAGAAGAAGCGGGGGTGGTAGACGTCGAAGCCCTGTTGGTGCTCGTGGACCGGCGCCGGCGGCCGGAAGTGGGGCCGGAAGCGCCGGATGAGGCCCTGCAGGGGGAACCAGGGCTGGGGGGCCACCACGAACAGGGGCAGCCGCTCCCCCACCCGGAACATGCGCTCGCGGATGAACAGGCCGGCGTTGGGCTGGCCGGGGTGGGGGAACAGCACGCTAAGGACTGCGATGCGGGGCCGTCGCTCGCCCATCGTCCTGCACCTCCTCCACCAGTGGGCCATAGACCGCCCCATAGCGCTCGACGCTGCGGCGCCAGTTGCGCTCCTGCTCCACGAAGGCGCGGCCTGCCTGGGCCAGCTGCGGCCAGCGCCCGCGGTCGGCGGCCAGCGCCACCACGGTGGCGGCCAGATCCGCCGCATCCCCGGCCTTGAAGAGCATGCCCGTCTCGCCGTCCCGGATCAGCTCCCGATGCCCGCCCACGTCCGAGGCCACCACCAGCCGGCCCTGGGCCATGGCCTCCAGGGGCTTCAGGGGGGTGACCAGCTCCGTCAGGCGCATGGAGAGCCGCGGGTAAGCGAAGATGTCCACCAGGTCGTAATAGCGGCCCACCTCGTCATGGGACACGCGGCCGGTGAACACCACCTGCCCCTCCATGCCGAGGGCCGCGGCCCGCGCCCTGAGCTGCTCGTCCTGGGGCCCGCCGCCCACCAGCAGCAGGCGTACGTCGGGCACCCGCGCCGTGATGGCGGGCAGCGCCTCCAGCAACAGGGGCAGGCCCTCGTAGGCATAGAAGGAGCCGATGAAGCCGAGCACGGTGGAACCCTCGAGGCCGAGGCGACGGGCGAGGTCCGGGTCGCGTTCCCGGCCCACGTCGAAACGGGTGATATCCACGGCGTTGGGGATGACCGTGACCTTGGAGGCGGGCACGCCGCGGGCGATGATGTCGTTGCGCAGGCCTTCGCAGATGGTGGTGACGGCGTTCGCGCCGCGGAACACCCGGGTCTCCAGGGCCCGGGTGAGGCGGTAGCGCAGCCCGTCCTCGCGGCTGGTGCCATGGTCGACAGCGGCATCCTCCCAGAAGGCCCGGCACTCGTAGACCACGGGAATGGCGGCGCGCCGGCCCACCTCCAGGGCGGCCAGGCCGTTGAGGGCGGGCGAATGGGCGTGCAGAACATCGGGCCGTTCCCGGGCCACCACCTCCCCCAGGCGGCGGGCGAGCCCGCGCACGATGCCCCACTGGCTGGCCACCGGGACACGGGCCAGGGGTCCGGCGGGGGTGCGGTGGAAGTGGAAACCGTCCACGTCCTCCTCCGCCACATAGGTGCCTGCGGCCTGGGTGTGCTTGGCGCTGGTGATGTGGGCGGTCTGCCACCCCAGGGCCCGCTGCTCCGTGAGGATGGCCCGGGTGCGGAAGGTGTAACCGCTGTGGAGCGGGATGGAGTGGTCGAGGACGTGCAGGATCTTCATGAGGTCATGCGCCGGTAGAAGGCCTCGAACATGAGCAGGGACCAGATGGCGGCACTGAAGTCCCGCAGGCCGCGCTGGTGCCGGTCCACCATCCAGTGGATGAACTCCATGTTGAAATAGCCGGACTCCTGCAGCACCGGACCCAGCAGGGCCTCCTGCACCCGTTGGCGCAGGGGCCCGCGGAACCACTCGGCCAGGGGCACGGCGAAGCCCATCTTGGGGCGGTACAGCACGTCCCGGGGCAGATGGGGTTCGAGGGCCTTCTTGAAGATGTATTTGCCCTCGCTGCCCCGCAGCTTGATACCCGACGGCAGGCCCGCCACCCATTCCACGAACTGGTGGTCGAGGATGGGGACCCGCACCTCCAGGGCATGGGCCATGCTGGCACGGTCCACCTTGGTGAGGATATCCCCCGGCAGATAGGTCTTGAGATCCAGGTACTGCACCATGGACAGGGTATCATCGGGCGCCTTACGGGCGTGACGGCGAAACACCTCGATGGC
>JAABTG010000263.1 GCA_011389995.1 Thiotrichales bacterium
TCCGGTGGCGTGAACAGGATAGTCGGCGCCCCCGAAGAGGGCGCGAATATTTATATTATATCGAGTTTCGGCCCCGCAATGGGGCGTCCCGGGCCTCTGTTTCCCGGCCTGGGGCGTTGTATCGATGGCACCGGGATATACGCCCCCGCGGGGCAGCGGCGACACCGCAAGCGGCAACATCAAATAATAATTTTCTCACTTTCCTATATTCATGCGGATATTACGGGGGTCCCATATTCCCGTATTCCTGCGGATATTACGGGGGTCCCATACGTATATGGCCGTCAGGGATGGCGTCGCCAATCACAACGGCCTGCGCCGGACATCCCGACTACCAGTGAAATCGCAGGCCCGATGACGAACCGGTATCGTTCTCATTCGCCGGTGGCGAACTCTTCTCCACCCGCGAAGTTGTTTCGGTCTCCGCGGCGCCGATTGTGTCTCCACTGAAAGGCACCAGCCGGTAACCCCGGTCCTGCCAGTATGCGGCCTCCGCCAATACCGACCGCACCGGCCGCCCCAGTTCGGCCAGCCACGGCGCGGGAGGTTGATCACCACGCCACTTGAACCACAAGGCGTCGGCGTGGTGATGCAGCCTGCTCCGCAGGGCAGGCACGGGAGGGGAACGGTGGATCCATGGCCCGTCAGCGGTGAGGAGGACCACCACCGCGGACAGGTCCAGACTCCGAAGCACATCCAGCTCATCCGCCAGGGACTGCAGATCATCCGGTCCCCTCAGGGAGGCAAGGACGACACAGCGGGTGTGCTGATAGCGCCCGTCCTCCTCCTCGACGCCGGATTGTGCTGCGGCGGCGCAGGATGTCCACCACAGGATGGTAGCTGCGGCCATGAGGCGGCTGGATCGTCTGTTCACGGCAATCTCCCGGGGTATGGGCGTTGAAGCAGGCGAAGGAAAGGGCCTTGCGCCCCCCCTCGCCATCGCGGGTCAGGGCCTCGGGGAAGTGCTGATTTATTCAGCGCTTCCTGTGCGGCCCAGGGAAGGGCCGCCGCGCCAGTCGCGTAAGCGACTGATAGCGCGGGAGGTTGTGCAGACATGTGCCGCACAACCGTCGCTGAACAAAGCCTTCCCTGGCTTTGTTCAGCGTTTACTTACGGCGTCAGACGATAGCTGAAGGGCATGCTGAGGTAGAGCCAGTAGGCATTGTCATCGGTGCCGAGGTCGTCATCCCGCACATCGTACTGGGCGAGCAGCTTCATGTTGCCCTTGATAAAGTATTCCGCGGTGAAGGTATGAACTTCGGAGTCCCGAGGTCCCGGCGGTCCGACGTTGTCCCCGCAGTCGCACTCCGAGTAGCGATAGGTAAGGTGGGTCTTCTTGCTGGGCTTGAAACCAGCAGCCACGTAGAAGCCGTCGGCCTCCACGTCCGGCGCACCGCCACCCTGCTCCTCGTCCGTCTCCAGGTACTCCGCATAGGCCCAGTACTTGTCCTTGACGTAGTTGCCCCAGCCCGCGGCCAGGGACCACTTGTCCTTGCTGAGGTCCCGCCCCCCCACTTCGCGATCCCCCGTCCAATAACCGCCGTGGACCCACCAGGGGCCATAACCATACTGAGCCGAGGCGATGATGTCCTTGTCGTCATCCGTATCGTTGCCGGTCAGGCCGCGACCGTTGTAGGCCCCGATCTCATAGGTAAAGGACGACTGCCCACTGCGGAACTCGTTCCACACCGAGACGCCGAGCTCCCGCAGGGCATTGGTCTCCGTATCGCCGTTGCGATTGAAGAAGTACACGCTCTTTTCTATATCCGTGTAGTCCACCCAGTGCACCACCGCACCCGGCGTGATGGCCGTGGCGAAGTCGGGAATGAACTGCCCCATGCGGAGGTTGGCCCAATCCGAGGCCCGCCAGTTGATCTGGGCGTCGAGCAAACGGGCCCCGCCGTTGGTGGGGGCAGTGACGCCGTTGCGGCCGAGCTCGTAGAGGGCCCAATAGCTGATGTCCTCCGTCATGGTGCCCCTCACCCCCAGGCGTGCGCGGGTGAAGCCGAACTCCTCGTCGATGGCGCCCTCTCCGCCGCGCGCCGTGGGCTGGATGATGCCGAAGATATCCACGTGGGGCTTGCCGCTCCACTGGCCGGCGTGGGTGAACACGTTTATCCAGCTCTTCATGGGCTGGACCGTCTTTTCCGGGGTGAACGGCTTTTTCACCATCTTCACGGGCTTGCCGTCATCTGCGTCGGCAGCACCACTGAGGGCCAGTGCCGCACCCACCATCAACGCCACTCCGCTCTTCTTCGCTACATTCATCCGCTAATCTCCTCTTGGCTTTATTCGGCCCCCGACATCGTTCCCCCCGGGCAAGCCTGTGATACCGCTGGTCGACATCCGCGCCTCGCGGTGTCGATACAGGGGGATAGCAATTAGCAGGCCAGGGAAGACAAGCCGGGCGACGGCAGCGATGTCCATCGACCCGGCAAACGCAGGGCCACGCAAGGTGCGGACGGGGCTGCGGCGCCGCGCAACCCCTTTCATGGACCAGTAATCGTCCACCACCGCAGAGCCCATGGCATAGCGGCCTGTCTCAATATGCGACGATGGTGATGCCACCGCTGATTCAGGCTGCGACAGCCCATAGGCTGGGTTGAGCCCATAGGCTGGGTTGAACCCGTAGGCTGGGTTGAGCGCAGCGAAACCCGGCATGGCAGCCCATCGCGCGCATCATGGATGCTGGGATTTCGCGAGGCTCCATCCCAGCCTACGCAAACCGGAAGGGCAAGGTCCCTTCTCCCTCGGGGAGAAGGACAGGATGAAGGGATGAGG
>JAABTG010000264.1 GCA_011389995.1 Thiotrichales bacterium
GAAAGACGCGGAATAACGCGAAAAAGGAGAAGGCCGGGGAGGTGTGGAGGCTGGAACGAGCGCAGCGGCTCCACCGTTGCGGCCGCACCAGGGCTGGGGCTCGGCTGTTAATCTTTGCTATTCCCTATTCCCTATTCCCTATTCCCTATTCCCTATTCCCTTCGGCAAGGTCCCTTCTCCCCCGGGGAGAAGGACAGGATGAGGGGATGGGTCGGGGGCAGCTGCCGGAACGAAACCCCTGCCTGCAGCCGTATCCCGGGGATGCCGGCTACTGCAGCGGATGCTGACCCGCCGGCCGTTCCGGCACCGCGGAGGCGTGGTGCTCCAGGATCCGCCAGGTCCCGCCCCTGCGCCGGTAGACGTTGGTGGCCAGCACCACCACCGTGCCGCGGCCTCCCGCCACCGGCCCGATATGTTCCTCCACCACGTGCACCGCCAGGCCGTCATGCTCGGTGCGGCTGAGCAGCACCACCCGCAACTCCGGCATGGCCGCCTGTTCCAGGATCCCGGACCAGCTGCGCAACACCGCGTCGCGGCCCGTGGCCGCGGCGGCGCCGGGGTGGATACACACGGCGCCCTCCTCGTCCCACACTGCGGCCATGGCCGCCATGTCGCAGTGGGCGAAGGCGGAGTAGAAGGCGGCCTCGGTGGATTTCGCCGTCGTCAATTGGCTATTCTCGTTTTTCATACAACGGATTGTAGCCAACCGCCCCCGAACCATGCAGCCTTCCTGGTGCGACGCCCCCATCCACGTGGAATTGCGGCCCTCACGCCTGCTCACGATGCTCCATGGCCTGACCCACGGCGGCGCCCTGGCGGCCCTGGCCTATGCCGCCGTGCCCCCGATTCCCGCCCTGGTATGCGGGTCGGTGGTGGTGGGCCATGGGGTCCTGGTGTGGCGGCGGGAATGGATCGAGACACACCCGCGGCGGGTGGGGCGTCTGGTGAGCCTGCCGGGGAACGCCTGGGAGGTGGTGAACGGCGTCGCCGAAGTCAGGGCCGCGCGGCTGCTCCCCGGCACCCTGGTGCACCCCTGGTTCACCGTGCTCGCCTTCCGCGTCGCCGGCCAGTGGCGCCCGCGGGGCGTGGTTCTGACGCCGGACAACGTGGCCGCCCGCCCCTTCAGGCGCCTGCGGGTGCGACTGCTGCTCGCCGAGCGTGTCGGACCGTAGGCGGCCCTGAACATCAACATCGGCAAGGGTAGCGAAGTGCTGCAGGGCCTGGCCGCCTCCTTCACCTCCATGTCGGAGCCGGTGGAGCGCATAAACGGCAATAGAAGGACATCGCGCCCGCATCGCGTGACCAGGAGGGCAGCCTGGGCCAATCAACAACGCCACCCGTCAGACCGCACGGGTGCCCAGCAGCTGGCGCCCACTGCCAAACACACGGCGGCCTTGGCGCAACTCGGCGCCCGGGCGGGCGCCGTGGCCGCGCGGGGAAGCAGCTGGGCGCTCTGGTCCGCTCCACGCCCGAACCAGGCGCATCCATTTCAGCCCCTTAGGGAAGCTCTGATCGAATCGCTTGAATCGGGCAAACTATAGGAAGTGTCTCCAGATCGGACTCTCGCACGATGAAACAGCAAAGTTTTGCCTCACTGAGTTTCAGCGCGAAGAAGCGCAAGACCCGCAAGGAGGTTTTCCTGGAGCAGATGCAGGCCTGCCTGCCGTGGTCAGCATTGGAAGCGGAGGTCGAGCGGTTTTATCCCAAGTCCGGTCGGCGTGGAGGCCAGCCGATAGGGGTATCGGTGATGCTGCGGGTGTATCTGATGCAGCAGTGGTTCAACCTCTCCGATCCGGGGATGGAGGATGCGCTCTATGAGATTGAATCGATGCGTCGGTTTGCCGGGCTGGAGCTGTGCGAGGACCGGATCCCGGACGAGACGACGATCCTGAAGTTCCGCCGTCTGCTGGAGAGGCACCGGTTTACCGATCGCCTGTTTGAGCGGGTCAACGAGTTGCTGCGCTCGCGCGGTCTGCAGGTCTCGAAAGGCAGCATGGTGGATGCGACCCTGGTGGCGGCCCCACCCTCGACCAAGAATCGCGACCAGGCCCGCGACCCCGAGATGCATCAGACCCGCAAAGGCAAGCAGTGGCACTTTGGGATGAAGATCCACGTCGGGGCCGATATCAACGATGGCAGCGCCCACACCGTGACGGTGACCGCGGCCAACGAATCCGACATCGGCGAGCTACCCAAGCTGCTGCGCGAGCACGACGAGGTCATCCTCGGCGACGCCGGCTACACCAGTGACAGCTACAAGCGCGGCTCACGGCAGATGGGTCTGCACTGGAAGGTCAACGACAAGCGCAAGCCGGGTCGGGGAAACCTCAGTAACCGGCAACGCAAGCGCAATCGTGCCCAGTCGCGGATCCGTGCGCGGGTCGAGCATCTATTTCGGATCCTCAAGTGCCAGTTCGGCTATCGAAAGGTTCGCTACCGGGGGCTGGAGAAGAATCGGGTGCAGGTCATGGCCCTGATGGCGCTGGGCAATGTATACCTGCATCGACACCGCCTGGCAGTCTGATTGCGCCCGAAAACCGCCCAAAAGGGCGGAAAAGGGAGCAACGAGGCCCAAAAGGGCCACGTATCGGGGACTACAGGCCCAAAAATCGCCTCATTTGAGGCCGGCTCCGACAAATAACCGATTCAATCAGAGCTTCCCTAAGGGAGAAGGGACCTTACCCGAGGCGGCGGCCACGGCCGGAGTTGGGCGAGGGAATCCTGTCTGTCGGGAAACGGGCCCCGG
>JAABTG010000265.1 GCA_011389995.1 Thiotrichales bacterium
GTTCGGGTGCGCTTGAGCCTGCCCCGCGAGGGCATCTCCTGACCCCGGACAACGGCCCCTCCTCCCTAGTGTTCTGTAAGCGCCCTCGAATCAGCATCTATCGTTCCCGCTTGGGCTGACCAAGACTGTCTCCTGTTGGCACCCACAGGAGAAGACCATGACCGAGCAAACTCAGCAGCAAGCACGCCCCGATTACTGGCGGACACAGATCGCTGCCTGGCGAGAATCGGGGCAATCGCAAGTGGCCTATTGCAAGGCCAATGATCTGAGCTATGCGCAGTTTGTCTATTGGCGGCGCAAATCTCAGCCCGCCGAGGAGGCCGCACGCCGCGGCCGCCGTGGGGCATTCGTGCCGGCCACCTACTTGGGCGCAAAGAAGGCTGAATCGCTTTCGGTTGTGCTGCCCAATGGTGTCGAGTTGCGTGGCGTGACGACGGATAACCTGGTGGTCGTCGAGCAACTGCTGCGCCGCTGGTCATGACGCGCGCGTTTCGGCCATCGCCGGCCATGCCGGCGATCTACCTGTATCGTGATCCGGTGGATTTTCGGAAAAGCTTCCGCGGACTGGCGGCCATCGTCGAGCAGGAGCTGGGGCACAATCCGTTTGACGGCGGACTGTACGCCTTCACCAATCGGCGGCGCGACAAGATCAAGCTGCTGTTCTGGGAGGACAACGGTTTCGTGCTCTATTACAAGAGCCTGGCGGAGGAGAAATTCCGTTGGCCGCGGCCGGACGATGGGGTGATGCCGTTGACGGCTGAGCAGATCAACTGGCTACTCGATGGCTATGACATCAGCCTGCTGCAGGGGCACAAAAAGTTGCATTACGAGGCCCTTTTTTGAGCCGGTAATCCACTGATTCTGTTATAATTCAGGGCATGTCAGCTGCACCGAACACTCCATGGACATCGCCTGAAGATGCGTCGGTATCGGTGCCGGAATTGCTCGATACCATCGAGCAGAAAGACGCCCTGATTGCCGAGCGCGATCGCCTGATTGCCGAGCAGCGCAAGCTGCTGGCGCTGATGGAAGAGCAACTGCGCCTGGCGCGCCAAAGGCGTTTTGGGCGGAGCAGCGAGAAACTTCCCCATCAGGGCGACTTCTTCGACGAGGCCGAGCTGGAAGCCGCCCTCAGTGAGGTCGAGGCACAACTGCCGGATACCCCACCGAGCAAGCCCAAACGCAAACCGCGCGAGGGCTTCTCGGACCAATTGCCACGCCTGCGCATCGAGCTGGCGCTGCGGGACGACGAGAAGATGGGCGCCAGCCAGACCTTCTTCACCAAGGTCAAGGAAGAGCTGGACATCGTGCCGGCCCAGGCCCGGGTGCTCGAATACTGGCAGGAGAAGGCCGTCTACGAGACCGATGAGGGCGCACCGATCTTCAAGGCGGCAGCACGGCCGGCGCACCCCCTGGGCAAGTGCATCGCCAGCGTACAGCTCCTGGCCTACATCCTGGTGGCCAAGTATGCCGACGCACTGCCGTTGTACCGCCTCGAACACATCCTCAAACGCTATGGCGGATCTATCAGCCGCACAACGATGGCCAACTGGATCATCCGCTTGGACGATGTCTTCAAACCGCTGATCAATTTGTTACGAGAACATCAATTATCCGGCGATTACCTGCAGGCCGATGAAACCCGGCTGCAGGTGCTCAAGGACGACGGCAGGCCGGCGACGTCGGATAAATGGATGTGGCTGGTCCGGGGCGGGCCGCCGAACCGGCCGGCGGTACTGTTTCACTATGACGCTTCCCGCGGTGAGGAGGTGCCGTCACGCCTGCTCGACGGTTTCGAAGGCGTCCTGCAGACCGACGGCTATGCCGGCTACAACACGATCTGCCGGGGGAATGCCATCACGCGCATTGGCTGCTGGGACCACGCCCGACGGAAATTTGTCGAGGCGGCCAAGGCGGCACCGGCAAAGAAGAAAGGCCAGAAGGTCAGCAAGGCCGACGTGGCCATCGGCAAGATCCGCAAGCTGTATGCAATCGAAGAGCGGATCAAAAACCTGGATCCCGAAGCGAAGACCGCACAGCGCCGGTTACTCAGCCAGCCGGTGCTCGATGATCTGCATGTGTGGCTGCAGGCCAACAGCCGGCGGGTGCCGAAGGACAGCCTGACATGGACGGCGATCAACTACACGCTGAACCAATGGGACCGGCTGGTCGGATACTGCCAGGATGGCCGCCTGCACCTCAGCAACGCCCTGGCCGAGAACGCCATCCGCCCCTTCGCGGTGGGGCGCCGCAATTGGTTGTTTGCCGACACCGCGCGCGGCGCGCGCGCCAGCGCGACCTGCTACAGCCTCATCGAGACTGCCAAGGCCAACGGCCTGGAACCTTATGCTTACCTTGCACATATCCTGCGACACATCGCCGCGGCCGAGACCGTCGAGGACATTGAGGCGCTGCTGCCGTGGAATGTCCGCTTGACCGCCGGGTCGGATTAAGCCCGACAGCGTATATCACGAACAGCGTAATTTGCGCCCTGACGGCGTAAGCCGTAAATTTGATGCCGACAGGGAATGTTGAACGCCGATGGACAAGGAGACGTCATCCGGTGCGACTTTCCGTAAAGCCCCATGTGCAGGGATGCGTGTGGGGCTTTGTCATGTCAGGCCCTTTGCAAGAAGGCCGGTTCTCTGGCGCTTACAGTGTTCTGTCCCGTAAGAATGTTCGAGAAGTCGCGCCGGGCGCAGTGCGCCAGGCAAGGCAAGAGGAGGAGGCATA
>JAABTG010000266.1 GCA_011389995.1 Thiotrichales bacterium
GGACGGCGCTGATCCCCTCCGGGACCTCCCTGACCCATGACCGGCCTCGAACTGCTGTCCGTCCTCTTCGCCGCCACCAACGTCACCATGGTGCTGGTAGGCGTCTACAACGTCCTGTACTACCCGCGGGAGCCGCGGGCCATGCTGGCGTGGATACTGCTGTTCCTGCTGCTGCCGGTGGTGGGGGTGGTGCTGTTCTTCCTCATGAGCGACCCCAAGCGGCGGCGCAATCGCCGGCGCCTGGCGCGCCATCGCCGGCGCCTCAACCCCACCCTGTGGCGGGTGCTCCACGAGGCCCAGCGGGACTTCTCCCCCCAGGCCGGATCCCATGACCTGCCACCGGCCCTCGACAAGTTCGTGCGCCTCGCCACCCGCATCAACGACCGCGAACCCCCCACCACCGGCAACGGGGTGGAGATCTATCACGACCGTGCCGCCGACTCCTGGCATGCCCTGCTGGACGCCGTGGCCGGCGCCCGCCACCACGTCCATGTGGAATATTTCATCTTTCACGCCGACACCACGGGACGCGAACTGGCAGAACTGCTGCTGAAGAAGGCCCGGGAGGGGGTGAGGTGCCGGCTGCTGCTGGATTACATGGGCTCCTGGCGCCTGCCCGGCGGCTTCGCCCAGGAGTTGCGCGCCGGCGGCGTGGAGGTGGTCTATTACATGCCGCCCCTGCCATGGCTGGGCCAGCGCTGGCGGCTGCGGGTCAACCTGCGCAACCATCGCAAGATGGTCGTCATCGACGGCCGCGTCGCCTTCACGGGCAGCCAGAACATCGGCGACGAGTACCTGAATGCCAGCCATCCCCTGGGCACCCGCATCGACACCCAGCTGCGCATCACCGGCCCGGCGGTCTACAAGTTCCAGGAGGTCTTCATCGAGGACTGGCACCTGTCCACCGGCGAGGACCTCTTTCACCACGCCCACTTTCCCGCGCCGGACACGGTCCGCGGCCCGGGCGAGATCGTCCAGGTCATTCCCTCCGGGCCCGACTACGACACCCAGATCATGCACCTCCTCCTCATCGCCGCCATCGCGGCCGCCGAGGATTCAGTGTGCATCGCCACCCCCTATTTCGTGCCCGACACCACCATGGCCCTGACCCTGGAGGCGGCGGCCTTCCGCGGCGTGCGCATACGCATCCTGGTGCCCGCGCGCTCCGATCACGTCCTCGCCCTGTGGGCGGGCCGCAGCTACTACGGGGAGATGGTGGATGCCGGGGTGGAGATCTACGAGCACCTGGGGAGCTTTCTCCACTCCAAGGTGGCCATCATCGACGAGCACTGGGCCATGGTGGGCTCCGCCAACATGGACGAGCGCAGTTTCCGCCTCAACTTCGAGATCACCACCGTGCTCTACTCCGCGGACGCCGTGACCGAACTCCAGGGCTCCTTCGACGCCATGCTCGAGGCCGCCAGGCCCCTTCCCCACCCGGCGCCCCGGACCCGCCTCGAACGCCTCAAGCTGGGCTTCGCCCGACTGTTCGCACCCATCTATTGATGGCCGGGCGCCCCGGCATCCGCCGGGGCGCCGCACGGGGCCGGCCGCCATGTTCTACGCTGAAGGTGAGGGCACATGGATGTTCATGGGGCGAGGTGTCCTACGCCAAAAGGCTTAAAGGTCACGTCGCCCCGGAGCGTTCCCTCACCCCATCCCTCTCCCAGAGGGAGAGGGGGGTTAGTGTGCCTGCGGCACGTCTTTACCATTGACAGGAGGTCCACCATGACCCTGACCCTGCACTCCCCGGCCTTCGACCATGAAGGCCCCATCCCCCGCCGTTACGGCTGCGAAGGCGAAGATATCTCCCCTGCCCTCGAGTGGACCGGGGTACCCGACGGGACCCGAAGCCTCGCCCTCATCGTGGACGACCCGGACGCCCCGGACCCGGCGGCACCGCGCATGACCTTCGTCCACTGGGTGCTCTTCAATCTGCCCGCCGCCACCGCGGGCCTGCCCGAAGCCTGCACCGCCCGGCAGCTGCCACCGGAGGCCGGAGAAGGCCTGAACGACTGGCAGCGCGCCGGCTACGGCGGCCCTTGCCCGCCCACGGGGCGGCACCGATATTTCTTCAAGCTTTACGCCCTGGACCGCCGCCTGGAAGGACTCGAAGAGCCCACCAAGGAGGAACTGCTGCAGGCCATGGAGGGCACGGTGATCGCCCGTGCGGACCTCATGGGCACCTACGAAAAGGAGGATTGATCCCCCGGGACGGGTCCCTCGACATCAACCTGCCGAAGCGAACGGCATGGATCTGTGCCGGATGCCGAAGCCCCATCCCGGCACCAGGGGACATCCCCATCGTCGTGATCACCGGCAACGCCACCCGGCCCCTGGTGGAGGCCGGACGCCGCATCGGAGTGGGCGAGTTCCTCGTCAAACCCTTCACCTGCGAGGCCCTGCGGGAGCAGGTGCAGAAGGTCACGGGGCCTGGGGGACCCGGGCAGGAGGACCAGAGCCAGGAGACCGGGGGGCAGGGGCCGCTGAGTCGCGCGCGCCGGCCGTCTCAGGCGCGTCCCTCCACGCGTTCCATGAGTCCCTTGCGACACCGCGGACAGATGCCGTGGCTGAGCCCGGGCACGTGCCGGTCATCGAAGAGCCCCAGGCGGGTGACCGCCTCCTCCGCCTCCACCCAGGCATCCCCCACCGCCAGTTGCTTGCACCAGCTGCACATGAGGAGCGGGTCGCCGCCGTGCTCGACGATGGCGTCGAGCAGCGCCACCACCGGC
>JAABTG010000267.1 GCA_011389995.1 Thiotrichales bacterium
ATCCTATGAAGACACCGCTCCGCATAGGAGGTGCCGAGGATGTGCCGAGTGCAACGAGGCGCATCAATCCGAAACAGCAACGATGCGCCTCGCAAAGCTCGGCGCATCCTATGAAGACGACCGCTCCGCATAGGATGTGCCGAGGAACGAGGCGCATCAATCCTCGCCGGACGCGATGCGCCTCGCAAAGCTCGGCGCATCCTATGAAGACGAACGCTCCGCATAGCGGGGATCCCCAGGGCCTGGGTGCAGGCCCCGTGCGCGGCGGCGGCCTGGGCGACGCCGCACACGCGATAGAGCAGCGGCAGGGTGTGCAGGAGTTGGGCGGGGGTCTTGCCGTGAAAGATGCGGGCCAGCGCCAGGGGCCGGCTGGAGGTGATGTTCACCCGCTGGCCGCCCCCCGGATCGGGCGTCAGTCGGATGGCCAGCCGTCCCTCCGGATTCATCCGCTACGGAACGCGCTGAACAGCAGATCCCGGCGGCTGATGGCCTCTTCGCTCAGGGCGGCATGGGCGGCGGGGGCCGGTGGCTGTTCGGGTTCGAACAGGGTCTCCTTGCGCATATAGGCCTCGATCCGCTGCTCCTCGTCCGACACCTCCGCCGGCTCGGTCTCGAGGCTGAGCTGGCTCAGCGCCAGTTCGGCCATGGCCGCCGCGGAGTCCTGATCGGTGAAGTCGAACATGGGCGAATGCAGGGCATGGGTGAGGCAGCGCCCGATGCCATCGAATTCGTTGACCACGAACTCGTAGTCGCGGGCCGGGAACGGGATCGACCGTTTTGCGCCCAGCTCCAGCTCATCCCACTCGGCGGGCGCCGCGGGCAGCATCATCAGGCTCATCAGCCAGGGGGTGATCACCACGCCCATCCAGTGGCCGTCCCGCTGGTGAAACCCCACCGCCTGCACCCGCAGGGTATTGTTCAGGATGGGCATGCCGGCCATCCTTTCGGTCAGGATGGCGTTGAAGCAGGCCTCGATGGGGGCGGCGATTTCTTCGGCTTGGGGCATGGGGTTCACCTTATTCAGATAACGCGAAGGACGCTAAGGAGGCGCAAAGGGCGCGGAGAATTCATATTTTTTTCAGGCCTTAGCTCGCTCTCCAAAAAGATTTCACCACAGAGGACACTGAGAACACAGAGATTTCCGAGCCCTTACATTTCTCTGTGTGCTCTGTGCCCTCTGTGGTAGTTATTGTCCTTGGAATCGCTCAGTTTCCGACCAAGTCCGGGAAATAGCGCTCCAGGTCTACTCCTTCTTCGCCGCTCATTACCGCGGAGAGGGCGTCCAGGGCGCTGTCGATCTTGCTGGCGTCCTCTTCGGAGATCACCTCACGGGCGGAGCCGAGGAAGTTGACCACCCAGGTTCCCGCCGGTTGCGGGCCGGTGAGCATCATGTTGACCGTCTCCTCGCCGTTCCGCCCCTCGCAGCGGGCGAAGAAGCCCTGCTCCTCGATGATCTGAACCGGCACGCCTATGCATACAACGGGTCTCCCAGGGCGGCCTGGCCGGCCCAGAATCCAGGCCGGGGTTGGGCGCGCGGGGTGAGTTCGAAGCCGGCGGCCTCCAGCTCGGCCACCAGGCGCTGGACCATTTCTTCCAGCCGCGCCGTGGTGCGCTCGCTGAGACCTAGCTTGTTCTCCAGCTCATAGGGGACCATGCCGATGATGGTGATGCTTTTGGGGGCCTCGTCGGTGACCTTGAGCACCGCCAGCAGGTCGGAGAGCCCGAGCTGGTGGTTGGAGAGCTTGGTCTCGAAGAAGGCCGGCACCTCTTCCTCGGTGAGCCGCACCAGGGTCCCGGGCGAGGCGCCGGTATTCACCGCGTCGGCCACGATCAGTTGCTCCACGCCGCGCATGGGCTCCAGTAGTTCGGTGCCGGAGGTGCCGCCGTCCACCACCTCCACCCCGGCGGGCAGGTGATAGCGGCTCTCCAGGTACTCCACCGCGCGCACGCCCACGCCCTCGTCCTGCATTAGCACGTTGCCGAGGCCGATCACCAGCACCCGCGGTTTGCCTTCGTCACCCGTGGGGATCATGGCATCCTCCCAGAATCAGCTCTCGGAATTTTTCTTGAGCATCCGCACCGCGAACCAGACCACCGCCAGTGCGGCGCCGATGCCGGCCAGGTGGTAGGGGCTGGAGAGCAGATGGCTCAGGCCCGCGAACAGGCCGTGCTCGTGCATCCCGCCATGGGCCGCGGCCAGGGTCGGGGCGGTCAACAGGGCCGTGGGGGGAATCGTCTTCATCATATTCATTCTTCAATGCCTCTGTTCTCGATAAAACGTAGGATGGACAAAGCTTGCGTGCCGATCCAATCGAGCCGGAATGATGGGCACGGCGCGATCCAGATCGTACAAGCCATTGAGCACTGGGAGCGCGCCTTTGCCCATCCTACAGTGCTCTTCTCGGCAAGCAGAGCTTGCCGGACCGCGTTCCCAAGGGGACCTTGCGGTACGAGTCAACGCCGACGATGGGCGCGACGCGATCCACGCCGTACAAATCATTGAACACTGGGGGCGCGCCTTTGCCCATCCTACAATGCCTTCACCTTGACGATTTCCTTTTGTTCGGTGTCCACCATGTGGATGGCGCAGGCGATGCAGGGGTCGAAGGAGTGGACGGTGCGCAGGATCTCCAGGGGCTTTTTCGGGTCGGCCACCGGGTTGTCCATCAGCGAGGCCTCGTAGGGGCCAAGTTCGTCGTTCTGGTCGCGCGGGCCGGAGTTC
>JAABTG010000268.1 GCA_011389995.1 Thiotrichales bacterium
CGGGGATCTCGAAGCCGAAGTAGGGGGCGTCGCGGGAGATCTCCCAGTCCTTCAGCCCGCCCTCGAACCATTCGTTGAGCTTGGCGGCGATGGCCGGCTGCAGCTGGCCGCCGTGGGTCCAGGCCCGCAGCGACTGCTCGAAATGGCCCAGATCGAAGAAGTGCTGCTCGGTATCCTTCAGCACGGGTGTGGCGCCGGACAGGGCGGAGACCGGGTTTTTCACTTCCGATGGTTCGTAGGTCGCGCCGCAGGCTTCGCAGGAATCGCCGTACTGATCGGCGGCGCCGCAGCGCGGGCACTCGCCCTTGATGAAACGGTCGGGCAGAAACATCTGCTCCTGCGGGTCATAGGGGCGCTGGATGGTGCGGGTGTGGATGTGGCCGGCAGCGCGGTTGGCCAGGTAGATGCGGCTGGCCAGTTCCCGGTTTTCCGCCGAGTGAGTGCTGCCGTAGTTGTCGAAGCCGATCGAGAAGCCGGCGAAATCGGCCTGGTGTTCCTCCGCGACGCGGGCGATCAGGGTCTCCGGGGGGATGTCCTCGGCCCGGGCCCGGAGCATGATGGGGGTGCCGTGGGCATCGTCGGCGCAGACATAGTGGCATTCCCGGCCGCACAGCCGCTGGTAGCGGACCCAGATGTCGGTCTGAATATACTCGACCAGGTGACCCAGGTGGATCGGCCCGTTGGCGTAAGGCAGGGCGCTGGTGACCAGGATGCGGCGCGACGTCTCTGACATGGGGTCCTCTTGCGGTCCGGAGCGCTCCGGCCGGCGCCTCCCGGGGGGGGCCGCCGGCCGGCGCAAAACCTTGTGTGTTCTGGGTTATAGCGCGAGCAGGTGCGAATTATGACATATTAGCCCATCAGCGTGGCCGCAAACCGGTGCCGGCGGGCGGTGTCTGGAGACAACTCCCCGGCATTTTGAGTAGAATACGCGGCCAGATTACGGGGCGTCCGGAAGTGGCGGGCCGCCTGAATTCAAAAGCATTCGGAGGTTTAACGGACATGGCTGAAGTGACCCAAGCGCAAGTCGAGACCGCGCTGAAGGACTATGTCGATCCTTACATGGAGAAGGATCTGGTCAGCGCGAAGAACGTCAAGAATATCGCCGTTGACGGGGGCAAGGTCACCATCGACGTGGTGCTGGGCTTCCCGGCCGGGGGTTACGAGGATGACCTCAAGTCCGAGCTGGCCGAGCGGGTCGGCAAGGTCGAGGGCGTCAGCGATGTCATGGTGAACGTCTCCACCAACATCGTCTCTCACGCCGTGCAGAAGGGCGTGGAGCCGATCCAGGGCATCAAGAACATCATCGCCATCGCCTCCGGCAAGGGCGGCGTGGGCAAGTCCACCACCGCCGTCAATCTGGCCCTGGCCCTGGCGGCCGAGGGCGCCAAGGTCGGTGTACTGGACGCCGACATCTACGGCCCCAGCCAGCCGCGCATGCTGGGCGTACACGGCCAGCCCGATTCCAAGGACGGCAAGACCCTGGAGCCCATGGTCGCTCACGGCGTCCAGGCCATGTCCATCGGCTTCCTGGTCGACGAGGAGACCCCGATGATCTGGCGCGGCCCGATGGTCACCCAGGCCCTGCAGCAGCTGCTGAACGACACCAACTGGGACGAGCTGGACTATCTGGTCATCGACCTGCCGCCGGGCACCGGCGACACCCAGCTCACCCTGGCGCAGCAGGTGCCGGTCAGCGGCGCGATCATCGTCACCACGCCGCAGGACATCGCCCTGCTCGATGCCCGCAAGGGCCTGAAGATGTTCGAGAAGGTCGAGGTGCCGGTGCTGGGTGTTGTGGAGAACATGAGCATCCACATCTGCAGCAACTGCGGCCACGAGGAGCATATCTTCGGCGAGGGCGGCGGCCAGCGCATGTCGGAGCAGAACGACGTCGATCTGCTCGGCGCCCTGCCGTTGGATATCCGCATCCGTGAGGAGACCGACAGCGGCAAGCCGACGGTGGTGGCCGAGCCGGACGCCCGCATCTCCCAGATCTATCGCGAGATCGCCCGGCGCTCCGCCGCGAAGCTCTCCACCCAGGGCAAGAACTACGCGGCCAAGTTCCCCAAGATCGTCATCCAGAACAACTGATCGACGGGAAGGGCATCACAAAACCGGTCCCGGAGGGTATACTCTGGGGCCGGTTTTTTTGTGGGCGGGCGGTTTGTGGCCCCCAACAGATTCACCACAAAGGACACGACGGACAGGAACTCCGTCTTGTGGCGGACAAGAGACGGGAATGAGTGATTCAATGCGTAGGTTGGGCTGAGCGAAGCGAAGCCCAACGATAAACCGCGCTGGATGATGTTGGGCTTCGCCTTGCTCAGCCCAACCTACATGGCGCTAACCAGTTCCTTCGCGCGCCTTATTCGCCTTTGTGGTTCATTGTTTTTGAATTGAAAGTATGTAGGTTGGGCTGAGCAAAGCGAAGCCCAACACAGAACCGCCTGCGACCGAATGTCGGGCATCGCTGGGCTCAGCCCAACCTGCATGTAACTCCTTCGTGTCCTTGGTGTTCTTCGTGGTTCATTGTTTAACAGTTGATAGAGACATCCAGCAGAATGACGATCAAATCCGACAAGTGGATCCGCCGCATGGCGGAACAGGAAGGCATGATCGAGCCCTTCGTGCCCGGTCAGATCCGCGAGCATGGTGGCGAGCGCATCATCTCCTACGGCACCTCC
>JAABTG010000269.1 GCA_011389995.1 Thiotrichales bacterium
GGTCTCGCTCAAGCGATTGCCGAAGGCATCGTAGGTGTAGGTGGTGGTCTTGCCCTCGGCGTCCGTCCAGGTCAGACGGTTGCCGTTGGCATCGTAGGTGTAGGATTCCGCAGCCACCAGCCCATCGCCGGCGTCGTAGAACTCCCGCGTCAGGCGGTTGCCGTTGGCGTCATAGGTGTACTCGACCCGGCCGCCCTCGGGACGGCGGTAGCTGGTGACCTGGCCGAAGCCGTTATAGGTGGTGGTGTGGGTCAGCAGCTCGCCCGGCCGGGGTTCCACGGTGCGGGTCAGTTGATTGCCGTTGGCATCGTAGGTGAAGCGGGTGACGCGCCCGGAGGGGTCCACGGTCTCGATGCGGTTGCCGTCCCCGTCCAGGGTGTGACGGGTGGAGGTGCCCAGGGGGTCGTCGATGCGCACCGTGCGCCCCCGCGGGTCGTAGTGATAGGTGGTGGCGTAGCCGCGGCCGTTGGTGACGGTCTCGGTGCGGTTGACCTCGTCGTAGCCGTAGGTGGTGATGTTGCCGGCGGAATCCATGCGCTGGGCCAGCCTGCCGTCGGCGTCGTAGACGTTCTTGACCGGGAAACAACCGGCCGGGGTGAGGATATCGTCGATGCGGTGGCTGGTGCCCAGGTAGGTGAAGTCGGTGACGTTGCCGTTCTGATCGATGGTGCGCGAGAGGCGCCCCGCCCCGTCGTACTGGTAGGAGAACTCACCACCGGCCGGGTCCTCGATGCGCACGATGCGGTTCTGGGCGTCGCGCTCGAAGACCACGCTGCGGCCATTGCTGGCGGTGATACCGTCGGCGGCGACCGCGACGAAGTTGCCGTTGCGGTCCTCGATGCGGGTGATGCCTTCGCCCTGGGTGATGTCATAGGTCATGCCTTCCCGGGTGGTGAGGCGGAAGTTGACCGGATTGAACAGGCCGCCCCCGAGATCACAGAACCATTGGCCGCCGGAGAGCACGACAAAATCGCAGTCGGGCGTCTCGAGGGTGTCGTGAACGCCGGCCGGCGCCGTGTATACCACCTCGTAGATGGGGAAGAAGGGGACCGAACGCGGCGTGAAGGCGAAGCCGGTGCGGCGCCCGTTGGGCAGGGTGACGAACACATTGCCGGCGGCGTCCTTGCGCAGATCGGTATCCAGCAGCGCCAGGCGCCAGCCAGGACCGAAGTCGCCGCCCTCGGCGTCGTTGCTGTCGTAAGCGCGGCCCACGCTGATGGGCACCCCCATGGCGGGGATGCGCACGTCCTCGTATTCGAGGGTGAAGCGGCCCAGCTGGACGTGGTCCACGTACACATAGGTCCGGGACACGGCGGCGGTGTTGCCGTTGTGATCCTCGGCGCTGAGGCGGATCTCGTAATAGCCTTCCTCCAGCAGCGCGGTGTCCAGGGTGGCGATGGGGCCGTCCACCACCTCCCGGGTGCCGTCGGCGAACTCGGTGAAGGCGTCCAGGCCGCGCGGCGAGTACTCGAGCCGGTAGGAGGCCAGGGTCTCGTCCCGCACCGTGCCTTCCAGGGTAATCAGGCCGTCGATCTCCGCCCCGTCCGCCGGCGAGGTGATCTCGAGCCGGGGCGGGTTGGCATCGTCCGCCGGATCCACCGCCTGGAGGGTATCCGCCGCCACCGCGACGTTGCCCCAGGCATCCTCGGCATAGGCCCTGACCTCGTAGACGGCGATGAGGGGCGGTGTATAGCTGGCGTTGCCGCCGGCATCCAGGGCGACGGGCGTGCCGTTGACCTCCAGGCGCGTGGCGGTGACGCCGACGTTGTCCGTGGCAGCCACGTTCAGCTCGACGGTGCCGCCGATGGCCACGGAATGGGGCACCACCGAGAGCACCACCTCGGGCGCCTCGTCGTCCGGGGTCCCCTGGGCGGTGAACCCGGTGGAGGCGGACGCCGTGTTTCCGGCCGGGTCCCCGCCGACGGCCGTGACGGTGTAGGCCCCCGGCTGCCGGGGGATGAAGCTGCCCTGCCCCGTGTCGTCGACCTCTACCACCGTCCCCGGCGCCAGGCCCGGTCCGGCGATGGTGACGCGAAGGGAGGACACCGCCACGTTGTCCTGGGCGGTGAGGGACAACTGCACCGGAACCAGGAGATCCACCGGGTCCGGCGTCGCCGAGATGGCAATGGAAGGCGGCGCATCATCGGCCAGCACCTCCACATCCAGGGTGGCGCTGGCATCGTTGCCGGCCCCATCCAGGGCCGTCGCCACCAGGGTCAGGATGCCGGCGGACCCGGTGACGTAGCGGCCGTTGCCCGCGTGGTCCAGGGGTACCGGGCTGCCGTCGACGGCCAACGACACCCCGGCGACTATCCGGTCATCACTGGCCTCGACGTGTATCGGCAGGACCTGCCCCTGGAGCAACGGCGAAGGGGCGCCGGTGGTGATGGACACCACGGGCGGCGAGGTATCCGGCGCGAAGGCCTCGAAGGCCCCACCGCGGCTGGCAACGGCGCCGCTGTTATCCTCGGCGGTGACAGCAATGACGTAAACCCCGGCGCTCGGCGGCAGGTAGGTGCCGACGCCGCCGCTCAGGGGGACGGGGCTGCCGTTCACCGTCAGCTCGGTGCTGGCGATACCGTCCTCGTCGTAGACCTCCACGCCGATGGTGACGGGCTCCCCGGCCTCCACGTAGGCCGGCGCGGTGGACAGACGTA
>JAABTG010000270.1 GCA_011389995.1 Thiotrichales bacterium
CTGCAGGTCGGCGACGGGCCCCGCCAGGGCGTCCACGGTCGCGCCATCCTCCCGGGTCGCCTGTTCCACGCGGGCGCAGGCGGCGCCGAGGGCCTGCGCCCCCACCGCGTGGGCGGCAGACTTGAAGCGGTGGGCCACGGCCGCCACCCGGGCGGCGTCCTGCGCGGCGAGCCCGCCTTCCAAATCCCGGGCCGCGGCCCGGGAACTCTTCAGGAAGCCCTTCATGAAGTCCCTCACGGCAGCCCCGTCGTCGCCCACGAGGGCCTTCAGGACGGTGATATCGACCACCGGCGGCGTGCCATCGCCGGCCTCCACCGCCGTCACTGCACCGGACGGCGGGGCCGCATCTGCCGGCGCCGGGAGCCATGCCTCCAGGGCCGCCCGCAAGGCCGCCAGGCTCAAGGGCTTGATGAGGTATTCATCCATGCCGGCGGACCGGGCCTGGTTGGCCTCGCCGCGGATGGCGTTGGCGGTGAGGGCGAGGATGGGCACCCGCTGCCTGCCCTCCTCCTCCCGGCGGATGGCCCTGGCCAGTTCGTAGCCATCCATCTCCGGCATATGGAGATCCGTGAGTACCAGGCCGTAGCGCCCCTCCCGCCACATCCTCAGGGCCTCGGCCCCATGGCCGGCCATCTCGGCGGCGTATCCGAGCAGTCGCAGTTGCTGGCGTATCACCCGCTGGTTGAGCTCGTCGTCCTCCGCCACCAGGATCAACCGTCCCTGGGCACGGGCGTCGGCCACCGTCGGGGGAGGGATGACGGATTCCTCGGCGGGCTCGGGGTCGCCGTGGCCCTGGAACACCTCGGGCGAGATGCGACCGGCGGCCACCGCCACCGCCCGCACCAGGGCCTGGCGCCGCACCGCGTTGCCATCCAGGGTGACCACGTCCCCGGCCTCCACCCGTGCCCGCCGGCGCCGCCCCTGGGTGATGAGGAGCTGCCCCGCGCCGCCGTCCCCCGGAAACGCCGGTTGCGCCGTGGATTGCTGTCGTTTGCCGTGCCGTATCACCACCACCGCGCCCCCCTCCGGTGCCCTCGCAGCGGCCTCTTCCGCCCCTGCCACCATCTCCACCCGGGCACCGGCATGTTCCAGATAGGCCCTCATGTCACCTTCCTCCAGTCGCCGGTGGATCACCAGGATGCACAGTATGCCCGTCAAATCGACGGCGGGCGCCGGGGGCTCGGCATCCACCACCTCGAAAGGCAGTTGGACGGTAAAGGTGGCCCCCTCTCCGGGTGCCCCGGTGGCATGGATCTCTCCCCCCATCATGTCCACGAGGTGCTTGCATATGGAGAGGCCGAGGCCGGTGCCACCGAAACGCCGGGTGGTGGAGGTCTCACCCTGAATGAAGGGTGTGAACAGATGCTCCAGGGCCTCCGGGGCGAGGCCGACGCCGTTGTCCGCCACCGTGAAGCGCACCTTCAGGGGCTCCGCGGCCACGGCCTCCATGCGCATCCGTACCCGTCCGCCATGACCTTCCTGGTCGGCACTGAACTTGATGGCATTGCCCACCAGGTTGTAGAGCAGCTGCCGCAGGCGCATGGGATCGGCAGACACCGTGGCGGGCAGCCGCGGGCACACGAAGAGGTCCATCTCCACGCCCCTGGCGGTGGCCACCGATACCAGGGAATTGCACACGCCTTCCAGCAACTCCCCCAGATCCACCGGCTCCGTTTCCAGCTCCAGCCTGCCGGCCTCGATCTTGGAGAAATCGAGGATGTCGTCCACGATGTTGAGCAGATTGGTGGCCGCATCCCGGATGGTGTTCACCAGGTCCCGCTGGTGGGGAGACAGGCGACCCCGACCCAGCACCTCCACCATGCCGATGACGCCGTTCATGGGGGTGCGGAGCTCATGGCTCATGGCGGCCAGGAAGGCCGACTTGGCGCGGTTGGCCTGCTCGGCATCCCGTCGGGCCTGTTGCAGCTCCTCGGCCGCCGCGTGACGCGCGGTCACGTCCTGCAGCATCACCAGGGCGCCGCGGCAGCCGTCGTAGCGATGGGGTACCGCCGTGGCCTCGCCATAGAACGTGGAACCATCGAAGCGACGCCAACACTCCTCCAGGGCGGGCACGGCCTTGCCCTCATTGTTCAACAGGCGGATGCGGGCGGCCACCACGGCGCGATCCCCCGGGTCGATGAAATCCAGCACCAGGCGGCCCACCAGGTGGTCCGGGGATGGCGCGCCGAGGAGTTCCACGGTCTTGGGATTGGCGTAGACGAACCGGCCCTGACACTGCACGAATACACCGACGGGGGCGAATTCCGTGAAGTGGCGGTAGCGGGCCTCGCTGGCCGCCAGGGCCGCCTCCGCCGCGCGCTCCCGGTCGATACTGCGAAACACCAGGACGACGCCATGGAGGGTCCCTTCGCCGTCGCGTATGGGGGCCGCGCTGTCGGCGATGGGGTATTCGCTGCCCCCGCGGGACACCAGTACCGTGTGGTTGGCGAGGCCCTCGAGGACACCGTCCTCCAGCACGGCCTGGACCGGCGACGGCGCCGGGCGGCGGGTTTCCTCGTTGAGGATATGGAACACCTCGGGCAGCGTCCGCCCCCGGGCCTCGTCCTGTCGCCAACCCGTCAGGGTCTCGGCCACCGGGTTCATACGCGTTACACGCCCCTCGGCATCGGTGGCCAGCACC
>JAABTG010000271.1 GCA_011389995.1 Thiotrichales bacterium
GCCGGGGAGGGTCCCCCTGTAGGAGCGCCCTTGGGCGCGAACAGGCCACGGCGGGCCGTTCGGAGGACAGGGTTCGCGGGCAAGCCCGCTCCTACAAGGGGTTTACCGCCGGCGCGGCCGGACCCTAGCGCTTGACGGGGCGCTTGGCGAGTTTGCGCTGGAGGGTGCGGCGGTGCATGTTGAGCTGGCGCGCGGCGGCGGAGACATTGCCGCCGCACTGGTCCAGAACCATCTGCAGGTACTCCCACTCCAGGCGCCGCACCGACGGCCGTTCCAGGGGCTCTTCCAGCTCCGCATCCCCCTCGCCGCGCTCGAAGGCGGCCAGCACGCTGTCGGCATCGGCGGGCTTGGCCAGGTAGTGGGTGGCCCCGAGCTTGACCGCCTCCACCGCCGTGGCGATGCTGGCATAGCCGGTGAGCACCACGATGCGGGCCAGGGGCAGCTCGGCCCGCAACCCGGCCACCAGTTCGAGGCCCGACTCGCGGCCGATGTGGAGGTCCACCAGGACGTACTGCGGGCGCCGCTCCCGGGCCAGGGCCATGGCCCCCGCCACGTCCCCGGCACTGCATACCCGGTAGCCCCGCCGGGACAGGGCGCGGCTCATCACCGCGCAGAAGGCCTCGTCGTCATCCACCATCAGCAGGTCCGGCGGGCCTTGCGCTCCCTGGGGATCGGTGGCGGTCATGGGGAACAGGCCATGGCACCCAGGGGCAGCACGATGTTCACCAGCGCGCCGCCCCGGGGCCGGTTGTGGAGGGTGGTGCGCCCGCCGAAGCGGCCGATGACGGCATGGGACAGAAACAGCCCCAGGCCGAGGCCGTGGTCCTTGGTGCTGGGAGGACACTCCACGGCCCCGCCGGCACCGGCGGCGGGGAAGCCGTCGCCGTCGTCCTCGATGGCGAGGCACAGGGACTCACCGTCCCAGCGCGCCGCCAGGCCGATGCGCGCCGGCGAGGCGTCCGCCGCGTTGTTCATGATGTTGTGCACGGCCTGGGTCAGGGTACGGTCCGTGAGGATGCGCCCGTGGCCCTCCCCGCCCTCGACGGACACGTCGATGCGGGTATGGGGCCGCTGGCACCGCCACTCCGCCACCATGGCCTCCAGCCAGGCGGCGATGGGCATGGCGCGGCCGTCCCCCGGGCGCACCGCGCCGGCGGCGGAGGTGATGGCCCCCAGGGCCTGGCGGCTGCGCTCCACCTGCTCCCGTACCAGGGCCATGTCCCCGGCCAGCTCCGGGTAGCGGGCTGCCGGATAGTCCCGCTGTACCTCCCCCACCACCGTGAGGATGGTGGCCAGGGGCGTGCCCAGCTCGTGGGCGGTGCCGGCGGCCAGGGCGCCCAGGGCCACCACCTTCTCGTCCCGCAGGGTCTGCTCCCGCGCCCGGTGGAGCTGGCGCTCGCGGCTGCGCAGGTTGCGGGCCATGCCGGCCACGAACACGGCGATGAGGGCCGCGCTCACCATGAAGCCGATCCACATGCCGAACACGTGCAGGCCGAAGTCATGGGCACCGTGGGCGCCATGGGCACCACCCTCCGGCAGGGCGGGCTGGACCCCCATGAGCAGGCTGTAACAGGCCACCGTCACCGCCACCATCAGCCAGGTGGCCCCCGCCCCCAGGATGGTCGCGGTGATGGTCAGGGGCAGCAGCAGGAACCAGGTGAAAGGGTTGGCGGCCCCGCCTGTCAGATAGAGCAGGGCCGTGAGCTGCAGCACGTCCACCAGCAGCTGGACGAAGAACTCCATTTCCCCCGCCGGGCCATGGGTGCGGCTGCGGGCCAGGGTGAGGACGTTCCACGCCACCAGCAGGCCGATGACCAGACCGATGCCCTCGAGGGGCATGTCCCAGCCGTAGTGCAGGCTCGCCACGGCCACCGCCACGGTCTGGCCGATGATGGTGAGGGTGCGCATCAGGATGATGCCGTTGAGGTTACGGGCGGCCTGATCCGTGGCCGGCACCGTCCCGTCCATGGGGCCGAAGGGAAATCCACGCAGGGAGATGGCGGGCATGTCGGGTGCTCCGATGGCGACATCCCGGCGGGCCCGGGAGATCGGGCCGCGGGTTGCGCAACTGTCGAAAGGGCCGGAGGGCCCGGCCGCGACGCGGCTACGGCCCCTGGGTTCCGGCTGAAACTACGGGCGCGGGTTCAGGCGAGGGGTGGGGCGCGGATGGCGCGCAGGCCGGCCACCGACCCCGGCAGGACGGCGCGCCTGAAGGCCGGCACCGCGGCGGGCTCGTAGTCCGGGGATGGGGCGAGGGCAGGTTGGAAAGCGCCCACGGCCTCGGCCACGAGTTGGGAGAATTCGACGGCCGGGTTGATGTCGTTCCCCGGCGGGGCGTCGGGGGCGAGCCGGCCCTCGTGGTCCAGGAAACGCGTCTGCAGGCCATCCAGGGTGCAGATCTGCACCACCTCGCCTCGGCCGTCCACGGCCAGGCTGGTGTGGGAGGCCAGGGGCAGCAGGCCCTGCACGACGAGCACCAGGGAAAGCCATCCCGCCAGCTGTCGTGACATGGGCGCAACGCGTAGTGACCGCATGGGCAGTGGATTCGAAGCCAGGAGATTGAACACGTGCCGCCGGTGTCCCGCGGACC
>JAABTG010000272.1 GCA_011389995.1 Thiotrichales bacterium
GGCGGAGGACCTGCAGTGCATCCCCACCCGGGGGCCATAGGACGACGCGCGTCGCGCGTCCCTACCGGGGCCTGGCCCGTGAACCGCCAAGGACATCGGCCTGATCGATCGAGTCCGCGCTTCGAACTGCGCGGGGCCAGCGTCCACTACCAGGGCCACCCCGCGCTCCACGACATCACCCTCTCCATCGAGCCGGGTGAACGGGTGGCCCTGGTGGGGCGCAGCGGCGCCGGCAATCCCACCCTGCTGCGCCTGCTCTACGAGACGGCCCGGGCCGACACGGCCCTGGTGCGCAGCCTGTCGGTGTTCCATCACGTGGACATGGCGCGGCTGCGCCACCATGGCGCCTTCTACAACCTGGTGAACCCCATCCCCTGCGCACCGCGGAGCAGGTGGACGCCGGGGTACTGGCGGAGACCTGGGCCTGGTTCGCCGATCTGACGGTGAACCAGGCCCTGCCGGGGATCGTCAACACCGTGGTCCTCACCATGGTGGCCCTGGTGGTCACCGGGCTGCTGACCCTGGCCCTCTTCCCCCTGGTGTCCACGCGCTTCGCCGGGCCCTGGAGGCGGCGGGGCGGCCACCTGCTGCTGGTGATCATGCGCTCCACCCCCGAGTACGTGCTGGCCTACATCGGCCTGCAGCTGTGGGGTCCCTCCATGCTGCCGGCCATCATCGCCCTGTCCCTGCACAACGGCGCCATCATCGGCCACCTCATGGGGCGTTTCTCCAGCGCCCTGCCCGCCCTGCCGGAGCGCCTGCGAGTGGTCGACCGTTACTTCTACGAGGTGTTGCCTCAGGTCTACCGGCAATTTCTCGCCTTCCTGTTCTACCGCTGGGAGGTGATCATGCGCGAGACCGCCATCCTCGGCATGCTCGGTATCTACACCCTGGGCTTCTACGTGGACAGCGCCTTCGCCGATCTGCGTTTCGACCGCGCCCTGGTGCTCATCCTCATCACCGCCCTGCTCAACATCGCGGTGGACGTCATCTCCCGCCGGGTGCGGGCGCGATTGCGGCTGCGTACCTCCTTCGACGCCGCCTGATGCGCCCGAGGCCAACGAGAATGGAATATTCGGGCCACGGCGCCGTCTGTTAGGGCTACGGCCCGTCCCGTTCGTTGGGACCCATGCTGCCTTCGGATGTCAGGAGACGGCGGACACTGGGTTCCCTCTCCGCCGGCGCGCCGGTGGGCCTGGCGGGGCCAGAGGGGGCGGGCCGGCGATTCATTCACGCAGTAGTTCATTCACTCAACAGGGAGCCTCATCCAATGAAAAAGACCCTTCATGCCATCGCCTTCGCATCCTTTCTTTCTCTAACGGCGGGGGCCCCGATGGTGGCGGGTGCCCAGGACACCGCGGCCCTCGACAACGCCCTGGAACAATGCAAGACCGCCTACGAGCGGGCCCGGGACCTCAAGACATCACAACAGGAGTCGGCAGAGGCCTACGAGCAGTACCGCACGGCCCTGCTGGATATACTCGAGGAGCTGAACAAGATTCATCACGCCTCACCCGAAGAGCCCCTGTCCCGGGAACAGCTCTCCCACAGCGTGCGGGTGATGGGCGAGGTACTGGAGATGCTGGTGAATCCGCCGCCGGCCCGCAGCGGCTATCTGTTCTGAGGGCGGGCCGGTCCCCGATTGACTTTCTCCACGGCCTGCCAAAGCATATCGTTCAACTGCGGTATTTGCGGCCGTGGGCCCACGGCGCCGGCGTGCTTGTACCGCCCGTGGCATGAATCAATGGGAGGACAGGGACATGGCGCGTTCTTTCCGGGAGTGTGTGGCGGGCTGGTGCGGGCGCTACAAGGGCCTGCCCGTGGGCCAGCGGGTGATCGTGGTGGTGGTGGTCATCTGGGCGCTCCAGGCCATCCCCAAGTGGACCGCCGCCATCCTTGCCGACGGCGAGACCGCCGCCGCCATCATGGCGGTGTTCGTGCCCCCGGCGAGCGGGCTGTGAGACCTTTCTGAAAAATGGGCCCTTTGCCGTCGCCGGCGCCGCAGGACGCGTGAATTTGGGTACACTGTCCGTACGATTCAATGCGAGGATAAACCATGACGACGGTACAAAGGCGTGACTGGTGGGGAGCGTTGTTGCTGGCGGCCACCGTCGTCTTCTGGGCGCCCCAGGGCTTCGGCGATATGACGGTGCGGGGCCCGGAGGGGCGTCTCATCCTGCTGCAGGATGATGGTACCTGGCAGTATGTGGAGGACGAGGATGACACCCCCGCCGAGCATGTGCGGCTGGAGGTGGAACGGGTGCGTTCGGGCACCGACAGCTGTGTCATCGGGTTGCGCCTGTACAACAATCTCACCGCGCCCGTGCGCAGCCTGGTGCCGGAGTTCTCCGCCTACAAGGACGGTCGGGTCAAGATCGAAACGGTGTTCCAGTCCTTCTCCCGCATCAAACCGACCCAGGACCAGTACCAGGAGATCCGTTTTACCGGCATCACCTGTGACGAGATCGGTTATGTCCTCGTCCACGGCGGGGACCGTTGCAGCATGGGCGACCTGAGCAAGTTCTCCTACAACAAGGGGGAATGCCTGGAGCGTATCGTCGTCCAGCCGAG
>JAABTG010000273.1 GCA_011389995.1 Thiotrichales bacterium
GTTCCACATTGCTGTTGGTTACGTTCATGGCATCCAGCAATGCCGATACCCCCAAGTCCATGGGCTACTCCGAGGGCCTGGATCGCCCGGCGCGGGTGTTGCCCAGTCCCGAGCCCCCGGCCGACAAGCCCTTCGCCGAGCATTTCGTGGTGTTTCACATCTCCAGTGGCGATGAGTTCGCCCAGAAGCTGGTGTTGAACAACGCCCAGAACATGCTGGCCCACTACGGCCCCGACAAGGTGGCCATCGAGGTGGTGGCCTACGGGCCGGGGCTGCGGCTGCTGTTCAAGGAGAACGCCTACTCGCCCCGCATCCAGAGCCTGGCATCCGGCGGCATCACCTTCACGGCCTGCGCCAACACCATGAGCGCCATGGGCCGGGACACGGCCAAGCTGAACAAGATGGCCAAGGTGGTGCCGGGAGGCGTGGTGCGCCTTACCGAGCTCCAGGAGGCGGGCTGGACCTACATCCGTCCCTAGACGCTGGGGCGCCATCCACCGGCACTGCGCGAGGCGAGGCCCGCATCCTCCGGGGCGCGGGGCAGGCCGGCATTTAAAAAACGTTTCAAGGGGGAGTGAATCATGATAACCACACCTAAAAAGACCACGGCCCGGGTCATGGGCTCGGTGCTGCTGGGGATGTCCATCACGGGGGCCGGCGTACTGGCGCCCCAGGACGACGCCATGGCCGCCAACTGGTTCAAGCTGCGGGGCACGGAACCGGGCGGTATCGCCCATACCCTGCAGATGTGGGGCTTCCTGCAGCCCACCTACGCCAATGATTTCTCGGATGAGATAGACATCCCGGCGGGGGTGGGCCCGCCGCCACTGCAGGGCCTCAACGGCGAAGACATCACGCCGGGGACCATCCCGCCGGATCGCAGCTCCGACGAGAGCTTCTTCATGCGCCGGGCCCGCTTCGGCATCCGCGGCACCATGATTCCCATCAGCAACGACATCGACTACTTCTTCCTCACGGAATGGGGCGAGAACGGCATCACCCGCGGCGGCGGCGCCGCCCATCTGCTGGATGCCTCGGTGACCTTCAACCAGCTCTCCCGGGGGGTGGACGACGACGGCCTGGCCAACCTGGGGGCGCGCCTGCGGGTGGGCCAGTTCCTGTTCTCCCAGACCTCCGAATCCCTGTCCCATTCCACTCCGGGGCGTCGGGTACATATCTTCATGCCGGAGGCCACCCTGGCTTTCGCCCTGAACCGTCCCACCTTCGACAACGCCAACGACAATTTCCCCGGCGACGTGTCGGTTAACGGTGCCCGGGACATGGGTATCGAGGTCTTCGACTGGGTGGAGTGGGGGGACCCGGCGGCCCCTTACGAGTTCACCTATTCAGCCGCCGTGGGCAACGGCGGGACCATCGGCGAACAGAACCGGGATGACAACCTCCGTACCTACGCCTGGCTCTCCTTCGCCAAGCTGTTCGACAGTACCCGCGGGGCGCGGCGTCATGACGCCATGATCTATGGCTTCTATCAGAATGGTGATCGCGAGTTCAACGATGATGTCAACAACGATGGCATCTCCGACAACAGCCAGATCAATCCCCTGGTGGGCTTCACCGGCGGCCTGTGCAGCAGTGGGGATGACCCCGGCGACCTGTGCAAGAACGGCAACGAGCGGGACCACGAGCAGGAGTACTGGGGCATCGGCGTGGAGTACTTCGACAAGCCCTTTCCCAACCTCGGCCAGATCCGCTTCGAGGCGGAGTACCAGAAGCAGGAGGGGATCGTCTTCGACGGCGCCATCTCTCCCTCCGCTACCCGCTTCAGGCGCCTCGACGGCGTGCGTTACAACGTGGACGGCGAGAGCGATGGCTGGTACGTGGACCTCGGCTACGACATCCACCAGCACCTGGGGCTCAAGAACCGCACCACCATCAACGCCCGCTATGATCGCCTGCGCCGCAACAAGGACGACCCGGCCCGGGCGGTGCAGTTCGACACCCTCTCCCTCACGGGGGAGTACTTCTTCCACAAGAAGGCGCGCCTGGCCCTGACCTATCAGGCGCGGGATTTCGATGCCAATGACCGTGATATAGCAGGACCCAGGGCCGTGGGTAACGAGATCCTCGATGGCATCGACCACCGCATCGGGGTTCAGGTGACCTTCATCTTCAAGAACGTGCTGTTGCGCTGACGAAGGCGTGAACGGTGGTGTGGTGGTCGGGGTGTTAGCTGCCCCGGTTATCCCGCCACCGGCCGCCCCAAGGGTAGCCCCCGACTCCGCCGCTTCGGCATCCTCCAGGCCGGGCGGCGGTTTTTTGCCCATGGGCCAGCTTTTCGTGAATCGAACCCGGCGCGCCGGTGGGCCTGCCTGCCGTCCATGCGTCTTCTCATCATGGAGGTCCAGACATGCCCAGTGACTCGGACAAAGCAAAACATAAGGCGCGCAGGGGCCGGCCACGGCTGGCGGCCCTCCTGCTGCTGGCTGCGGGTGGGATGTTGACCGCCCCTGCAGGCGCCCGGGAGGCCATGGCGATGCTGCCGGATCAGGGTCAATACCGGGTGTCGGGGGCGACGCCGACTCGTGTCGTCAACTACCACGGCGG
>JAABTG010000274.1 GCA_011389995.1 Thiotrichales bacterium
GGAGACGGTGGAGGATCGGGCCGCAGCGCTGCTCCAGGGCTGGGGGATGGTGGAGAACATGACGGAGTCGGACTGGCGCGACATCCAGCTCTCCCTCGTCAGCGGCCAGCCCATCTCCTATACGATGGACCTCTACACACCCTTGTACGTCGACAGGCCGAGGGTGGAGATCCCGCGCTATTCGTCGCTGAAGCCCCGCCTCTACGGCGAGGGCATGGCCGGCGACGAAGGGGTGCAGGAGCTTGCCCAGGCCCGGGGCGAGCACCGGCAGGGCGCCGCACAAGCGCCGCGCCCCATGGCCGAGAGCATGGTCCAGGGCTCGCGCGCCGCGGATGCCGGGGCCGCCCGGGGCACGGCCCTTCAATCGAGCCTCGACGCCACCGCCCGGCCCCAGGCCCGCACCGCCAGTGTCGGCGAGCTGTTCCGCTTCACCCTCGACAACCCTGTCTCTCTAGACCGTCGCCAGAGTGCCATGCTGCCCATAGTCAGCGAGAGGGTCGAAGCCGGGAAGGTCAGCATCTACAACGGGCAGACCCACAGGGAGCACCCCATGTCCGGCGTCGAGCTCACCAACTCCACGGGCCTCAAGCTCCTGGCCGGCCCCGTCACCGTGCTCGACGGCGGGATGTACGCCGGCGACGCCCTGATAGACCATATGACGCCCCATGAGACGCGCCTGCTCAGCTATGCCGTGGACCTGTCCGTCACGGTTGACGCCTCTTCCGGCAGCGCGCAGCAGGTGCTGTCGGGCAACATCGTGCGCGGCGTGCTCCATGTCACCCGCAGGCAGGATTTCTCCCGGACCTACCGCGTCAGGAACAAGGCGGACGAGGAGCGGGTTCTGATCATCGAGCACCCCTATGACTCCTCACGCCAGCTTGTCGAGCCCGAGGAGCCTTACGAGAAGACCCCCGAGTGGTATCGCTTTCGCGTCCCCGTCGCGGCCGACACCACGGGTGAGCTCACCGTCAGGGAGCAGCGCACGTATTCGCAGTCCATTGCGCTGCTGGAGCGCCCCGTCGACGAGCTCCTGCGATACAGCAAGGGCGGCAACATCGACGACGACGTGCGCGAAGCGCTGGAGGAGGCCGCGGGCATGAAGAACGAGCTGAGCCGCCTGCAGCGCGAGGGCCAACAGAAGCACAGCCGGCTCAACGAGATCACCGGCGGCCAGGAACGGCTGCGCCGCAACATCGATACGGTCGGCCGCGATTCCACCCTCGGCAAGCGCTACGTGGGCATGCTCGCCGAGCAGGAGGACCAGGTGGAGGCCCTGCGTCGGGAACTCGCCGAGCTCGATAAGCGGGTTCGCGCCCAGGAGGAGAAGCTCGCCGACTATCTCCAGAGCCTGAACGTTTCACCCTGATCGGCAAAGCCTGGGCTGACCCGCTGGCAACCTGCCCTCTACGCTTACTGCGACCAAACGGGACCCTCGACCTCGTGACCCTGGCCCGACAGGCCGGAGCCGTCATGCCTTGAAAAATGCGCACGGGAAGGGCGCGCGGGATGCGCCAATTCCCGGGATCCCGGGCCCCGGCGGGTAAGTCTTATACGGGACATTACGGGTGGTATTGGTGATGAGGGTGCACTAACGTTTGTTGAGCCTTGTACTCAAACGAGTCGTCCTCGCGAGGTCTCAGCCATGGCTCATACCCCACAGTCCGGTTCCGTGAAGCCCCTCGACCCAGCCCGCGTCATGCCTGCCGCATCCGATGGAGATGACGGCGAGGCGACGGTTTCCGAGGCATTGGCGCAGCTGCGCGCCCTCGAGCGGGAAATGCTGCTGCGTCACGACGGCCTGCAGGCCCGCATGGATGCGCTGGAGCCGGCGGCTACGGCCCTCGAACAGGCCGCGGCCACGACCCGTGCGTCCATGGATGACCTGGCTCGGAACCTGGCTTCCCTCAAGGACCAGATCCGTAATGGGGAGACCCGCGTCGGGCGCCTGGAGGCCGCTGCCCGGTCCCTCGGCGATTCCGGAAGAGACACCTCCCGCCTTCTCGATGACGCCGTCGCGCGCCTCAACTCCCGTGGTGACCACCAGGATCTGCGCATCGCGGAAGGGGATGAGCGCCTTCAGCGCCTGGACAGGCTTGCCGGCGACCTGGGGCAACGGCTCGACGACACCGTTGCCGCCGTGGCGACGGTGGACGACAAGCAGGGCGAATGGTCCAGGCGGCTGACCGATACCCTGGCAGCCGCGGCCGACGCGCTGAGATCCGTGGACCAGAGGCAGGCCGATGAGATCGCCGGTCTGGCCCAGCGCCTCGGTGCCCTGGAGCCGCGCCACGCCGAGCTCGACCGCAGGCAGGAGGCGCTGTGGAATTACGCCGCCGGCCATGACAGGCGCCTCGACGCCCTGGAGCCAGCCCATGGCGAACTCGATCGGCGGCAGGAGGCACTGCGCGGGGACGTGGGCGGCCTGACGGACCGCCTCGATACCCTGGAGCCGGCCCACGCCGAGCTGAGTCGACGCCACGAGGCGCTCCGTAACGACACGGGGCGGTTGACGGGCCGCCTCGACAGCCTGGAGCCACGCCAC
>JAABTG010000275.1 GCA_011389995.1 Thiotrichales bacterium
CCTGCGGGGGGCGCTCGAAGGAGGCGCCGAAGTGGACGCCATCGCCGGCCTCTACCAGGGGGACCTGCTGGAGGGCGTCATGCCCCGGGAGGATACCTTCACCGAATGGGCCGCTCGCAACGCACGGGTACTTAAGGAGAGGGTCTTCTCGGTGCTGGGCGCAAGACTCGGCGGCGCCAGCCCCGGCGCTGGCGCGGCGCCCAAGGCGGATGCCCTGCGCAGCGCCGAGGTGCTGCTGACCCTGGACCCCAGCTATGAGCCGGCGCACCAGACGGTGATGCGTGTGCATCTGCACAACGGTGCCAAGAGCGAGGCCATCAAGCAGTACCTGCGCTGCCGGGAGGTGCTGCGCGAAGAACTCGGAGTCTCGCCGGGGGCGACCACCGAGGCCCTCTACCGGGAGATCCTCCGGGACCAGCCGGCGCCCGAGGCCGCCGCCCGGCCCCCGCGTCCTTCCGGCGACCGCCTGATCATAGCGGTGACGCCCCTGGAGTACGGACCGGGGGATCCGGCCCGCTCATACCTCGCCGACGGCATCGCCGACGAGGTGGCGGCGCAGCTGTCGCGCTTCCATTCCCTCGGTGTCCTCGCCCGCGCCTCCGCCGGAGCGTTCCGCGACCCCAATCGCGGCATCACGGAGGTGGGCCGGGAGCTGGGGGCCCATTACCTGCTGACGGGCAGCCTGCGCGGCATGGGCGAGCGCTTTCGCCTCGCGGTGCAGCTGGTGGAGGTGGAGAACGGCTGTACCCTGTGGGCGGAGCGCTACGATTTCACGGTGGCGGATCTGCTGGACATCGAGGAACGCATCGTCAACAAGGTGGTGAGCGGACTCGCCATCAACCTCGATGGCAGCCGGCTGCGCCACGCCAGGCGCAACGGCGACACCGACCTCCATGCCTATGACTACTGCCTGCAGGGCTCGCGGCTGCTGCGCAAGGGCAGCCTCGAGCACGACGAGGCGGCCAGGGGGCTGTTCAGGAAGGCCCTCGAGATCTGTCCCGACTACCCCCGTGCTCACAGCGGGCTGTCCCAGTCCTACTTCAACGAGTGGAGCTGCCAGGTGTGGCATCGCTGGCGCGACACCGAGGCAGAGGCCTTTGGCCATGCGACGAAGGCCCTGGAGCTGGACGAAGGCGACCACGTCATTCACCTCATCCTGGGGCGGGTGTTCCTCTACCGGCGTCAGTTTGCCATCGCGGAGAAGCACCACGAGCGCTCCTTCGAGCTGAACCCCAACGACCCGGACACCCTGTTCCAGCTCAGCCTCGGCTTCGGGCTGCTCGGCCGCAGGGAGGAGGCGATCGAGCTGGCGCGCCGCGGCCTCGAGCTGCACCCGGTGCCCGAGGACTGGGCGTTGCTGATGGCGGCCATCGCCCACTTCTTGAACCACGACCTGGAAACCGCCTTCGGCCTCGCCAGCCGGGCACACGACGGGGTGTTCGTGGACACGGACGCCTACGTCTGCTCGCTGCTCGGCCATCTCGGCCGGCACGATGAGGCACGCGCCCGCTTCAGGCAGTTCGAGCAGACCTTCCGCCGCTCCATCGACGACGGTCCGGGGGTGGACGTGGCGCTGATGCTGGACTGGATGACCTACGTGAACCCCTACCGCGATCCGGCGGACCTGGCCTTCGTGCTGGACGGCGTCGCCGCCGCCGGGATCGCCGTGGATCCGGCCCTCTACGACGACCGCTACCGCAGGGACCCCCGCGCCTTTCCGGGCACCTGAGCAGGGAGTGCCCCGGCGGCGGGGGAAGGAGCGGGGGGTGTTTCAGGGGCGGCGCCTCATGCCACTGCGCGTACCGCGGCGTCGGCGGCGGGCGCGGCGCCGGCCCGGGCCAGCAGGCGCCAGCCGGTGCCGCTGGCAGGCTTGTGGGTGAGGCGCTCGCCGAGGTAGTGGCGGGCAAGGGCCGGACGGCCTTCACGGATGGCGGCCTCGATGAGGGTCAGGGTGATGACGTCGCGCTGGGCGTGGCTGCCGCCGAACCGGTTGGCGGTATCCCGGGCGGGGATGATCAGCTCGGCCGCGTCCCCGTAGCGGCCCGCCCCGAAGGCCTGCACGGCCCGGCACAGGGGCAGCCCCGCCTGCTGCGTCATCACCCGGTTGAGGCCCGGGCCGTGCTGCGCCGTGTGCTCGAGGTCTGCCATCAGCCGCCCCGCGGCGGCGTCGCGCTCCGCCATCACCAGGGCCAGCATGGCATGGAAGTCGTTGAAGGCGTAGAAGCCGCGCTCCTCCTCCAGCTTGCCCTCCCAGGCGTCGGCCAGGGCATGGGCCCGGGCCCCGAGGGGCACGTCCTCGAGGTGCAGCCGCCACAGCAGGGCGGTGGCATCCAACAGCACCAGGGCATCGTCGACCGGCTGCGGGTAGATGCGGGTATCGTAGAGCTCCAGCACCCGCCGGTGGCGCTGGCGGTCGAGGTTGAACAGGGCCAGGTGCCACCAGTTGTGGACGGCGAAGGCGTTGTCCGGGGCCCAGTCCTGCTCTCGGCTCTCCAGCCAGGCGATGCCCTCGTCCATGCGCCCCTGCATC
>JAABTG010000034.1 GCA_011389995.1 Thiotrichales bacterium
TGGTTGGTGTCGCCGGTGCCGCTGACGTTGAACGCACGGCCTTGCAGCAGTGGGTACTGGGTGCTGGCCACCGAGCCGTCCGGGTTGTAGCTCTTGGCCCAGATCCCGTCATCCCCGCCGAACCCGCCCTGGCTGCGCCACGCCAGGGTGAACTGCCCGGAGGGATCGGCGGCGATGGCGGGCCGGCTTAGGTTGATGCCGCCGCCCGAGAACGGCTGGGCGTCGGCGCCCGCGTAGCTGCCGTCCGCGTTGAAGCGCTGGAAGTAGACCGCCCCCCCCTCGTCCCACGCCACCACGAAGCGGCCGGCGTCGTCCATGGTGGCGCCGGGGTTGGCCTCGGCGCCGCGGTCGTTGGCATTCACCAGGATGTCGGTACCGTCGAGGGCGGCGCCGGTGGCGTCGAAGCGGCGGGCGAAGATGCCGGCGGCATCGCCCGGGCCCTCGCCGGCCCAAGCCACCACGAAACGGCCGTCTCCGTTCATCGCCACCGTTGGGCCGGCCTGGCTGCCGCTGGCGTGGGTGTTCACGCGGAATTCCCCCACGGCCTCGCTGCCGTCGGCGTTGTACACCTTGGCGTAGACGCTGCTGGAGGTGCTGTCCTGGTTCTCGCTGGTCCAGACGATCACGAAGTTGCCGGCATCGTCCATGTCCACCGCGGCCTGGTACTGGCTGTTGGCTTCGAAGTCGTTGACCTGGAAGGCGGGCCCCAGGGCGTTGCCGTGGCGGTCGTGCTGCTGGGCGTATACGGCCCAGTTGGAGGCGTCGCGTCCCTGGGTGGACCACACCACCACGTAGTCCCCGTCCGGCGCCACCGCCACGGCGCGGCTGCTGCCGCGGTTCTCGGACAGGGTCTCCTGCTGGTCGAGGGCGCTGTCGTTCACCCGGGTCTCGTCACCCGGCGCCAGGGCCGACGCCGCAGTGGTGGCTTCGGCCTCGAAGGCCCCGATATCGACGGCCCCGTCGTCCCTGGCGAAACCGCGCTGGTCGTCGGCCGGCGCGCCGGCATTGTCGCCCACATCGATGGCGGGACTGCCGTACTGCAGGGCGTGGGTCTTGGTGGGGCCGCCGTTGTCCGCCAGCATTCCCAGCATCACTTCGATGGGCGTGCCCACGGTGCCGCTCTGGTCGCCGGTGCCGGCAAGGCCCGCGGTGCCGTCCGAGTCGATGTTGTGGCCCGACGAGGTGAGGGCGCCGTTGGCGTTGCCGCCGGTGTTCCCGGCCAGGATGGTGTTGTACAGGTCCACGCCGCCAGACCCGGCCCGCTCGATGCCGCCGGCGCCGAAGGCGGCGCTGTTGGAGGCCAGGGTGGAGTGGGTGATGTCCATGGTCCCGCGAACGAGGATGGCGCCGCCGCTGCTGGCGGCGCTGTTGCCGCTGAAGGTGCTGTTGAGCACCGATACCACCGAGGAGTTGTTGGCGTAGATGCCTCCGCCCGTGTCCGCGGTGTTGCCCTCCAGCAGCACCCGGTCCAGAGTCAGGTTGCCGGAGGCGAAGATGGCGCCGCCCACGCTGCTCGCCGTATTCCCCGTGAGGGCGGCGTCCCGCAGCACCAGATCGACGGCGCCGTCCATGTAGATGCCGCCGCCGTCCCCGCTCACGTCGCCGCCGTCGATGGTGAGGCCGGTCAGTGTGACGGCGGCGCCCATCAGGTCGAACACGCGGTCGGTCCCGCTGCCGGAGACCTGGGTGACGGTGGCGCCGCTGCCGTCGATGACCAGGTCGTCGTCGATGTCCAGGTCGCCGGTCTCGCCGTCGTCGTCGCCGCTGCCGGTGAGGGTGTAGGTGCCGGCGGGGACGGTGAGGGTCTGCTGTCCGACCTGGGCGTTGGCGTTCTGGATGGCCTGGCGCAGGGCACCCTGCACGGTGCGGTCGTTGCCGGCGTCGTCGTCGCCGTCGCCCGCATGGCTGATGACGTTGAAGCTGAAGCCGAAGTCGATGCCGGCGACGTCGGCGCCGGCAATGGTGGACCGGACCACGTGCTGGGCGGATGTCAGGGCCCCGGCGTCATCGGAGATGCCGGCCACGCGGCCGCCCACCAGGCTGCCGTCGGCGGCGGTGTAGCCGGTGTCCTGCCAGCCGCCCGCCACTGCGTAGGTCTGCTCGGCCCACACGTCCCCGAGGCCATGGAAGGCGTTATAGCCCGCGGAGGGGCTGACGGTAAGGGAGTCCACGACCACGAAGTAAGTGCCGTCGCCCAGGCCGTCGAAGCGGTAGCCACCGATGCCGTCGGTCAAGGCGGTGCCCATCAGGGTGTCGCCGGTACCGGGGTCGCCATCGCCGTCGTCCAGGTACAGCCCGACGGTGACGTTATCCCGCGCCATGCCGTCGTCCATGACATCGCCGTCGGCATCCACGTCCTCCAGCACGCTGCCGCTGATAAAGGCGAGCACGCCGGACCAGCCGCCGGGATCCCCGCCTCCGGCAAGGGTCTGGGTCTCGATATGCCCCACGCCGTGCTCCAGAACCCAGTCCCCGCCGCGCTTTGCGCTGCCGGTGAGATCGTCGGAGGCCGCCACGTCCGCGCCGGTGAGGGCGGCCACGCCGTCCACCAGCGCCCGGCCCTCGGCGCTGGCCGCCAGGTCACAGCCGTAGAGCAGGATGTCGCCGGAGTCGGCCAGGGCGTCGCCCCAACCCCGCAGGGCCTCGGCATAGCCGGCCAGGGAGTCGCCGGACAGCCAGCTGGCCCCGAGCTGAAGGCCCGTCGAGGAGCCGTGGGAGATGATGTGCACGGCGTCGAGGTCGCGGTGGCCGGCGAGGGCCTCGCCGATCTGCTCGATGCCGTCCCGCGACGGGTCCAGGACCACCACCTCCGGGCGCCCGCCGTCGGCATTCCGCAGGCCGTCCGCCAGGGTCTGCCAGTCCGCCACCCCGGCGTCGACGATATAGAGCTCGTGAGACGCCGTCGAACCCGGTTCCTCGGTCGCCGGGCCGGTCAGGGCCTCCGGCGACAGGGCCGCCGGCAGGGCGTCCCCGCCGTCGGGCGGGGCAGGAGGGAGGCTGGCCAGGAGCGCGTCAAGGTGCTCGCCCTCGAAGTGGTCGTCCAGGGGATCGGCGGGGTCGAGGGCGTCGGCCACCGCCGCAGACAAGGGGTCCGCCGAAAGCAGGATGCGGGGCTCGAGGGCCTCGAAGGACGCGACCGGCGGCGAGTGCCGCATCTTCTCGAATTGTGAAGGGATCGCTGCCATCACCCCTCGCTGTGGGTTTCAAGGCTTGGGGGGCCATGGGAGGCCCCGTAACGGCGGGCCCAGGGCACGCCCGATTTGCCTGTTGCATGAACTCATAGCGGCACCGGCGGCCGGAGATTAAAGGGCGGGGCTGGCGGGGGCGCGAAGGGATCGGGGTTGGAGGGCGCGGAAACCCCCTTCAGGGCGTGGTTGCGTCCAGGGCCGCCAACACCCCGGTGCACTGCCCCGGAGTCCGGTCCAGGACGACGCGGGATGGCTCCGGCAGGGCACTCAGAGGGGTTTCGGGGACGGGGGCGGTCTTCGCCGACGCCGGCGGCGCTGGCGTCAGGGCCGGGATCCCCTGGGGCGCCTCGAGCTCCGGCGCCGGCTCGCCGGGCAGGAAGCGCACGCTGCACTTGGTGCCGGCAGGCAACTCGCTGCCCGGATTGGCCATCTCCAGGCGCAGCCCGAAGGTGCCGCTGGCGGCGTCACCCATGCGGTCCACCACCGCCACGCGCGCCCTGCGCGCCGCGGCGGGCAGTGTCTCCGGTACCACCTCGGCGGCCATGCCGGGGTGCAGCTGCCCGAAGTACTCCATGGGCACGATGGTCTCCACATGGAGGGGGTCGAGGCGTACCACCCGCAGGATGGGCCTGTCCTCCACGTATTCCCCGGGACTCTTGTAGCGCTGCACCACGACGCCGTCGATGGGGCTCACTACCAGCTTCTCCTTGAGTATCTCCTCGGCCCGCGCCAGCTCGAGGCCGCGCAGGTCCATCAGGTTCTCGGCCTGGAGCAGTTCCCAGCGCGACAGCTGGGTGTCCCGGTCCGCCCGGTCCTTGTCCTGCTGAGAGGCCATGGCGCGCGATGCCAGGTCCCTCATGCGGCGCTGGTTGCGCCGATCGAATTCCAGGCTCACGGCCCGAAGATGCACCTCGGCATCCATGGCCGCCTTGGTCCGCGCCAGGCTCACCGCCGCGCGCTCGACGCCCGCGGTGAGCTCCGCCACCACCTGGCCCCGCTCGACGGTGTCGCTGCGGTCCACGTGGACCGCAGCGATGAGTCCGGGCACGGCACTGCTCAGCTCCACCTTGGCCGAAGGCGTGATGACGCAGTCCAGGGTCGGTAGTTCGGCGGCGCCTGTGGCGCCGGCCAGCCCCAGCAGGGCGAGGAGGGCGGTGCCGCGGAGGGTTTCGAGGGGCGGTGGGATTGCAGGCATTTCGGTATCACCGGGGGTGGTTCACTTCATCCCCTTGTCTCGGCGCCGCAAGGGAATCCTTGAGCCGGCCCCGTGTTACCTCCTGCCGCGGCGGTCGCGACAGCGACGGTAGGCGCGTGAGGTTGTGCGGACATGGGCCGCGCAACCGTGGCAGAACAAGGCCATGGAGGGCCTTGTTCAGCATCCAACGGGAGGCACTGAGACTCAGAGCCTCCCGTGCGGCCCATGGATGGGCCGCCGCGCCGTTCGCGACAGCGACGGTAGGCGCGTGAGGTTGTGCGGACATGGGCCGCGCAACCGTGGCAGAACAAGGCCATGGAGGGCCTTGTTCAGCATCCAACGGGAGGCACTGAGACTCAGAGCCTCCCGTGCGGCCCATGGATGGGCCGCCGCGCCGTTCGCGACAGCGACGGTAGGCGCGTGAGGTTGTGCGGACATGGGCCGCGCAACCGTGGCTGAACAAGGCCATGGAGGGCCTTGTTCAGCATCCAACTATATCTCGAAGCGGCCCAGGAACAGCCGCCGCAGGGCACGGTAACCCCGGTGGGCGAGGGGCTCGGGGGGATGGTGGAAGCGTACCAGGACCCGGCTGCCCAGGTGGAGGGCGGCACGAAGCGGCAGTTGCAGTTCGAGCTGGAAAATGTCCTCCATGGTCCTGACGCCGGATGCGTCCCTGGCGTCCACCGCCACGGCGCCGCCCTCGCGGCTGCCCAGGACCGCCGACGGCAGCCGGTCGGTGGCCTGGGGTACCTCACCCAGGACCCGGGCCTTGAGGGTGTCGAAGGGCCGGGCGCGCAGCACCGCCTCCACGCTGCGGGTGCGGGTGCGCACCCGGTCCACGTCGGCCTGCTCCACCACCACCCGGGCGGTGGCGCCGGTGTGGTCGGTGATGTAGCCCAGCAGCTCTCCCCGCTTCACCCAGCGGTCTTCCAGATGGCGCAGGCGCGCGGTGGAGAAGTGGCCGGCGGCGGGGCTGCGCACCAGCAGCGCCTGCTGTTCCGCCAAGGCCTCGGCGTACTCTTCCTGAACGAGGCGCTGCTGTTCTTCGAGCACCCCCATTTCGGTGCGGTCCGCGAGGGTGGTGCGGGTGATGCGCGCCGCCAACTCGTCGAGGCGGGCGGCCAGCACCCGCAAGCGCACATCCAGGGCGAGGTCCTCCAGCCGCAGCAGGGGGTCGCCGGCGGCCACGCGGGCGCCATAGGGCTTCAGCACCGCGGCCACCCGGCCCGTGGCCCCGGCGCGCACCATGTCCTGCTCGGGCACCCGCAGGATGCCCTCGGCCACGGTGTGACTGGGCAACGGCACGGCGAACAGCGCCAGCCCGGCGAGAGCGGTTGTTCCCACCAGGAGGCCCACCGCGCGGCTGCGGACGGGCGCATACTCGGGGCCGACGGCCAGGGCGGCGACATGACGCCCCAGGGGCACCACCAACTGGGCAATGATGACCCACACCGCCAGCAGGGCACCGATGAAGAAGAACTCACCGGCGATAAACAGGGCGATGACGATGAGAATGAAGATGCGATAAACGAAGGAGGCGATGCCGTAGACCACAAACCAGGGGCGCTCGCCTGGCGCGCTCGCCGGCGACTGGGGGGTCATGCCCAGCAGGTGGCGTCTGAACAGGTAACCCAGGTAGCGGTTTGAGCGGGTCGCCAGGTTGGGGATTTCCAGGGCGTCGGCAAGGACGTAGTAGCCGTCGAAGCGCAGCAGGGGGTTGCCGTTGAAGAGCAGGGTGGAGATGCCGCCGATGACCATGACGCCGAAGGCGGCGTCACGGACAAGGCCCGGCTGCACCGCCAGCCACAGGAACAGCGCCAGGGCGGCCAGCAGCAGTTCGGTCATGATCCCCGCCGCCCCCACCGCCATGCGCCAGGTCTTGTCGCCGAAGGCAGACGCGGCGGAAGCGTCCACGTAGGGTACGGGTATGAGCACCAGCAGCATGATACCCATCTCGTGGACATCGCCGCCCCGGGCCTTGATGACCAGGCCGTGACCGACCTCGTGGAGCAGCTTCACCACGGGATACAGCAGCCACAGCATCAGCAGGTTCAGGGGATCGAGAGCGCGGCTCTCCCAGTGGGCGGCGAGGGCGGGCCCCTGGCTCAGGGCCACGAGACCCGCCAGCGCCACCGTGGCGAGCCACAGGGCAAATCCCGCGCGGCCCAGGAACGGCGCCGCGAAGGGCAGCAGCCGTCCCAGCAGGGCGTCGGGATCGAAGAGAGGGAAGCGCTGGGCCAGGGGCCGCAGCAACCGCCCCCAGCGTGCCCGGGAGCGCGCCCGGTCGCGCCGTTGGAAGGCCCCGTCCACGTCCGGCGGCCTGTCGAGATCCAGCAGGTCGGCGCCGTGGAGTCTGAGGAGCAGGTCGGCGGTCTGCTCCCGGTCCGGTGTCTCTGCCCCCAGCCGCTGTGCGAGGGCCTCGTGGGCAGCGGCCACCGTGCGACTCCCGTCCAGCAGGCCCAACAGCTGATAGGCCCAGGGGCCGAAGCGGAAATAGCGGGTGGTGGCGCGATCCCGCAGTACGTACCAGCGCCGGCCCCGGTAGAGATGGCGATGGATCTCCACGTGGGGTTTCAGCCGGGGCTTGAGGCCGGCGAAGCGCTCCCAGGGCGAAGGCGCGGGCCTGATGTTCATCAGGGCATGAGGGCCCACAGCTTGAGGTACAGCCACTCCACCAGCCGGCGGGTCCAGATCCAGCCAACGGAGTGCCGCCCGGCCTTCACCTTGCCCACGCCCTGCATGCCGGGTCGCAGGTTGTGGGGACTATCCTCCAGGCGGGCCTCCACCCGAAAGCGGGCGTGGCCCTCGGCCGCAGCCGATACCGCCGCCACTTCCTCCACCACCAGGAGCAGTTCGCGCTCCGGCAGGGCAGAGAGCACCAGGCGGCCGTGCTGACCGGGTTGCACGTGGGCGACATCGCGCTCATCCACTTCCAGCACCACCCGGTATTTCTCGAGGGGTGCGAGCTCGAAGAGTACCTGGCCCCTCTCCACCGGGGCACCCAACTCGCGGCTGAGATCGCCGGAGATGAGTACTCCCTCGAAGGGGGCGGTCAGGCGGCTGCGCGCCAGGCGTTCAGCCGCCAGGTCCATGTGGGCCTGGGCCTGGGACAGGCGCGCCTTGAGGATGCTCGCCTCGGCGTGGTCCAGCTCCGCCAGGGCCTTGCGATACTCTTTGCGTAGCTCCCCCCGGTCGGCCTCGCGACGACGGTGCTCGAGCCGCAGTTCGCGGTCGTTGAGCTCCACCAGCACGGCGCCCGCCTGCACCACCTCCCCGGCACGGGCATGGGCGGCGGCGATGAAGCCGTCTACGGGGGCGACAATGGCGCGTTGCACGCTGCCCTCCAGCCGCGCCGGGGCGGTGATCTGGAGAGTGCCCTGGGCGAGCACCAGGGTCGCCACTAGGACGGCCATGGCCAGTCCTGTCACTGCCGGCCAGTGCCGCCGGGCGCCGGGGGCGCGCGCGGCCCCGCCCCCGCGGCGCCACAACCGAGAAGGCAGGCGGCGCTCCGCCTCCCGCTTGAGGACCAGCAGCGGACCGATGACGGCGGCGACCGCCTCGCACTGGGCCATTTCATCGTCGGAGAACGGCCCTTGGTCCTGGCGCTCCAGGATGAAGGCCCCGGCCATGCGGCCGGCCGCCATGAAGGGTACGGAGCAGAGAGCCGCGCTGGCTTCCTCGCGGAGGAGCCGGGCGTGGGCGTGGACGGGTTCCCCGTCGCCGCCGTGGGTTAGCGGGAGCCGCAGGGTCCGGCCCGCGTCCACCGCCTCGGTCATGGCGCCCTCGAGGAGCAGGGCAAGCCCGCTGCGACGGCTCACGTCGGCGGTGCCCGACAGGGCCACGAGTCGCAGGTGTCCGCGGCGCAGCAGACCGATGGCCCCATGCCGGCAATGGTGGAGTTCCGCCAGACGCGAAGCGGCCTCGAAGGCTGCGGTCTCGAAGCGGTCGCGCTCCAGCACCCGGCGGGTGAGTTCGGCGGGCGCCGTCGGTGGTACCCGCCACTCCTCATGGAACGCCAGCCAGGCCCGTCCCCACTCCAGGAGCTGCATTGCCGTATCCCGTGCGCCGGACGACGGGTCCTCCATGCGGATGGCCACAACGGCCGTCTGGCCGTCCAACTGTCCGAGGGGCAGCGCCAGGTCCCAGTGCAGCAGGCCGGGACCATGGTCACTCGCCGTCCCGGCGACCGGTTCCCCCGTCTCCAGCGCGCGGAGAGCGGCCGCGGCCAGGCCACGGGGTGGGGCACTGCCCGTTGGCCAGGTCGCGGCCATTTCCAGGGCGCCCCGACCCCGGCCGCCGCGGGTCACGATACCGAACTTCGGTCCCGTGATCATGCCGCAGACCATGGTCAGCCATGACTGGAGAGGTGCGCCTAGCATGATGTGCCCATAGCCTCGTCGAAGGGGGGCAGTGCCAGAAGGGGGCGAGCCACCCGTTTACCCGGGGCCGTCGGCGACCCCGGTGCTGTAACTCGTTAGCGGATAGGGAACGGGGTTCTTAAGGAAGCGCTGATTCATGGGGCACTTTCCGCCGGGCCCACGGCTGGCGCGTCGCGTCAGCCGTGTAAGGGGCCAAGGGCATGGGAGGTGGCGCGGACATGGACTGCATAGTCGTCCCTCGACAGGGCCGGCGAAGCCCTGCGGAACGTCTCCTCCGGAGGCTGCGGTCCAGGCCCGTGGCCTGCTAAAGCTCTCCTGGAGTTCGTCAGCCCATCGGAACAGCTATGGGCGCAGGATCAGGACTTCCCCTTGGCCTCGTACATCAGGGCGTCCGCATCTGCCAGTAGTGCTTCCACCGAGTCGTGCCTTTGATGATCGAACTCCACCAGGCCGTGGGCGAACGCGATGTCATACCCGCGGGCGGCGACCGTGTTGTAGGCATCAACCGTTTCCCGGAAACGCTCGATGACGGGTTCGGTGTCCTCTTTCGAGGCATTGGTGAGGAGAACGACGAACTCGTCCCCGCCGAGCCGGGCGAAGATATCGGACTCGCGAAACACTATTCGGATCTGGCTGGCGAAGGCCACCAGCGCGAGGTCGCCCTCGGCATGGCCGAAGCGGTCGTTTATGGGCTTGAACTTGTTCAGGTCGAAGTAGGCCAGGCACGCCGGTAGCTTCTGGCGCACGCAGAGGTGAAGGCTGTACTCGGCGAGTATATTGAAACCGCGGCGGTTGGAGAGCCCGGTCAGCTCGTCCGTCGTGGCCATCTGCAGCGATGCCAGCTCGCGCTCCACCATGTGCCCCAGGTCCTTGAGCATCTCGAAGTCCTCTTCGGCGAGATGCCTCGGTTCCTTGTCGATGATGCACAGCGTCCCGATGGCGCTGCCTTCCCCGAGGTGCAGGGGAAAGCCGGCGTAGAAGCGGATGGCGGGATCTTCCACCACCAGCGGGTTGTCGGCAAAGCGCTCATCCCTGGTGGCATCCGGGACGTTGAACACCTCGCGGCCCAGGATCGCGTGACCGCACAAGGAGACGCAGCGCGGGGTCTCCAACGCCTCGAGACCTGCGTTCGACTTGAACCACTGGCGATTGGAGTCGACCAGGCTCACGAGGGCGACGGGAACGTTGAACATGCGCCTCGCCATGCGCGTGATACGGTCGAAACGTTCTTCGGGAAGGGTGTCCAGGATGTTTAGTGAACGCAGTTTCGCGAAGCGCTCGGCTTCGTCCGGGGGGGTGGCGGGCTCCTTCATTCTTCTTCGTCCTCTGACCATGGACCCACGGGTCTGCCCGGGGGGTTTCCGTGGGTCGGGTGCCGTGTCTCATGTCATGCTGACATTTTGGCCTCCGCCCTGCGGGGGCATAGAGGTGGTCCGCCCGGGCGATACCTGAGTTCCTTCGCCGTCGACGGAGCGTGTAGAGGATTACGGCCTCGGGACTGCGCTATAGTCGCATGATGGAAAACGGGCGAAAAGGGGACAGGCTGCTTCCGGCCGGCTGGCATCTCTACCTGGCGGCCGCGGTCCTGCCCTTCGTATTCGGTGTAATGATCATGCAGCTCTTCGCCGCGACCGGTGCAGGCGGCATGGAGGTGCTGGTGGCCGCGGCATCGGCTGATGGGGACGGTGCGGCCGCGGGGCTCGTCCATCTCGGCGACCGGCTCGTTTACGCGGCGGTGTCGTATATCCAGCTGGCCACCTGCGCCGCGGTCCTCTTTCTCTACTGGGGATACCTCAGCAGGCAGCCCCCCGAAGCATACCGCGCCAGCGTTCGCCTGTTGATGGTCATTCTGGTGGTGGGAATCGGCGTGGCGGCCCTGGTGCGGATGACGGACGCCGCGGCCTACGCCCTGACCTACGACCTCACCCGGCAACTGCTGCTCGGCATCGAGGGGCTACCCGCCGCATTTGCGGCCGAGGGCTATTTCCTGGGGCAGTCCCGGATGTTCTTTGCGGCGGTGATGCCCTTCGCCACGGGCGTGCTGGTGGTCGCCTTCGGGGCGGCCGTGGGGGCGGCCGTTTCAACCCCGTTCGACGCCTCCGCCCCGCCCTGGGAGCGCCGCTTCGATGATCGGTCCCGCCAGTTGCAGGGCGCCTTGCGCGGCTCGAGCCTGGTGCTGGTGACCTCCGCCGTGTCGCTGATGCTCTTCCTGCAGCTGCCCGCTCCCCTGATGAGCGCGCCGGGAGACGGGGCCCTCTCCCGCTTGGCCCTCGGCCTCACCGTGTACTGGGGCGTCGTGATGACCGTGACCTTGCTGGCTCTGTTTCTCCCGCCCTACCTGGCGCTGCGCCGGGAGGCCATACGCGCCCATGAGTCCACCGCTGCCGATGGGGACCTCGAGGTATGGCTGGAGGAGCGCCAGCTTCGCCCTGTGAGGCACCATTTGGCGAATCTCGCCACGGTATTGGCGCCCATACTCGTGGGGCCCGTGGGCAGCCTGGCTCAATCGATGCTGGGGGGCTGAGGCATTAGCGGGTCGGACATCCCGCGTCTCCACCTCAGTCGGACTGCGGGTCGCCCAAACCAAGCCGTTGTTTTGACGCATATCAATTTGTCTCGATCCCTGTCGCCTGCGGTCTGCACGGTCCTCTGCGGGAAGTGCCCTTCCTGGCGGAATCTTCGTCCAACGGCCTCCGGTATATAAGCCAATTTAAATTTGATCTGTCCCTGCCCCCTATTTAATCTTCCTTAAGAGTTGCGCTGTTGAGCGCAACTTCATCCAACCGTTCGGACCGGTTGGAAACACAACCCTTCGAGGAGGAGTCTCAATGTTAAAAAGAACCTTGACCGCGCTACCCATCGCGCTGGTTATCGGCGCCGGTGCCCATGCCGATTCCTACCCACCCCCTGAAGACGTATTGCAGGGGCTCATCGACAAGACCGATTCCGCTTATCTCACCCAAAGTGAGCAGAACCTGATGATGATGCCGGACAACCCGGCCTATTTCGTCGTGGAGGACGGTGAGGACCTGTTTCACGAGAAGCGCGGACCGAAAAACGCCTCCCTGGAGGGTTGTGATTTCGGCAAGGGGCCGGGGGTCGTCGAAGGGGCCTATGTGGAGATGCCCCGGTATTTCGAGGATACCGGCAAGGTCATGGATCTGGAGACCCGCCTGGTCCACTGCATGAAGACCCTGCAGGGTTTCACCGATGAGGACCCCGCCGTCAAGAAGCGCCATGGCTCGGGCTCCGACATGATGAAGCTCCAGACCTATATCGCCAGCAAATCCAACGGCCGGCCCTGGAACCCGCCCGTGGACCATCCCATGGAGAAGGCCCTGCGGGATGCCGGCGAGGAGATGTTCTATCGTCGTGCCGGGTCCCTGGACTTCAGCTGCAACACCTGCCATGGCGACACGGGCAAGCGTATCCGGGCCTCGGTGCTGCCGGATGTCAACGTACCGGTGGAATGGACCAAGGCCGTCTCCTGGCCCGCCTATCGTGCCGGTCACCAGAACGTGCGCAGCAGCCAGCACCGGCTGCGGGGCTGCTACTGGCAGATGCGCCAGGGCCAGGTGGTCGCCGGTTCGGACGCCTCCATGGCGATGATCCTGTACTGGACCGATGCCGCCCGTGGCCAGCCGGCCATCCTGCCGGACCTCAAGCGCTGAACCCCGGATACGCATCTGAAGGAGTAATAATCATGCAAGCAAGAACACTCATTACGGCGGCCCTCGCCTCCTGCCTGTGGTCGGCGAGTGCCGTCGCCGACGCCGGTAACGCCGATTACACGGCCATGAGTCCCGAGGAGCTCGCCAACTACCTGATCTTCGAGGCCAAGGGCTTCAAGCTCGATATGAAGACCCAGGAGGGTGGCACCGTGAGGGACCGCCTGAACCAGGATGAGCTCCAGGCCGCCTGTTCGGCGGTGGGTGGCAAGATAAGCGACGAGGCCAGGGCCAAGGCCAACGAGTTGGGCCGCAGCAACATCGAATATCCCGAAGGCGGCATCAAGCTGGGGGATTGGGAAAAGGGCAACGAGCTGGCCCGCTCCGGTTACGGCTTCCGGGTGGGACATAAGACAGACGACCACAGCAAACGGAAACCCGGCGGCAACTGCTACGCCTGCCATCAACTCGATCCCGATGAGATCGCCTACGGCACCCTGGGGCCCAGCCTCAAGGGTTACGGCAAGATGCGGGGCACCGGAGAGGCGATGCTCAAATATACCTACGACGTCATCTACAACCCCCACGCCTACTTCCCGTGCACCCACATGCCGCGCTTCGGTGCCAACGGCTTCCTGACCAAGGAGCAGATCAGCGACATCCTCGCCTACCTGCTGGACCCGGAGTCCCCGGTCAACAAGTAGCCCCCGGGCGCCAGTCCCCTCTGTCTTATTCCCCTGTTTGTATTCAAGGGGGGCTGTTCCGAGGGCCACCGGCAGGGATGCCGGTGGCCCTTTTCTTTGCGGTGGTCCTGGCTTTTCAAGGTGGATGACAGGCAAAAAAAACCCGGCCGGGAGGCCGGGTCTGGAGCCGTCGCGGCCGAAGTTATTTCCTGGCGCCCGGGCCGTTCACCTCGATGCCGTTGGACATGTAGGTATGGAAATACTCCAGGGCACGATACTCGTCGCTCTGGGCCGGGAAGGGCTTGGCCCTCACCTGCTTGTTGCAGCCGCCATAACGGCGGTGGAGGGTGCCCAGCTCGCCCCACTTGGAGCGAAACACCGGGAAGTGGGTGACATGGCCCAGTGCCGGGCTCAGCTTGTCCGCCCGGATCAACATCCCCGCCGAGTCGACGTGGCAGTTGGCGCAGGAGAAGTTGAGCTGGCCACGCTTCGAGTAGAAGTGCTGCTTGCCCTGCTCATACCACTCCAGGGCGGCGTCGTTGGGGACCTTCACATCGATGGGCTTGCCGCGTGACTGGTAGGCCAGGTAGGCCGAGAGGGCCGCAATCTTGCCCTTCTTCCAACCCAGGGGCTTCTCGCCGTTGGTCTCGCGGCATTCGTTGATCTCCTGCTCCAGGGTCTTCACCGTGTTGCCGTTCCAGTAGGGATAGTTCTGACGGATCCCGTCTTCGCCGTCCGGAAAACAGTCGGCGTAGGTCTTGCCGTTTCCGAAGGGCGTGTTCCACATCTCCCGCCCGTCGTCCACCGCGAGCTCATAAGGCGGGAATTCCTCGATGGACTCCCACTGGGCCCGCGACGGGGCGTCGATGGAATACACGCCGTTGGAGAAGTCCTGGAATTGGGTATCCGGGAACCGCTCCATGAAGTAGGCCCTGAACTCCTTGAGGTCCTGCTGCGGGTTGGTCGCCTGGGCAGCCAGGGGCAATCCCCCCACCAGGCCGGCCGCCAACGTTGCTGCGATGATTTTTCTCACTTGCTGTCCCCTCCGTCAGTCCAGGCGCCTGGGCCGCCAACGGGCCGTCCTGTTGTTTCCATTACCACGCGGGCCCGCGCCTGAACCTTTGTTTTTAAGGTTTCGAAAAATAAGGGCCGGATTCACCGGCCCTTAGTCTTTATAAACTACCGGCGACGGGTACTCAGCCGACCGTGGCCTCGCCGCTCTCGCTCTGGCCTTTGTTGTCGGTCCAGGCCACCGTCACCTTGTCGCCCTTGTCGCCCTTGAACTTCACGGACAGGTAGGGGTTCTTGGATACACCGCCACTCATGTAGCCGGTGATCACGGTGGTGCCGTTGCGGCTGACCGTCACCTCCTCGATGAAGTGGGCCGGAATGGTCTCGCCCGTCTTGCTGTTCTTGCGGGTGCCGGTTTCCATGGGATGACTCATGAGGGTTTTGAGGGTCACCTCACCATCGCTCGCCTTAGCACGTATTTTGATGCCTGCCATTATCTGTTCCTCGTGTTCGATAGGTTCGGGTTTCGGGGGGGAGCGTTACCGGCTCAGCCGCCGCAACCGCCGATGGTCACCTTGACCTCTTTGCTGCCGGAGTAGAGCTTGCCGCCCGACTTCACCACGGCCATCACGTCCGAGGTCTTGCCCATCTTGATGCGGGTGGACACGTAGCCGCTGGCGGCATCTGTCATGTCGAAGGAAGCCACCAGGGGGGAAGGGTTCTCCTTGGCGACAATGCTGATGGATTCCGCCGGCAGGCTGGTCTCCACGGTGATGGGTACCACGGCACCGTTCTCGGCGATATCGGGGGCCTTGACGGTAATGTCGCCGGAGGTCGCGGTGTCCGCCGAGCCCAGCAATTCGTTCAGGGCACCGGAAACCTCCTTGTTCTTGAAGGCGTCCTTGGGATAGGCCGCGAGCACGGCCTGGGGGGAGAGCAGCCCGGCGCTGACGGCGACACCTACGGTGCTGCCTGCGAGGGTACCCTTCAGGAAAGTTCTGCGTTTCATACTCATGTTTGGGAGCTCCTTGAAAGAGTTGGGACTCAGAGGGTGTGGACGTACGCGGTGATCTTGTCGATCTCTTCGTCCGTCAACACGTTATGTCGGCCAAAGGGAGGCATCATGGTGTTGGGGTTCTTCTGGGTGGCGTCCGCGATCTGCGCCCGCAACGCCGACTCGTCGGGGAAGCGCGCCTTCATGGCAACCAGAGGTGGCCCGATGTTGCCCGGCAGTTGGCCGTCGCCCATGGCGTGGCATGCCAGGCAGTTGCCTTTCCTGCGGTCCTCTGCAATCTGCTTGCCTTCTTCCACCATGGAAGCCGCGCTGGCACCGGCACTCGCCAGTAACGCCATCCCACCCAGCAGAGTAGCCATTGCACTCGCGGTGAGCGCGTTGGGCGTTGGTTTTTCCATTGACACCTCCTTTGATTGAACAGCTGTAAGGCTCTCGCGGATGGGACTGTATTTTAGTCCACTGCCCCGGGCCATAGTTTCCGCTGTTGCGGGCTTGCACGGTGCCATGACCGTGTCAAGTGACGATCAAGTTTGCTTCAGCGGGAACCGAAGGTCAAACAAATCAAGGGCTTTTCAGCAGCCGCTAATATTTTAAAAAGGCTCTGAACCCCGGCCGGCGGGCCCGCAGAGAGCCTTCCGGGGCGTCCAGGGTGTGTTCCGGGGAACGAGGGCCTACCTCAGGGCCATCACCTGCTCCAGCTGGGCCTTCATCCGCCGCAGCCGGTCGGCGATGCGCTCCTCCAGGTAAAAGTCTCCGCGGGCGCCCTTGGCGGCGAGCTCCAGCTGCTGCACCCCGGCGGTCAGATCACCCTGGCGGTAATAGTATTCGGCCAGGGCCACCTGGCTTTCCACGGTATTGCCGAGGCGCTCCTCGGCCTGGGCCAGCAGGTAATAGCTCTGGGCATCGCCGCGGTTGCCGTTGATGAAGTCGGACAGCAGGCGGTGGGCTTCGGTGACCCGCCCCTGCTTCAGCAGCGCCGCCCCGTAGCCGGGCAACAGTACGGGGTCATAGGGGTAGATCTTCAGCCCCTGGCGGTAGACTTCCAGAGCGCGGTCGGCGTTGCCGGCGGCCAGTTCGGTGAGGGCCAGTTCGTGGCGCAGGGCGCTGTTCTCGGGCAGGCGGTCGAACAGCTCACGGATCTCCGCCAGGGCCTCCGGGATCCGCCCGCTCTCCCGCAGGGCCAGGGCGAGGGCGTAGCGCATGGGGTCTTCCTGGCGGTACTGCCCCGCGTCCAGACGTTTATGCAGGTCGTTGGCCAGCTGGCCCGGTGATTTGGCCTGCAGCACCTTGACCTTGGCCCGCACCAGGGCATAGGCGACGGAATCCTCCACCTGCCGGTAGGGCAGCGACTCGGCCCGCGAGCGGCTGTCGGAGATGCGGTTGGTGGTGACGGGGTGGGTGCTCAGGAACTCGGGGGGGCGTCCGTAGTAGCGGGTCTCCGTCTGCAGGCGCTCGAAGAACACGGCCATGGCGCGGGGGTCGAAATCGGCCCGCGCCAGGGTCTGAATGCCCACCCAGTCCGCCTCCTTCTCATGCATGCGGGTGAAGTCGATCTGCAGCTGCAGGGCCCCGGCCTGGCTGGCCGCAAGGGCTGCCGCCCCGGCCTCGCTGTTCTGGGAGCCCAGGGCGATGGCGGCGAGCAGCGCGGCCACCGTGGGGATGGTCATGCGGTTGGCCATGTCCAGGGTGCGGGCGATGTGATGCTGGGTGACGTGGGCGATTTCGTGGGCCAGCACCGCCGCCAGTTCGCTCTCCGTCTCGCTGGCGTCGATGAGGCCGGTGTGGACGCCGATATAGCCACCGGGCGCGGCGAAGGCGTTGATGGCGGGGTCATTCACCACGAAGAACGTGAAGGCCTGCTCGGGGGCATCGCTGTGGCTGGCCAGGCGCTGGCCCAGGCTCTGGATATAGCCGGCGATCTGCGGGTCGTCCAGGATGACGCCGCGCTGGCGCAGTTGCTGGAGCATGGCCTGCCCTATGCTTTCGGCCCGCTGGTCGCTGAGGGCGGCCTGGTCGGAGCCGCCGATATCCGGCAGACGGATGGCGTCATTGCCCACCGCCGGGAACGTAACCAACGCCGCCACCACGGCCAGCACGCGGGCGTGTCGGAGAATCCGTATAGTTTTACTCATGAAGGTATATAGAAATTCCATTGCGCCGCTCCGGGGGCATGGTTACCCTTGGCGACCGCCTCTCAATCCTGCTGGAGACGCTCCAGAGTGCCGCCCATGAGCGCGATTCCCGAGTTGACCGCCACCGCAAAAAGCATCGTGCGGGCCATCCTGGGCGGGCGTCGTGGCGGGGCGGTGCCCATCGGGGGCGTGGAGCTTGGCAGGTATGGGAGCCCCGGCGCGCCGGGGCTTACGCCGTTCCATCACCGTCTTCATCAGATGTTTGCCCCCGGGGTAGAGGAATTCGACAATATCGGTGGTCGCGTCATCCCGGTCCTCCAGGACCCGGCGAACCACGCCGAGAATAGCACCGACCCACATTCTTCTTCTTCAACCAACAGTTTTCAGCCTTAATATCTCAGCAACCAACCCCGAAGGAACCGACCAACGATGCCCAAGAATGCCTTCTATGCCCAATCCGGTGGCGTGACCGCCGTCATCAATGCCAGTGCCTGCGGCGTTATCGAGACCGCCCGGCGTCATGGCGATGCCATCGGCAAGGTGTACGCCGGCCGTAACGGCATCATCGGCGCCCTGACCGAGGATCTCATCGACACCAGCGAGGAGTCCGACGAGGCCATCGCGGCGTTGCGCTACACCCCTTCGGGGGCCTTCGGGTCCTGCCGCTACAAGCTGAAGGGCCTGGAGGAGAACCGGCGGGAATACGAGCGCCTCATCGAGGTGTTCAAGGCCCACGACATCGGCTACTTCTTCTACAACGGTGGCGGCGATTCCGCGGATACCTGTCACAAGGTGTCCCAGCTCTCGGAGACCCTGGGCTACCCCATCCAGGCCATTCACGTACCCAAGACCGTGGATAACGACCTGCCGATTACAGACAACTGCCCCGGCTTCGGCTCGGTGGCCAAATACATCGCCGTATCCACCCGCGAGGCCAGCTATGACGTGCGCTCCATGGCCAAGACCTCTACCCAGCTCTTCGTCCTCGAAGTGATGGGGCGCCATGCCGGCTGGATCGCCGCCGCCGGCGGTCTCGCCGCCGATGATACTAATGACATTCCGGTGGTGATTCTGTTCCCCGAGGTGGAGTTCGATAAGGACCGCTTCCTGGCCAGGGTGAAGGCGGCGGTGGACAGCCACGGCTATTGCACCGTGGTGGTCTCCGAGGGCGCCCACTGGCCCGATGGCAAGTTCCTGGCAGAGCAGGGTACCCGGGATGCCTTCGGCCATGCCCAGCTGGGCGGGGCCGCGCCGGTGGTCGCCAACATGGTGAAGGAGGCCCTGGGCTATAAGTTCCATTGGGCGGTGGCGGACTATCTTCAGCGGGCCGCCCGTCACCTGGCCTCCAAGACCGACGTGGACCAGGCCTACGCCATGGGCAAGGCGGCGGTGGAGCTCGCGGTGGCCGGCGAGAACGCCGTCATGCCCACCATCGACCGCACCTCCAACGACCCCTATGCCTGGGAGGTGGGCAGGGCGCCCCTGTCGGAGGTGGCCAACGTGGAGAAGTTCATGCCCGCGGAATTCATCAGTGACGACGGTTTCGGCATCACCGACGCCTGTCGCCAGTATCTGGTGCCCCTCATTCAGGGCGAGGACTACCCACCCTACGTCAACGGCATGCCGAGTTACGTGACCCTCAAGAATGCAGGGGTGGCCCGCCGCCTCGACAGCGATTTCAAGCCTTGAGGTTCCTGGCGCCATCGATGGGTGATGGAGATTGATCACTCCCGAGGGGGCCGCGTGCCCCCTTTTCCGTTGAACACGGCCGCTGGACCCACGGTGGGGCGAGGCCGGCCAACGGCTCAGGGTGCAGGTGGACGGGGCGCGGGGCTACAATCGCGATTTCGCCGGGCCGATGCCCTCCCGGGTGTCATTGCAATATAAAGAGCACGGTGGGGATGCCGTGGACAAATCAGTAAGAGGGAACCGGGAAACCATAACTGGACCCGGAGGAGGTTTCGGCTTCAAGCCGGGGGGCAGTCAGGTGCTCGAGGGTTGATCCTGCTCATCCCGGGAAAGATGCACGCCGCCCGCCCACGCGTGGGCCCGGGGCAGGGCCCAGGGCGGGGGATATGACCGGGGTGGTCAGGTTGGTCTAGAGGGTTTCCAAACACATTCATTGGGGGAGGTTGCGTTATGGTAATTTTTGCCTTGTTATGCGCCGTCGCGGCGCTGATCTATGGGGTATGGTCGGCCAAATGGGTGCTGGCCAAGCCCACCGGCAATGCGCGCATGCAGGAGATCGCCGCCGCCATCCAGGAAGGGGCGTCGGCCTATCTCAACCGCCAGTACTCCACCATCGCCTTCGTGGGCGCCATCATCTTCGTCATCCTGCTGTTTGCCCTCGAAATCTATACGGCCGTGGGCTTCCTCATCGGCGCCGTGATGTCGGCCGTGGCCGGCTATATCGGCATGTTCATCTCGGTGCGCGCCAACGTGCGCACCACCCAGGCCGCCTACAATGGCCTCAACGCCGCCCTCGCGGTGGCCTTCCGCTCCGGCGCCATCACCGGCATGCTGGTGGTGGGCCTGGGGCTGTTCGGGGTGGCGGCCTACTACGGCATCCTGCTGCTGCTGGACGTGGAAGACCCCGTGCAACCCCTGGTGGGCCTGGCCTTCGGCGGCTCCCTCATTTCCATCTTCGCCCGTCTGGGCGGCGGCATCTTCACCAAGGGCGCCGACGTGGGTGCCGACCTGGTGGGTAAGGTGGAGGCGGGGATCCCCGAGGACGACCCCCGCAACCCGGCGGTCATCGCGGACAACGTGGGCGACAACGTGGGCGACTGCGCCGGCATGGCGGCCGACCTCTTCGAGACCTATGCCGTCACCATCATCGCCGCCATGCTGCTGGCGGGCCTGGTGATCCCCAACTGCACCCCCGCGACTCTGGCCTACCCGCTGCTGCTCGGCGGGGTGTCCATCCTCGCCTCCATCGTCGGCACTTTCTTCGTCAAGGCCAAGTCCGGGCGCACCATCATGGGGGCCCTCTACCAGGGCCTGTTCGTGTCCGCCGGCATCGCGGCCCTGGCCTTCTATCCCGTCACCGAGCTGGCCATGGCCGACAACGGCCTGTACACCGTCAACGAGATCTACGGCTCGGCCCTCATCGGCCTGCTGCTCACGGGGGCCATGGTCATCATCACCGAGTATTACACCGGCACGGATTTCAATCCGGTGCGCCACATCGCCGAGGCCTCCACCACCGGACACGGCACCAATGTCATCGCCGGCCTCGGGGTCTCCATGCGTTCCACCGCCATCCCGGTGATCTACGTGTGCGCCGCCATCTGGGGGGCCTACAGCCTCGCCGGGCTGTTCGGCATCGCCACGGCGGCGGTGGCCATGCTCTCCATGACGGGGATCATCGTCGCCCTCGACGCCTACGGTCCGGTCACGGACAACGCCGGCGGCATCGCCGAGATGGCGGACCTGCCGGAGGAGATCCGCAACATCACCGATCCCCTCGATGCCGTGGGCAACACCACCAAGGCGGTGACCAAGGGTTATGCCATCGGCTCCGCCGGCCTCGCGGCCCTGGTGCTGTTCGCCGATTACACCCATGGCCTGGAACTGGTGGGTCATCACCTCACCTTCAGCCTGTCCGATCCCAAGGTCATCATCGGCCTCTTCCTCGGCGGACTGGTGCCCTACCTGTTCGGCGCCATGGCCATGGAGGCCGTGGGCCGTGCCGCCGGGGGCATCGTCAAGGAGGTGCGACGCCAGTTCCGCGAGATCCCGGGCATCATGGAGGGCACCACCAAGCCCGATTATTCCAGGGCGGTGGACATGCTCACCCGCTCCGCCATCAAGGAGATGATCCTGCCCTCCCTGTTGCCCATCGTATTTCCCATCGCCGTGGGCTTCCTCCTCGGCCCGGTGGCCCTGGGCGGCCTGCTGCTGGGCACCATCGTTACCGGTCTGTTCGTGGCCATCTCCATGACCGTGGGTGGTGGGGCCTGGGACAACGCCAAGAAGTACATCGAGGACGGCGCCTACGGCGGCAAGAACTCGGAAGCCCATAAGGCGGCGGTCACCGGTGATACCGTGGGCGACCCCTACAAGGACACCGCCGGGCCTGCCATTAATCCCCTGATCAAGATCATCAATATCGTGGCCCTGCTCCTGGTGCCGTTGATCTGATCTGTCGCGCGGGATTCGCCCTCGTCCTCACTCCGGGGTCCGGGCCGTGACGGCGATGGGTTAGAATGGGTACATCAACAGCCAGGGCGCCGTGAGGCGCCCTGGCGTTTTCGGCTTCCATAAACCGACAGCCAGAGGGCAGGCCATGAACCTAGACAGGGTAAGCTCGGGACGCGATGTCCCCAACGAGATCAACGTCATCATCGAGATCCCCGCCAATTCCGACCCGGTGAAATACGAGCTGGACAAGGAGACCGGCGCCATGTTCGTGGACCGCTTCATGTCCACGGCCATGCACTACCCGTGCAACTACGGCTATGTGCCCCACACCCTGTCCGCCGACGGCGACCCCGTGGACGTGCTGGTACTGACCCCCTATCCCCTGATCTCCGGCTCCGTCATCAACTGCCGGCCGGTGGGCGTCCTCAAGATGCGGGACGAGTCCGGCGACGACGCCAAGGTGCTGGCGGTGCCCGTGGATAAATTGTGCAAGACCTACCGCAGCGTTCAGGACTTCCGGGACCTGACCGGCGAGGTCCTCAACCGCATCTCCCACTTCTTCGAGCACTACAAGGACCTGGACGAGGGCAAATGGGTGCGGGTGGACGGCTGGTACGGCATCGACGAGGCCAGGCAGGAGATCATCAACAGTGTCTCCATGTATCGTGATGCGCCGGAGAAGCCCCGTTTCTGACGCCGGGCTGGACCCGGCGCTCCAGTCCCCGCCCATCCCATGAAGATCTGCATCCTCTCCGACAGCCACGACCGCCGCGACCTGCTGGCCGCCGCGGTGGCGGATGCCGTCGACCGCGGGGCGGAGGCGGTGCTCCATGGCGGCGACGTGGTGGCCCCGTCCACCCTGTCGGTACTCCAGCCCTACGGCCTGCCGGTGCACGTGGTCCACGGCAACAACATGGGCGATACCTACACCCTCACCGCCATGGCCCGGCGCAAGGGCAGCGTCATCACCTATCACGGCGCCGACATGGATATGGAGCTCGGCGGGCGGCGCATCTTCGTGGTCCATTATCCCCACTACGCCCGGGGCATGGCCGCTTTGGGCGAGTGGGACCTGGTGTGTTGCGGCCACAGCCACCGGGCGATGGTGGAGCGGGTGCCCACCATCAAGGGCGGGGAGTCTTTACTGGTGGATGCGGGCACCGTCGGCGGCGTGGGCGAGCCCCCCACCTATGTGCTGGGGGACCTGGCGGCCATGGCGTTCCACATCCGGCGGGTGCCGGAACCGTGATGGTTTTCTCGGCGGGCCCCCCCGGCTGGCTTTGCGGTGGTCTCAACGCCCCATAACCCGTCCGGCAGCGGGGCAACGGTGCCCCGGGCCTTCGCGCCCCTGCCGTGGCTCCTCGGGGTGCTGCTGGCAGGGGCCATGGTGGCCGCCATCCACTGGCTCGTGGGCTGGGGGCGGCTGCTGGCGCCGTGGCGGGACCTCGAGCTCCATGTCCTGTTCCTCGCCCTGGCACTGGCCGCCTCCAGTTATCTGGCGCGGGCGGCCCGGCTGTACTTTCTGTTCGCCGAGGCCACGGCGGGTCGCTTCCCCCTGAGTCTCAAGCTGGTGCTGCTCAATACCCTGGCCAACAATCTCCTGCCCATGCGCGCCGGTGAGTTGTCCTTTCCGCTGCTCATGAAGCGCCTGTTCCGAGTGCCCCTCGGCTCCGCCACGGCCGGCCTGGCGTGGTTGCGCCTCATGGATCTGCATACCCTGCTGGGCCTCGGCCTGGTGGGCCTGCTGGCGGGGCGCGGAGAGGGCCCCTGGTGGTGGCCGGTGATGGCGGCCTGGCTGGTGCTGCCGTGGCTGGCCTACCGCTTCCAGCGCGCCATTCCGGGCTGGCTCGGGGACGGGCGCTGGCGAGGGGTGGGTGCCGCCATCGCGGCCGGGTCACCGGCCCATGGGCGGGCCTTCTGGCAGTGCTGGATGTGGACCATGCTCGCCTGGGTGGCCAAACTCGCGGTGTTCGTGGGACTGCTCTTTGCCTTCAGCGGGGCCGGTTTGGAGGCCGCCCTGCTGGGGGCCCTGGGGGGCGAACTGACCAGCGTCCTGCCCTTCCACGGCGTGGCGGGCCTGGGCACCTACGAGGCCGGCGTGGTGGCCGGCATGACCCCCTTCGGCGTGCCCCTCGGGGATGCCCTGGCGGGGGCGGTCAACCTCCATCTGTTCCTGCTCGGGGTATCCCTGGCCGGCGGTGGCCTGGCGTTGCTGATCCGGGAACCGCGCGGGCATGGATGAGGCGATTCTGTATGGGATCAACCGCGGCTGGTCGGGGCCTGTGGCCGATCACCTCTTCACCTGGGCCTCGGCGCGCTTCACCTTCTCCTTTCCCCTGCTGCTGCTGCTGCTGGCGGACGGCGTGCGCCGGGCGGGGGGGGGGGGGGCGCGATTGTGGCTGCTGCTGGTGGTGAGTGTCGGCATCGGCGATGCCACGGGTAATGCCATCAAGGCCTGGGTGGAAGAGCCCCGGCCATGCTTCGACAGGTACGCCGGCCTGGTGGAGGTGGGGGGTGTGCCCATGGAGCCATGCTCGGGCCCCTCCACCACCGGCATGCCCTCCAACCACGCCCTGAACTTCTTCGTCGCCGTCACCTTCCTCGCCGTCACCACCTCGTGGCGCCCGTGGCAGGTGGTCCTCGTCATCGCCGCGGTGCTGGCCTCTCTGTCGCGCGTCTATCTGGGCAAGCACCTGCCCAGTCAGGTGCTGGCGGGAGCCGGCATCGGGGTCGTCATCGGCCTCCTGGCCGGTCTCTGGGCATGCTACCATCGCGCGTCCGTTCCCCCCGCCCCGGGGGATCGGTTTTTCCGAGATGAAACAAATGGATAACAGCGAAAGACCCATCCTCGGGGGGTTGGATGACGTGGACACGCCGTTGACGGTGACGGTGGTGGTGCCCCTCTACGAGGAGGCCGACAATGTGCCGGCCCTGGTGGCGGAACTGCGGGCGGCCATGGCCCGGACGGACTACCCCTGGGAGATCATCCTGGTGGACGACGGCAGCGCCGACACCACCCCCGCCCGCCTGGAGGCGGTGCTGGAGGCGGACGCCGAAGACCGCTTCCGGGTCCTCACCCTGCAGCGCAATTTCGGTCAGACCGCCGCCATGCAGGCCGGCATCGACCATGCCACGGGGTCGGTGATCGTCACCATGGACGGCGACCTGCAGAACGACCCCGCCGACATCCCGCGGCTGGTGGAGCGCCTGGTGGCGGAGGACCTGGACCTGCTGGTGGGATGGCGCCGGAATCGCCAGGACAATCTGTGGCTGCGCATCATCCCTTCGCGGCTGGCCAACCGCCTCATCGGCAACGTCACCGGGGTGGAACTCCACGATTACGGTTGCAGCCTCAAGGTCTATCGCGGCACGGTGATCAAACGGGTGCGGCTGTTCGGCGAGATGCACCGCTTCATTCCCGCCTGGGTCTCGGTGCATACCTCCTCCACGCGGATAAAAGAGGAGGTGGTCAACCATCGGGCCCGCCTCCACGGCATGTCGAACTATGGCCTCACCCGGGCCTTTCGCGTGGTGGTGGATCTGCTTTCGGTCTATTTTTTCATCAAGTATCTCAGCCGCCCGGGCCACTTCTTCGGCCGCATCGGTCTCGCCTTCGGGGGCGTCGGCGGTCTCATCCTCGCCTATCTGGCCTACGTCAAGGTGGTGCTCGGGGAGGACATCGGCACCCGGCCCCTGCTGATGCTGGGGATCCTGCTGGTGGTCGTTGCGGTGCAGTTTCTCACCACCGGGGTGCTGGGTGAGCTGGGGGCCAGGACCTATTTCGCCACCAGCGGCACCCTGCCCTACGTGGTGCGTCGGGACAGCCATCGGGTATCCCGGCGGCACGGCTCCACCGCCCCCTGACCCGTTACCGCCAACCTCCTTTGAGCGTTCGCCACGCCTCCCGCCTCCTGCTGCCGGCCGTGTTGCTGGTGGCCGTGGTCATGGCCCTCCACGCCGTGATCATGGCGAGCGCCGGGCTGGAACTGCACTACGAGGAGGCCCAGTACTGGCTGTGGTCCACCCGCCCGGACTGGAGCTATTACTCCAAGGGCCCCCTGGTGGCCTGGCTCATCGCCACCGCCACCGCCGCGCTGGGCCACGGTGAGGCCCAGGTGCGGCTGTTCGCCTGGCTGGCCCACGGCCTGTTCCTGCTGGCCGTCTACGGCTTCGCCCGCGACCTGTGGGGGCGCGGCGATGCCGCGCTGTGGGCCCTGGCGCTGGCGGCGGTGACCCCCGTCCACTTCCTGCTGGGTAGTGTCATGACTACCGACGTGTTCCTGTTCCTGTTCTGGACCCTGGCCCTGTGGGCGGCCTACCGGGCCCTGGTGGGGCAGCGCCCGCGGGCCTGGTATGCCATGGGCGGAGCGGTGGGGGTGGGGGCCCTGGCCAAGTTGAGCATCGGCCTGCTGCCGGTGGCCACGGCCCTGGCGATGCTGATGCGCCCCGGGTGGCGGCGCCATTATCTGACCCGCCAGCCGTGGCTGGCCGCCCTGCTGGCCTTGCTGCTGATGGCCCCCATGGTGGGTTGGAATGCCGCCCACGACTGGGTGATGGTGCGTCACGAGGGGGGACACGTGGCGGCTGACGGCCTGGACTGGCGGGGGCTCGCGGAGTTCGTGGCCGGCCAGTTCATCGTCCTGTCGCCCTTGTTGCTGGGCACCATGGCAGCGGTGCTGTGGCGCCCGGCCGCGGCCTCCGGGCCCCGCCTGGTGTGGCTGATCTCGGTGGGGGTGCTGGCCTTCTTCGTGGTCAAGGCCATGACCGGCAAGGTGCAGGCCAACTGGCCCGCCATGGCCTACATCGGGGGGCTGGTGCTGCTGGCGGGGGAGGCGGTGCGCCGCGGCCCGCGCTTCCGGGCCTGGCTCGGGGTGGTGATGGCGGCCGCCGTGCTGCAGTCCCTGGCCATCCTCTACGTGCCCCTGAGGGCGGCCTTCGAGGCCCCCGATCCCCTGAAGGCGCTGCGGGGCTGGCGGGCACCCATCGCCGCCCTCGCCGAACACACTGCGGGGGCGGACTTCCTCCTCACGCCCAACTACCACCTGGCGAGCCGCCTCGCCTTCTACCTGCCGGGAGACCTGCCGGTCTATCTGGGGGGCGACGGCGGGCGCCGTCACAACCAATTCGATCTTTGGCCCGGCCCCGGCCGGCATCTTGGCAGCAGCGCCCTGTATGTCGCCGACCGGGATCGGCTGCCCGTGGCCATCGCGGATGCCTTCGCCCGTTGTGCCGCCCTGGGGCCCGTTCCTGCCGCGGAGCCGCGTCTGTACGCGTGGCGCTGCCACGGCTTCGAGGGCGAGACCTGGGCCCCGCCCACGGGCTACTGAAGAGGACATGGAAGCCATCACCGCGTTGCTGGAGTGGTTCGAGGGGCACCCGTGGGCCACGGGCGGCCTCGTGGGCCTGTCCCTGGTGACCTTCTTCGGCAGCCTGCTGGCCCTGCCATGGCTGGTGGCGCGTCTGCCGGAGGATTATTTCCTCCATGACCATCGCCTGCACGGCTATCGTGGCGACCGCCATCCGGCGGTTCACGGGGTGGTGGTGGTGGCGAAGAATACCTTCGGACTGGTGCTGGTGACGGCCGGTCTGGTCATGCTGGTGCTGCCCGGCCAGGGTCTGCTGACCATCCTGGTGGGGCTCATGCTCACGAACTTTCCCGGCAAGTATCAGCTGGAGAAGCGTCTGGTGAGGTATTCCACGGTGCTGCGGGCCTTCAACTGGATGCGTGCCCGCTGGCGGCGTCCGCCGCTGCAGCCTCCTCCCGATTGAGGCGGGCGATGACGCCGCCGGTGGGGTCGCCGGTGTAGAGGCCGTGGCGGTCGGGGTCCACCCCGAGGATGCTGCACAGGGTGACGATCTCTATCTGCTCCGCCAGGTCGATGCCGCCGTCCGCCTCGCTGATGGCCAGGCAGATGCGGATCAGCAACTCGGCCTTCTCCGGATCGTCGGCCGCCACCTCCTTGACGTCCCGCAGGCTCCGGGCCTGGCCCTTGGCCGGGTCCTGGAAGATGCCCTTTACGTACTCATCGAACAGGTTCACCCCTTCGTGGGGATCGAAGACCTTGAGCTCCCGCAGGGTCTCCAGCACCTTGTCCAGGCGCATGCGCTGACCCAGGGTCACCTCGCCGTGGACGGTGGTCACCAGGGCGCTTGCGGCCATCACGCCGCGCAGGAAGGGACGGTTGCGGTGGCGTTCCAGCTGTACCTGGTAGAGGGACTTGAGCTCGTCGAGGAATCCGGCCATGGGCGTGTATCGCAAGGGTAATAATATTCAGATTACCCCGCCTGCCGGGGGCCGTCCAGCACCGCGGGCGGCGGGCCCGGGTCACCCTCGGGGCAGCCCCAGCCAGGGGATGCCGAAGGCCCGCAGCAGGGTCGTGGTGTCCTCCAGGGGCAGGCCCATGACGCCGGAGTAGCTGCCCCGCAGTTCCCTTACGAAGGCCCCGCCCATGCCCTGGATGCCGTAGGCCCCCGCCTTGTCCAGGGGTTCGCCGGTGGCCACGTAGGCGTCGATCTCCGCCGCTGCCAGGGGGCGCAAGCGCACCTCGCTGACGTTCACCCGCACGGCCTCCCGCGGCCCCTGCACCAGGGCCACGCCTGACATCACCCGGTGGCCCCGCCCACCGAGGGCCGCCAGCATGCGGCGTGCGTCGTCGCCGTCGGCGGGCTTGCCCAGAATGGCCTCCCCCAACACCACCGTGGTATCGGCCCCCAGTACCGGCAGGTCCCCGGGGCGCTCCGTCAGGGTCCAGGCGGCCCGGGCCTTGGCCAGGGCCAGCCGGGCCACGTAGTCCCGGGGGGCTTCGCTGGGCCACTGCCCTTCGTCCACCTCCACCGGCAGGTGGTGGAAGGGCACGCCGATCTGGGCCAGCAGGGCCTGGCGCCGGGGCGAGCGCGAGGCGAGGTGGATGAGGGGCTGGGGAAGGGGTGGGGAGGGGTCGTTCATGGCGG
>JAABTG010000035.1 GCA_011389995.1 Thiotrichales bacterium
GAGCCCACGTCGGTGCCGTCCTCCAGCCAGCCGCCCAGGTGATGGGCCAGCTGGCGGGTGGTCCATGGGCGGCCCCCCTCGTCCAGCGCGATGCGCAGGCTGGTGTCCGCCACCGCCTCGAGGAGCAGGTCCGCCTCCCGTCCCCGGATCTTCTCCACATTACCGCCGCGGCGCTGGGGCGCCTTGAGCTCCCGCAGTTCGAGGCGGCAGCCACCGGCCAGGCGGCGGGCGTATTCATGGTAGCCGGCGGCGACCCAGTCGGGCATGCCGCGGCCCACCGCCGCCACCACCACCTTCATGAAGAGCTGGCGCTACGCTGACCCTCGGCGCTCTCGGACCAGAGCTTCTCCAACTGGTAGAAATCCCGGATACGGGGCTGCATGACGTGAACCACCACGTCGTTGAGGTCGATGAGCACCCACTCCCCTTCCTTCTCGCCCTCCATGCCCAGCATGTCCAGCCCTTCGGCCTTGGCCATGTCATGGACCTTGCGGGCCAGGGCGGACACCTGGCGGTTGGAACTGCCGCTGGCCAGCACCAGCCAGTCGGTCATGGCGGTCATGCCGCGCACGTCGAGGGTCTTGATATCGAAGCCCTTGACGTCTTCCAGGGCCGCCACCACCAGGTCCCGGGTGGCTTCAGGAGTGATGTTCATACAGTCCCCGGCGGTGGATGAGCTCGAGGACGGGGTCCGGCAGGAGATAGCGGGGACTGCGGCCGCCGGCGACGAGGCGGCGGATGCGGGAGGCGGAGATGTCGAGCATGGGCACCTGGAGTAGGAGGATCCTGCCCGCTAGTGTCTCATTCAATCGCGACGGCGTGTCAACCTGACGTTGTTGCAGGAGTTCCCCCGGCGGGCCCTGGGGTGGCGCGCTGCCGGGCCGCCCGGCGATGGCGATGTGGGCGAGTTCCGGGATGCGTTGCCAGCGGTGCCAGCGATGAAGCCCCTGGAAGGCATCCATGCCCATGAGGAAGCACAGGGGCGTATGGGGATGTTCCCGGCGCAGGGACTCCAGGGTATCCACCGCATAGGAGGGGCCGGGGCGTTCCAGCTCCCGCCGGTCCAGCCGCAGCCGCGGCTCGTCCGCCACCGCCGCCGCCGCCATGGCCGCCCGCTCCGCGGCAGCGGCCGCCGGGGCGTCGCGATGGGGCGGGGTGCCGGCGGGTATCAGCCGCACCTCCGCGAGCCCCAGGGCGTCGGCGAACTCAAGCGCCAGGCGCAGGTGGCCGTAGTGGATGGGATCGAAGGTACCACCGAGGATGCCGAGTATGGTCCTTTGTCCTTGGTCATTTGTCATTGGTCACTGGTCCTTTGTCCTTGGTCCTTTGTCATTTGTTAAGAGCAGTCGCGGTGATGGCCTCGAATGACTAAAGCCCGAGGACCAGGGGCCGGGGGCCGGGGGCCGGGGGCCGGGGGCCAGGGAACAGGGGCCGAGGAGCGAGGATCAAGGACCAATGACAAAGGACAAAGGACAAAGGACCAATCACCTTCTTATGTGTCCGTCGCCCAGCACCACGAACTTTACCGAGGTGAGGCCCTCCAGGCCCACGGGGCCGCGGGCGTGGAACTTGTCGGTGGAGATGCCGATCTCCGCCCCCAGGCCGTACTCGAAGCCGTCGGCGAAGCGGGTGGAGGCGTTCACCATCACCGAGGACGAATCCACCTCCCGCAGGAAGCGCCGCGCATGGCTGTAGTTCTCCGTGACGATGGTATCGGTGTGGGCCGAGCCATGGCGGTTGATGTGGTCGATGGCCTCGCCCAGATCCTTGACCACCCGGATGGCGAGGATGGGGGCCAGGTACTCCGTGTCCCAGTCCTCTTCGGTGGCGGTGGTCGTGCCGGCCACCAGCCGGCAGGTGGTGGCGCAGCCCCTGAGCTCCACCCCCTTCTCCTGGAGCATGGGGCCCAGCTCTCCGAGCACCGGCTGTGCCACGTCCTCGGCCACCAGCAGGGTCTCCATGGTGTTGCAGGTGCCGTAACGCTGGGTCTTGGCGTTGAAGGCCACCTGGATGGCCTTCTCCAGGTCGGCGTCGCCGTCCACGTAGACGTGGCAGTTGCCGTCCAGGTGCTTGATGACCGGCACCCGGGCGTCCCGGGAGATACGCTCGATGAGCCCCTTGCCGCCCCGCGGGATGATGACATCGATGGCTTCGGGCATGGTGATCATGGCCCCCACCGCCGCGCGGTCGGTGGTGTCGAGCACCTGCACGGCGTCGGCCGGCAGCCCGGCGGCCTCCAGCCCGCGGTGGATGGCCCCGGCGATGGCCTGGTTGGAGTGGAAGGCCTCGGAGCCGCCCCGCAACACCGTGGCGTTGCCCGACTTCAGACACAGGGCCGCGGCGTCGGCGGTGACGTTGGGGCGCGACTCGTAGATGATCCCCACCACCCCCAGGGGTACCCGCATGCGGCCCACCTGGATACCGGAGGGCCGGTAGCTCAGGTCGAAGATGCCGCCGATGGGGTCGGGCAGCGACGTCACCTGGCCCAGGCCCTCGAGCATGGTATCGATACGCTGTGCCGTTAGTTCGAGGCGGTCCAGCAGGGCGGCATCGAGGCCCTTGGCCCTGCCCGCCTCGAGATCCCGGACGTTGGCGTCCATGAGGGGACCGCGGTCCGCCTCCAGGGCCGCGGCGATGGCCTCGAGGGCGGCGTTCTTGTCGGCGGTGGAGGCCGCCGCCAGGCGGCGGGACGCGGCACGGGCGCGGGCGCCGACGTCGGCCATGTACTGTGGGATGTTCATGGGTGGATTGTCTTCCCTCCCTCATGGTTTGTCATGGGGCGGTGACGGGGCGCCCGGCTCCGTCACCGCCCCGCGGCAGGAACTCCGGGTGGCCGGCCAGGGCCAGGCAGTAGCGCTCCAGGGCCACCCACGGCGTCACCCCCGCGCCGCGGCCCTTGGCGGCCCGGTCCAGGAGGGCGAACTCGGACAGCAGCTCCAGCAGCCGGTCCAGGGGATGGCGGGCCAGGGCGGCCTCGAACAGGGTGCGGCGCCGTTTCCACTGGAAGGCGCCGCCCGCGAGCCCGGGGGGCGGGCGCTGGGTGGAGCCGCCGCCGTGGGCCAGGGTGCACAGGCCGCGGATATCCTGGCCCAGGGCCCATAACACCAGGGGCAGGGGCGTGCCTTCGCCCTCCAGGTGGGGCACGATGCGGGCGATGCGTGGGGCGTTGCCGGCCAGGGCCTCGTCCGCCAGCTGGTAGAAGTCGTGGCGGGCGCTGTCGCTCACCGCCGCCAGCACCTGCTGTGGGCTGAGGGTGCCGGGGCCCTCCACCAGCAGCAGCTTCTCCAGCTCCTGGTCGCAGGCCAGCAGGTTGCCTTCCGTGCGCTCGGCGAGGATGGCCGCGGCCTCCTCGTCGAGGGTCATGCCGCGGGCGGCGGCGCGGCGGGTGATCCAGCGCGGCAGCTGGGCGATGTCGATGCTCTGACTCTGGACCACCACCCCCTTCTGCTCCAGGGCCTTGAACCAGGCGCTCTTGTAGGCGCTGCCCTCCAGCCTGCCGGTGTGCACCAGCAGCAGCGTATCCGGGCCCAGGGTGTCCAGGGCATCGCGCAGCACCGCGCCGCCCTCGCGCCCGGGTTTGCCACCGGGCAGGCGTAGGTCGACGACCCGCCGGGCGGCAAACAGGGACAGGCTGCCGAGCTCGGCCGTGAGGCCGTTCCAGTCGAAGCGGCTGTCGGCGTCCAGCACCACCCGTTCCCCGAACCCGCCCTCCCGGGCGGCGTCCGTGATGGCGTCGAAGGCCTCCGTGAGCTGCAGGGGCTCATCGCCGCACAGCAGGTAGGCCGGCGCCAGCCCGCGGCGCAGATGGCCCTCAAGCTGAGACGGGTTGATGCGCACCGGCCGTCGTCAGTCCCGGTCCAGGCCCTGGAGGCGCAGCAGGATCTGCTGGGCGGCATCGCGCCGCATCTCCTCCCGCAACACGCCGCGCTCCCGGCTCTTGCCGAGGATGGCGTCCTCGTCGAACACGTAGTCCCGTTGCAGCTCCACCGTCTGGTTGGGGGCGATCACGGTGCCGTCGGCGGCCTCCACCCTGAAATTGACGGCCAGCGCCACCTCGAATTCCCGGGAACGGCCGGTATCGGGGTCCACCGAGAGCACCCGCTCGCTGAAGCGCTCCCGGCCCAGGTCGATGATGGCGGTGGCCGCCTCGCGGGACTCCACCACCTCCGCGTCGCTGGCCCGCAGGCCAACCACCAGCTCGTCCCGCAGGAACTGGGGACCGCTCACCATCACCCTCTCCAACAACGGCGGCAGGTCGTAGTCGCCGCGCAACTGGAAGCCGCAGCCCGTGAGGACGAGGAGCAGAGAGAGCACTGCGAGGAGAGGGACAGGCATGGGCGGCGAACCTCCGGGGATGGCCGTGGGGGACGTGGTGGCCATCAGGCGGCCACGATGTTCACCAGCTTGCTGGGAACCACGATGATCTTGCGCACCGTCTTGTCGGCGATGTGGCGCCGGACATTCTCATCGGCCAGGGCGGTGGCCTCCACCGCGTCCCGCGCGGCATCCGCCGCCACCTTCACCTTGGCCCGCACCTTGCCATTTACCTGTACCACGTACTCGATGGTGTCCCGCGCCAGGGCCGCCTCGTCCACCCGCGGCCAGGGGGCGGCGAGGATGTCGCCACCGTAGCCCAGTTCGCGCCACAGATGATGGGTGATGTGGGGGGCGATGGGGCCGAGGAGGCGCAGTACCAGACCCATGCCCTCCCGCAGCACGGCGGCATCGGCGGCGGTGTCACCGGCGTGATTCAGGGTGTTCACCATCTTCATGGCCGCCGACACCACGGTGTTGAACTGGTGGCGCTCGTAGTCGAACAGGGCCTGGCCGAGGGCGCCGTGGAGTTCCCGGCGCAACTCCCGCTGGGCCGGGCCGAGATGGGCATCGGCGGGTTCGGGCGCCGTCGCCGGGGTGCGTTCCATGGCCATGGTCCACAGCCGGCGGATGAAACGGTACGCCCCCTCCACGCCCTCATCGGACCACTCCAGGGACTGGTCGGGCGGGGCCGTAAACATGGTGTAGAGGCGCACGGTGTCGGCACCGTAGCGGTCAATGAGGGCCTGGGGGTCGACGCCGTTGTTCTTGGACTTGGACATCTTTTCCACGGGCCCCGCCACCACCGGCTGGCCGTCGCTGGCCAGCACGGCGCGGGTCACCCGGCCCTTGTCGTCCCGCACCACCTCCACGTCGGCGGGATTGAACCATTCCCGGTTGCCGTCGGCACGCTCCCGGTAGTAGGTCTCCGCCACCACCATGCCCTGGGTGAGGAGCCGGGCGAAGGGCTCGTCGTTGTCCACCAGGCCCTCGTCGCGCATCACCTTGTTGAAGAAACGGGCATAGAGCAGGTGGAGCACGGCGTGCTCGATGCCGCCCACGTACTGATCCACCGGCAGCCAGTAGCGGGCGCGCTCGTCCACCATGGCATGATGGGCGTCGGGACTGCAGAAACGGGCGTAGTACCAGGAGGACTCGAAGAAGGTGTCGAAGGTGTCCGTTTCCCGCCGCCGGCCGTCGCCGAGGTCGTAGAAGTCGGGCATACGGGCCAGGGGCGAGCCGCTGCCGTCCACCACTATCTCCTCGGGCAGGGCCACCGGCAGCTGGTCCTCCGGCACCGCTTCGTAGTGGCCGGTGCTGTCCCGGATGACGGGAATGGGGCAGCCCCAGTAACGCTGGCGGGAGACCCCCCAGTCCCGCAACCGGTAGTTGACCTGGCGCCGCCCGCGGCCGCTTTCCGCCAGGTGATCGGCGATGGCGTCGAAGGCCTGGTCCGAGGTGAGGCCGTCGAAGGGTGCGGAATGCTTGAGGATGCCCTTGTCCGTGAAGGCCCCGGTGGCGATGTCCGCTGTGGTGGGGTCGGCGGGGAACACCACCTGGCGCTTGGGGATGCCATAGCGCTCGGCGAACTCCCAATCCCGCTGGTCGTGGGCGGGCACGGCCATCACCGCGCCGGTGCCGTAGCCCATGAGCACGAAGTTGGCCACGTAGACGGGCAGGGCGGCGTCGCTGATGGGGTGGCGCACGTCGATGCCGAGGGCCATGCCCCGTTTATCCATGGTCTCCAGTTCGGCCTCCGAGACACCGCCGCGCCGGCACTCGTCGATGAAGGCCCGGACCGTGGCGTCGTCGCCAGCCGCCGCCAGGGCGAGGGGATGTTCGGCGGCCACCGCCACGTAGGTGACACCCATCACGGTGTCGGGGCGGGTGGTGTAGACCGTGAGGACCCCGTCGGCGCCGTCCACCCGGAAGTCCATCTCCACGCCCTCGGAGCGGCCGATCCAGTTGCGCTGCATGGTGCGCACCTGGTCGGGCCAGCCGGGGAGGCGGTCCAGGCCGTCGATGAGTTCCTCGGCATAGTCGGTGATGCGCACGAACCATTGCTCGATGTCCCGTTTTTCCACCACCGCACCGGAACGCCAGCCGCGGCCGTCGATCACCTGCTCGTTGGCCAGCACCGTGCGGTCCACCGGGTCCCAGTTGACGGTGGCGCCCTTCCGGTAGGCCAGCCCCTTGGCCATCATGCGGGTGAACAGCCACTGCTCCCAGTGGTAGTAGTCGGGGTCGCAGGTGGCCAGCTCCCGGTCCCAGTCGTAGCCGAAGCCGAGGCGGGCCAGCTGCTCCTTCATGTAGGCGATGTTGTCGCGGGTCCAGCGGGCCGGCGGCGTGCGGTTCTGGATGGCGGCATTCTCCGCCGGCAGGCCGAAGGCATCCCAGCCCATGGGCTGGAGTACGTTCCTGCCGCGCATGCGCTGGTAGCGGGCGATGACGTCGCCGATGGTGTAGTTGCGCACGTGGCCCATGTGGAGCCGCCCCGAGGGGTAGGGAAACATGGACAGGCAGTAGAACTTCTCGCGGTTGGGGTCCTCCACCGCCCGGAAGCTCTGGTTCTGCCGCCAGTATTCCTGAGCGGAGTGCTCGATTTCAGAGGGCTTGTAGGGAGATTCCATGGGATGACCGCGAAAAACTAAACGCGAAGGATACCCCACGTCCCATAGGGCTCCAAGGAGATGGCGCCGGCCATCACTTGAAACCAGCCCGACAGGCGGCGGAAAGCATAAAGCGCAAACTACGAAATACGCGAAAGGCGCGAAAGATAGAAAGAGGCGAGAGTGAGGCTTGCCTTGTTCCCCACCTGTTCGGGTTCCTCCAGGCCCTTACCATCGCCTCATATGGCGGCCGGGACCCTTTCGTTCATTTCGCGTGTTTCGTGGTTATAAAGGGCTGTGGCTGTCGAGGCGGTGTTATGGCTTGTGGGCCTGGTGGGCGTATTCGAAGGCGTCGGAATAGAAGTGTTCCACCGGCAGGCCCCGTTCGATGAAGGCCTCGCGGCCGGCATGGACCATCACGGGAGGACCACCGGCATAGACGTCGAGGCCCGACATGTCCGGGAAGTCGGCGGCGATGGCCTCGTGGACGAAGCCCGTGCGGCCGTCCCAGTCGGCGTCGATGCCCGGCCCCGACAGCACGGGTACGTAGTGGACGTTGGCGTGACCGGCCGACCAGTTAAGAGGGAGCTCTTCCATGTACAGGTCCGCCCGGGCCCGGGCACCCCAGTAGATCCACATGTCCCGCTGTTCCTGCTTGCTGAGGAAGTATTCCACCAGCGCCTTGATGGGGGCGAAGCCGGTGCCGCCGGCCATGAACACCATGGAACGGTCGTTCTCCCGCGGCACGAAGCTGCCCTTGGGGCCCTTCAGGCGCAACACCGTCTTCTCCTTCATGGTGCTGAAGACCCGCTCACTGAAATCACCCCCGGCCACATGGCGTACGTGGAGTTCCAGGGTGGCGTCCCTGTCCGGTGCGTTGGCCAGAGAGAAGGCGCGGGCCTCGCCGTTGCCCATCAGCACCTCGATGTACTGACCGGCCAGGAACTTCAGGCGCTCGGCCTCCGGCAGCTTGAGGTACAGCGCCATGACGTCGGGCGCCAGGCGTTCCATGTGCTCCACCCGTGCCGGCAGGGTGCGCACGGGAATGTCGGCCACGGTGTCCAGGGGTTCCGCGGCCAGCCTCACGGGTCCCTCGGGCCGTGCCAGACAGGGGGCGCATTCATGGCTGCCGGGCCTGGAGTCCGCCAGGGCCTCGGGCCGGGCACCGGGATAACTGACCGAGCCCTCCACCAGCCGCGATACGCAGGCGCCGCAGTGGCCACCGCGGCAACCGTAGGGCAGGGATATGCCATTGCGCAGGGCGGCGTCGAGGATGGATTCCTCCTCTTCCACTTCGAAGGTGACTGCGCTCGGCACGAGCTCGACTTGATGGGGCATGGAATGACAGGGATTCGAAAAGGCCGCAGACAGTGGCCCATAGCGCGTTGCGGGTAAACCCGCCGCTTATGGGGAAACCCCCGAGGTACGCCGGTGCCGGGCTACTTCGCGGGCAGGGCGCGCTTGCTGTGCAACCAGCGCAGAATGGGTTGCCAGAGTTCTACATCGTGGGCCGTGGCCGACGGCGCCACCTCGAAGATGCCAAGGCCCCGCTCCGCCGCGTTGAGGTAGTTCTGGCTGCCCCGCAACACGCCGACGTAGGGCAGCCGCCGCCCGTTTTCGAGGCGCACGTGACGCAGGTAGTCCTCGAGGATGATGCGCCCGGGTGAGTTTTCCCGCGCCCGGTTGATGACGGTGCCGAGGCGGATGGCCCCGCGGTTCACCGCGGGCAGCAGATTCAGCTCTTCCACGAAACGTTCGGCGGCGCGGATGTCGATGGGCGACGGCAGCACCGGCATGAGCAGGGTCTGGGCCCGTTTCACCAGGGCCGCCAGCTCGTCGCCATGGACGCCGGCGGGGGCGTCGATGACCGCCACGTCCAGGCTGCGGGGCAGGCGATAGGCGCCGTTCCAGCCCTCTATGCCGATGATGGGCGGCCGGTCTTCGGGCCGGAAGTACAGCCAGTCGGAGCTGGACCCCTGGGGGTCCATATCCACCAGGGCCACCTTGTCGCCCCGCTTGGCATAGTGGGCCGCCAGGTTGGTGGCGATGGTGGTCTTGCCGCTGCCACCCTTCGAGTTGAGCACCAGGATGGTTCGCATCACTATCCCCTCAACGGCTATGGCGCCTGTTCATGAGCAAGCGGAGACAGTATAGCAGGGCCCTCCGTCGCTTATGCCCCCTGACCGCCGCCCTGGGCGCGGTCCATCATGCGCTCGATGATGGGGGTGAAGATGATCTCCATGGCCAGCCCCATCTTGCCCGCCGGGCACACGATGGTGTTGCGCCGCGACATGAAGGAGTCCTTGAGCATGGAGATGAGGTAGGGGAAGTCCGCCTCCATCTTCACCGGGTCCCGGAAGCGGATGACCACATAGCTCTCATCCGCCGTGGGGATGTCGCGGGCGATGAAGGGATTGGAGGTATCTACCGTGGGCACGCGCTGGAAGTTGATGTCGGTCTTGGAGAACTGGGGCGTGATGTAGTGCACGTAATCGGGCATGCGCCGCAGGATGGTGTCCACCGTGGCCTCTGCGGAGTAGCCTCGCTCGGCCTGGTCGCGATGGATCTTCTGGATCCATTCCAGGTTGACGATGGGCACCACGCCGATGAGCAGATCGGTGAACCGGGAGACGTCGAAGTCACCGTCGGAGACGCCGCCGTGAAGGCCCTCGTAGAACAGCAGGTCGGTGCCGGTGGAGATGTCCTCCCAGGGGGTGAACTGGCCGGGACTGGCGTCGATGCCGAGGCGGTCGTTGTGGAATTCTGCCTCCTCGTCGCTGTGGATGTAGTAGCGACGGCGGCCGGACCCGGTCTCGCCATACTGGCGGAAGGTGTTCTCGATCTCCTGGAACAGGTTGGCTTCGGCCCCGAAGTGGCTGAAGTTGCGCCCTTCCTGCTCCGCCAGCCGCGTCTCCTCGCGCATCTGCACGCGATCGTAGCGGTGGTAGCTGTCGCCTTCGATGACCGCGGCGTTGATGTTCTCGCGGAAAAAGATGTGCTCGAAGGCACGCTTGACGGTGGTGGTGCCGGCGCCGGACGAACCGGTTACGGCGATGACGGGATGCTTCTCGGACATCGCAGACCTCCTGAGAAAAGGCTGTGGGGAAATCGGATGGTATTGAATGGTTTCGACCCCGGCACAGGCTCTCCCGTCGCCGCGCCCCGGGCAAAGATGGCGTAGTCTAGCGGAAACCGCCCGGCGAAGTCTTGCGCCAGGGCATGCCCCCCGGCCGGGGG
>JAABTG010000276.1 GCA_011389995.1 Thiotrichales bacterium
TCCATCCTAAACACCTCCCCCGCTCCTCCAAGCCCCGCAGGAACGGGCTTGCCCCGCGCACACCCGCTGCCCGGCTGCCCGCGCCAATAAGTCAACAACGCAAGCCTGACCCCGGCGGGGTTGCGACAACGTGTCGCATTTACCTTTGGGGGGGGCGGGGGCTAGGGTGCCGGGCGATTATCTCCCCATCCCCGTTTTCTGGTCTCCCGGAGCCTTCCATGAGAGTGTCGACACCCCGTGCAATATTCCTCAAGCCCCTGGCAGTGATGATGACGGCCGCCGCCGTGCCCATGGTGATGGCGGCGCCCCTGAGCCTGCCGCCGGTCACCGTGGCCGGTGAGGCGGAGGAGGGACCGCGCGTGAGGGTGGCGCCGGCGGAGGCGCCGGCGGCGGGGCCCACCACGGCCAGGCTGCTGAAGCGGGTGCCGGGGGGCAACGTCAACTACAACGGCCCCCTGAGCGGCATCGTCCAGTACCGGGGCATGTACGGTACCCGGGTGAACACCCGTATCGACGGGCTGCCCATGGCCTCGGGCGGGCCCAACCTGATGGACCCGCCATTGCACTACGCCCCCATGCCGCTGCTGGAGGCGGTGGAGGTCCACCGCGGCATCGCGCCGGTGAGCGCCGGCAACGAGTCCATCGGCGGCCATGTGGACGCCCGCCTCAAATCCAGCACCTTCACCACCGGGGAGGCCGCGGAGTTCCACGGCGATATCAGCGCCAACGCCCAGACCGGGGATGACGGCTACGGCCTGGGCGGGCTGCTGTGGGGCGCCAACCGCAGCCACCGGTTCCACGTGCTGGGGGTGGCCGAGGAGGGCGACGACACGCGGTTTACGGGCGGTGACATCCACCCCACGGAATATGAGCGCACCGCCCATGGCTTCGGTTACGGCTTCCGCCGGGGCGGCCACGAGTTCGCCGTCGACGTTCTGCGCAACGAGACCGACGACGCCGGCACCCCGGCCCTGCCCATGGACATCCGCTTCTTCGACACCGACAAGTTCAGTCTCGGCTATAAAGGCGCCTTTGGCGCCCACCGCCTGGAGGCGCGGTTGTTCTATACCGAGGTGGACCATCTCATGACCAATTTCCACCTGCGCCAGCCGCCGCCGGCGCCGGCCAGGTTCCGCCAGGCCGCGGCCACCAGCGACGCCCGCGGTTTCGAGGTGGAGGTGCGCAGGCCCGCCGCCGGGGGCGAACTGGCCCTGGGGGTGGACGGCCACTTCGCCGACCATGACACGGACATCTTCAACCCCAACAATGGGGCCTTCTTCGTCAACAACTACAACGGCGTGGAGCGCGACCGCCTCGGCCTGTTCGCCGAGTGGCAGGCCGCGGTGGGCGAGGGCAGCGGCTACGAACTCGGGGTGCGCTATACCCGGGTGGACATGGATGCCGACGAGGTGGACGGCACGCCGGCGCGCATGATGATGGGTCCGCGGATGCTGCGGGACCGCTTCAACGCCGCCGACCGCGACCGCACCGACCACAACGTGGACGTGGTGGCCACGTTCTTCCACGACCTGTCGGAGGAGTTGCGGGTGGATATCGGCGTCGGCCGCAAGACCCGCTCGCCTTCCTACCAGGAGGCCTTCCTGTGGCTGCCCCTGGAGTCCACCGCCGGGCTGGCGGATCGCAAGCGCTACGTGGGCGACGTCGACCTCGACCCCGAGGTGGCCTACGAGGTGGACGCCGGCCTGGAATGGCGCCGGGGCGGGGCCTACGCCGCGCCGCGGGTGTTCTACAAGCGGGTGGACGACTACATTCAGGGCGTGCCCTCCGGCGACCCGGTGGTGATCGCCGTGAGTACCATGAACGGCGACCCCCGCCCCCTGCAGTTCGCCAACGTGGACGCCGAGCTCTACGGCCTCGACGCCCGCTTCGGCCTGGCCTTCTCGGACCGTCTCGTCATGGATGGCGTGGTGAGCTACGTGCGCGGCGAACGCCGTGACATCGACGACGACCTCTACCGCATCGCCCCCCTCACGGCCACCCTGGCCCTGACTTATGAGACGGCGGCATGGTCCGTCACCACCGAGGCGGAGCTGGTGGCGGAGCAGGACCGGGTGTCCGCCACCAACGAGGAGGACCCCACCGGCGGCTACGGCCTGCTCCACGTTTTCGGCCACTACCGCCTGGCCGACGGCCTGGTGCTGGGGGCGGGGATCAACAACCTGCTGGACAAGGAGCATGCCGAGCACCTCAGTGGCTACAACCGGGTGCGCAACAGCGACGTGGCCGTGGGCGAGCGCCTGCCCGGCGCCGGGCGCAGCCTGTTCGCCCGCCTGAATTACAGCTGGTAGCAGGCCTCCACCCGGGGACAGGGCCGTACCCGGGCGCGGGCGCGGCTTGTCAGGGTGGGCCCCCTGTTGCAGAATCCATCCCGGCGCGGATGGTCCATTGAAGCGGATGGTCCATTGAAAGGGAGACGGCGAAGCTCCCCATGCCCTGAAGGGCCCATGCCTTGAAGGCCATTTTATTAAGAAATGGGCAGGCGTCCCGGCAGGCCC
>JAABTG010000277.1 GCA_011389995.1 Thiotrichales bacterium
CCTCGGACTTGCGCAGCGCCTACAAATGGGCCGCCGCCTGGGCCGAAGGCACCTGGGGCTACATCCACAAGGGCCAATCGTTCAACAACCGCTGAGGAGACCGCCATGAGCGACCACAAACCCGGCACCTGGCTGCATCGCGACAAGGGCGGCGACGCCTGGATCGGCATCGTCGTGCTGCTGTTCATCCTTTGGCTGATCTTCGGCTGATCCGCCCCCGCGAGGTCACGGAGGCGTGGCAGTCCTGGGAGGACTGCCACTCCTAGGGCGGATTCATTTTCCGGGGCGGCGGACCAATCCCTGACCGTTAGCCGAGCCGAACCGCAACCCGTCTGAAGGCTCGACCGCCTCGCTGGGGCCCGAGCCACGCCGAACCCACACCACACAAGGAACCCGACCATGCACCAACCCCTGACCATCGACTTCGAGCCCGATAACCGGGATGTCTACCGCACCCTCGACGGCCTCGGCCTGTTCAGCTTTCGCTTCGAGCAGCAGGCCGAGGGCTGGGCGGTGTTCTCCGAGCAGACCCCCGAGCCGGTGATCCAGCGCCTGCTGCCCGGCGCGCCCCAAGGCCAGCCGGTGTGCGTAGGCCTGCGCCAACCGGTCACCGACCTGCACCAAGCCAAGGCCTTCGCCGCCCAATGGGCCGAGCAAGTCTGGCGCAAGGCCCACGAACCCCAAACCCAACCCGCCTCCCCCTGGGAGCAAGAAGGAGACTCGCTATGAAACCGCTTCGCACCCTCGAAATGACCCGCCCCGTCTACGACGCCATCCGCCGCGAGGTGGGCACGCGCCGCGCCGAATCCGGCGGCATCCTCCTCGGCCGCCGCAGCGACTTCGCGGTGACCGAATTCGTCTTCGACCCCCACGGCTCCACCACCGGCGCCGGCTACGACCCCGACACCGACTACCTAAATCGCCGCATCAAAGAGCTATGGGAGAGCCGCGGCCTGGAGCTACTGGGCTTCGTCCACTCCCACCCGCCCGGCGTCACCCGCCTCTCCGGCGACTGGGGCCACAACACCGGCGACCTCGGCTACATCCAGGCCATCTTCGACGCCATCCCGGCGCTGGAATACTTCCTCGCGCCCCTGGTGTTTACCATCCCCGACACCGGCGCCTTCCGCATCCTGCCCTTCGTGGCCAGCCGACGCAACGTCAAGAACTACTGGCGCGCCGATCTATCAGTGGACGGCGTGCCGGTGGACCACGACCTGGGCCGCCCCGAGCCCCAACGGCCCGCGCTGCAACCGGTGCCGACGCCGCCAGAACCCCGGCCCGCGGCCCCGGCCTTTAATCACGCCGCCATCCCGGCAACGCCCCCCGCCGCACAGGCCCCCGCAGAGCCCAGCCGCCTCGCCCCGCCGCCGTGCGCCCCCGCCCCGCGCATGGACACCAGCCGCCTGATGGGCGCGGTGAACACCTATCAAATGCGCCAAACCCATGTTCTCTGCATCGGCCTCGGCGGGGCCAACGGCCTGGCGGAAGACCTGGTGCGCAGCGGCCTCGGCCGCCTCACCGCCATGGACTTCGACCGCGTGGACGCCTCCAACCTCTGCACCCAGGGCTTCGAGCTGGGCGACGTGGGCAAGCTCAAGGTGGACGCCCTGGGCGAGCGCGTGAAACGCATCAACCCCGACCTGCACTACCAGGGGCTGAACCAGGACTTCCTCAAGCTCAACGAACAGCAGGCGGATGAACTGGTGCAAAGCGCCGACCTGGTGCTAATGATGACCGACGACTTCCACGCCCAGGCCCGCGGCAACGTACTGGCCCTGCGCCACCAAAAGCCCGCCCTGTTCGCCATGGTCTACGAAAAGGCCCGCGCCGCCGAGGTCAGCTTCACCATCCCCGGCGTCACCCCCGGCTGCCACCGCTGCGCCGTCTCGCCCCGCTACAAGGCCTACCTGGAAGAGGGCTACCAAAACGACGTTCGCTCCACCGGCAGCACCGTCTTCCACACCCGCTACCTCAACGCCTGCATCGGCCTGCTCGCCCTCGCCATCCTCCACCGCCAAGACGGCTACCTGGAACTCGGCGGCTGGTTCGGCGACCACTGGGACCGCAACCTCCTCCAGGTGCGCATGAACCCCCAATACGGCCGCGACCACCCCGGCGCCCTGTTCCACCAACTCGGCGCCGCCAACCCCCGGGTCTTCGCCTTCGACTCGGTATGGCAACGCATCGAACCCGAGGCCCCGCCAACATACCCCGCCTGCCCCGACTGCGGCGGGGGCGGGGATCTGCGCCGAGTAATGCCGAGTGCTGGGTGCTGAGTGCAGCCACGTCCGGGCCCCGCGCGGAGCCCGGACTTTAGTCCGGCCGGGCGCCGACCGTAGGAACAGCTTCCCGCCCGGAGTCCAAACGCGAGTTTGCCAGCAGCTCAAACAAGCATAAACTCGGTCAAACTCGCGTTTGAACTCCACCAGGGCGGGCTGATTGCAGCCACGTCCAGGCCCCAACCGGAGCCCGGACTTTAGTCCGGC
>JAABTG010000278.1 GCA_011389995.1 Thiotrichales bacterium
CGAGCTCCACGACGGCCTCGTGCTGCTCGGCTTCATGACCACCGACGAGGCGCGCCACGGCCCACTGGCCGGCCCACCGGTCGGCGAGGCGCCGCCGGCGTCCGCCTGGCCGGCCCTGCTGGCGGCCCTGACCACCGAGGGGCGGGCCACTCGGCTGACCCTCGCGGGCGGGCAGCAGCTGTGGGTCGCGGCGGAGCGCCGGGGCGAGGCCCTGGCCCTGTTTCCCGCGGCGTCCCTGGAGCCGCCCATCGCGCCCTGCCCGGCCGGCGGCGACGGGCCCCCGGCCGCGGAGGAGGCGCTGCGCGAACTCGTGCGCAGCCGCCTGGAGGGCCTGGGTCCGGTGACGGTGGACACCCTGGCGGAGCCCCTGGGGCTGGGGCCCGGGCCCGTCGCCCGCGCGCTGCTGGAGCTGGAGCAGGAAGGCATGGCCGTCCAGGGCCGTTTCACCGAGAGCCCGGCGGCCGTGGAGTGGTGTGACCGGCGCCTGCTGGCGCGCATCCATCGCTACACCCTGAAGCGCCTGCGCAGCGAGATCGAGGCGGTGGCGCCCGCCGCCTACATGCGCTTCCTGCTCGACTGGCACGGGCTGGAGGACCGCGGCGAGGGCCAGGAGGCGCTGGCCGGCGTGCTGGAGCAGCTGGAGGGCTGCGCCATACCCGCCGTGGGCTGGGAGGAGGAGATCCTGCCGGCGCGGCTGGCCCGCTACAGCGCTGACATGCTGGATGCCCTGTGCCTGTCGGGGCGCATCACCTGGCTGCGCCCCAATCCCCCCACCGGCGGGGAAGGCGAGAGCCGCAAGGCGGCGCCGGTGCGCGTCACCCCCATCGCCCTGCTGGCCCGCCAGCACGCCCGTCACTGGCGGCGGGGGCGGCCGGGCGCCCCGGCGGAGCCGCCGCGCCTGTCCCATGGGGCCCAGCGGGTCAAGGAGGCCTTGGAGACCCACGGCGCCTCCTTCTTCATCGATCTCGTGCAGGAGACCGGCCTGCTGCGCACCCAGGCGGAGGAGGCCCTGGGGGAGCTGGTGGCCCGGGGCCTGGTGACCTCCGACGGCTTCGCCGGGCTGCGGGCACTGATCACGCCCCAGAACCGGCGCCCCGGCTTCGCCCGCGGCCGCCGCCGCCGCACCACCGGGACCACGGTGGACGCCGGCGGGCGCTGGTCGCTGCTGCGCCCGCCGGGGGCGGCGGTGGAGTACGACCATGCCGCCCGGCCCTTCGACGCCGAGGCGGTGGAGCACATCGCCCGCACCCTGCTGGCGCGCTACGGCGTGGTGTTCCGCAAGGTGCTGGAGCGGGAGACCGGCCTGCCCCCGTGGCGGGAGCTGCTCCATGTCTATCGCCGCATGGAGGCCCGCGGCGAACTGCGCGGCGGGCGCTTCGTGCAGTCCTTCAGCGGCGAGCAGTTCGCCTTGCCGGAGGCGGTGACCCGCCTGCGCGCGGCGCGCAAACGCAAACAGCGCGGCGACCTCGTGGCCCTGTCCGCCGTCGAACCCCTCAACCTGGTGGGCATCGTCACCCCCGGGCGCCGCGTCCCCGCCCAGATCAACAACCGCATCCTGCTGCAGGACGGCGTGCCCCTGGCCGCCCTCGTCGCCGGCGAGGTGGAGATCTTCCCGGAGCTGGACGAGCGCCAGCGCGCCCAGGCGCGCCAGATGCTGATCCGCAAGGCCCCGGGCCAGGTGCTCCAGTTCAAGGCCTCCTAGCGGGTAGAGACGGAGGCTGACCACTCGACGGTCTTCCTGGCGTTAACGCGCCAGATCAACGGGACTCTGCGTCGAGCGCCACCGCAGATCCGAGGCGCTCGCGGATGCGCCGCACATCCCGAACATACTCCAGCATCGCGGTCAGGGCCTCGGCGAAGAGGTAGGAGCCGAACAGGAGCAGTCCGGCCATGAAGAGGCCGGCCGCAGGCCACATCAGGGCCAGACCGCCCGCCAGGGCATAGGTGGCTGGCCCGACGAGCTCCGCCTGCAGCTCCAGGCGCGCGAGGACGGCTTCGACGAGCACGTCGGCCCAGGTCAGGGACGAAACCGACAGCGCAAGGGAGAACAGGACAGAGGCGGTCGCCATGAGCTCACCGGCCAGTCTCATGCACACCGCAAAACAGGTGATCGCCGGATAGTCCGGGGCGATCAGGCTCGCCATCATCCGGGACCGGCGCCAGAGCAGCACCACCCAGACAGCGGCCGCAATCGCGAACAGGACCTGCAGCGCGACGGCGCCCACCAGGCTCGTCGCAAGCCAAGGCACCGCCGGCCACGTCCGCCACAACAGCGCCCAGAAGGCGGCCGAGGCGAGCACACCCCCGACTGCCGTCAGCAGAGCGATGCCTCGTAGCCCCCACGCGGCGAGGCGCTGGATCCGGATCTGCTCGTTCATCGGCGCCAACTCCCGCTGCTCACGCACAGAGAGCGAACCGCCCCGAGTACACCACCGCGTCAGCGAAGGACGGAGCGGCCCCACGGAGGACGGACCTCGCCTTCGGC
>JAABTG010000279.1 GCA_011389995.1 Thiotrichales bacterium
CTTCCCTAATCCGATAAGGGGCGCTCTCGCAGCAAGAAGGCAAAAGGCGGGACCCGACCCTGTTGTGCGTTCGGTGATCTCTCTTCCTTTCGCATCATTTCGCGTCTTTCGCGTCTTTCGCGGTTAAAAGGTCTTTTTCGTGTTCCACGGCACCACGGCGCCGCAGGGATCCTCACCCCTTCACCGCACCCGCCGTGAGGCCCGCGATGATGGGGCGCTGGAAGGCCACCATGAGGGCCACCACCGGCACGGTCACCACCATGGAGGCGGCGGCGATGGAGCCCGTGGGCAGCTCGAAGCGGGAGCTGCCGGTGAAGAAGGCGATGGCCACCGGCACGGTGCGGGCGTCGTTGGTGGAGGTCAGGGCGGCGGCGAACAGGAAGTCGTTCCAGGCGAAGACGAACACCAGGATGGCGGCGGTGAAGACGCCGGGGGCGGCCAGGGGCGCCACCACATGGATGAAGGCCTGCCACGGGGTGGCGCCATCCACCCGCGCGGCGCGCTCCAGCTCCCAAGGCACCTCCCGGAAGAAGGCCGCCAGGATCCAGATGGCCAGGGGCAGGGTGAAGGTCATGTAGGGCAGGATGAGCCCGGCCCAGGTATCGAACAGGCCGAGGACCCGCCACATGTCGAACAGGGGTCCGATGATGGCCACCGGCGGGAACATGGCGATGGCCAGGGCCGCCCCCAGCAGCAGGCCGCGGCCGCGAAAGCGCAGACGCACGATGGCGTAGGCGGCGAGCATGGCCAGCACCACCGCGAGTGCGGTGGCGATCGCGGCGATGCCCAGGGAGTTGGCCAGGGCCGCCGGAAACTGGGCGTCGGCGAAGATGGCCCGGTAGTGCTCCAGGCTGAGGCGGGCGGGCACCAGGCGGCCATCGCCGAGGTCGGCCGCCGGCTTGAGGGACAGGGCGGCGATCCAGGCCATGGGCAGCAGGGCGTAGACCAGCACCACCGCCACCCCGGCGCGCCAGAACAGGGCCTCCAGGGCGCGCCCGTTCACGGCTCAGTGCGCCGGGCCAGGTGGAGGCCGAGGCCTCTGACGAACAACCAGGCGATGGCCACCACACACAGGAAGATGAGCACCGACACCGCCGAGCCCAGCCCCAGGTTCAGGCGCCCCATGAGGGTCTCGTAGCCCACCACCGACACCGTCTCCGTGCCCTGAGCGCCGCGGGTCTGGACGTAGACGGTGTCGAAGATGCGAAAGGCGTCCAGGGTGCGGAACAGCAGCGCCACCAGGATGGCCGGGCGCATGAGGGGCAGGGTGACGTGGCGGAATCGCTGCCAGGCAGAGGCCCCGTCCACCCGCGCCGCCTCCAGCAGCTCCCGGGGCACCAGGGTGAGACCCGCCAGCAGCAGCAGGGCCATGAAGGGGGTGGTCTTCCATACCTCCGTGAGGATGATCACCAGGAACGCCGACCAGCGCTCCCCCAGCCACGCCTGGTCCACCCCCAGCCAAGGGTTGACGAAGCCGGACACCGGGTCGAAGGCGAGCTTCCAGGCCAGGGCCGCCACCACCGTGATGACGGCGTAGGGCACCAGCGCCACGGCCCGCAGGGTGCGGCGCAGGAACAGGGCGCGGTGCATCATCAGGGCCAGGGCCATGCCCAGCACCAGTTCGATGGTCACGGAGCCCATGGTGATGACCAGGGTATTGGCCAGGGACTGCCACCACACCTCGGAGCCGAGGACGCTGACATAGTTGTCCAGGCCGGCGAAGCCGCGGCGGGCGGGGAAGCGCAGGTCGTAGTGGAACAGGGACAGGCCCAGGGCATGGACCAGGGGCCAGGCCGTCACCGCCACCATGGCCAGGGCCGCCGGCGCGCACAGCAGCCAGCCGAGGCGCTCCTCCCGGCTCACCCTGCCCTGCACACCAGGACCTTCACAGCAGGCCCTCGGAGCGCAGAGCGCGGCCCACCGCCGCCCGCAGGCGGGCCAGGTCCCGCTCCGGCTCGATGGCCGCCATGGGATGGAGGGTGCGGCTGATGGCCAGGGAGACATCGTTGTAGAGGGGGGTGCGGGGCCGCTGCACGGCGTCCTCCAGGGTGGCACGCAACAGGTCGGCGAAGGGGAACACCGCCCTCACCCCGGGGTCGTCGTAGAGGGCGGCGATGGTGGGGGGCAGGCCGCCGCGGGCCGCCGCCAGGCGCTGGTGGTCCGCGGCGGCGATGCAGGCGGCGGCCTCGAAGGCCAGGGCCGGGTGGCGGGTATGGGCCCCCACCCCGAGGTTGACGCCCCCCAGAGTGACCCGGCTGGGGCGCCCCGGCACCACCACCGGCCAGCGCGCCCAGGCCATGTTTTCCGCTATTGCCGGGGCATGGGTCCGGGCACTGGCCCACACGTAGGTATAGTTGACCATGAAGGTGGCGATGCCCGCCTCGAAGGCGCGCCGGCCGTGGTCCTCCCGGGCATTGGCGAGGCCGGTGGGGGCGGCGGCGGAGGCGGCCAGCCGGCCCATGATGTCCAGGGCCCTGAG
>JAABTG010000280.1 GCA_011389995.1 Thiotrichales bacterium
CCACAAACTGAAAGAGGTCCATATCCCCAACGCCACCGGGGCTCCGGACAGGGTAGAGGAGGGGACCATCGAGGTCAGGGTGGAGCATGAGCCGGGGGGCGAACTGGTGCTGCTGCGCTCTAGCACAAGCCCGGAGAAGGCACAGGACGTAGAGGCCGTGCATCGGGAGGTGGTGGAGAACCTGGTGGCGAACCACGGGGAACTGGCCGCCCGGGAGGAGCAGCGGCGCCGGCTCGCCCTGACGCGCGCTCAGCGCAACCTGGAGCACACCGAGGACAGGCGGGTACGCACCGCCCGCCTGGAGCCCCTGGAGAAGAAGGTGGCCGAGGCCGAACAGGCCCTCAAGACCCTGGAAGAAGACCACCGGATACAGAAGCTTACCCTCGAGAACGGCATCCAGGCCAAGCAGCGGGAACTGGTGAGCCTGGAAGAGGAGCGCGAGTACCTTGGCCAGGAGCAGGCGCGGCTTACTACCCTGGGCAAGCTGCTGGAGCAACAGATCGCCGACGGCGAGCGCTTGACCGGGGTTCTGGAGCAGAGCCAGTCGGGCCTGGAGGCGGCCGCCAAGGCGGCCTCCGATGCCTTCGGCCTGCTGCTGGTGACGGTCCAGCTCGAACAGGCGGAGCGCCGGCTCGCGGATCTGCAGGAACGCCTCGCCGTGGAGCTACCCCAGCAGGCGGACAAGCTGACGGAGCAGTTGGCCGGGAACGGGCGCCGTCAAGCGACCGCCGAGGAAAAACTCGAAGAGTTGAAGGCCAGGCTGCAACACGCCCTGACCACCTATGAGAGCCGGCAGGCCACCCTGCAAAGGGAGCTCCAGGCAGCCCGCACCACCCTGGCGAAGGAGACCGCCCAATACGAGCGGGACCTGGGTGCCGCGCAGGACGGGGTAGCCGCGGCCAGGCTCTCCCTGGATGAGATCCGTCCCACCACCCCCCTGATCCTGGCCAAACCCTCGGCCCGGCCGGTGGGGGCGGGCACCGCCGTGACCGCCGCCCTGGCCGCCATTCTGGGCCTGATGATGGGGGTCTTCATGGCCTTTTTCGTCGAGTTCGTCGCCTGCGCCCGGGACTATGGCCGCAACCAAGATCAAAGCCGAGGCCAGAACGCGGGCCAGACCCCGGGCCTGGCACCCCAGGCGGAAGATGGTAGCGACCAGGGGAGCATGCGTCCGACCCTCGCCGGGTCATCATCCGCCCAAAAGCAACCGCCCCCGGTCTCCTTGAGCGCCCGTTGACCACTCACTTCTGCTGGATAGCCATGGTTCGTCCGTAGCTTAAGAGTTTCTTAAGGGATAAGATCCGGCTTCACAGCAGGGGCAGGGTGCCCCGGCGGCGAGTCATGGCATCCGGGTTCCTTTGATAGTCGCCTCCCAAACCCGCCACCCGAAACCAAGACCTCCAAAATGAATCCAGAACAAGACCACGCCACGTCGAACGGGACGTCCGGCCAACGGGGCACCGTTAAGCCTGAAACGGCTGCGGACGAGATAAGCCTTTACGACCTGTGGAACGTTTTGGTACGCCGGCGCTTGATAATCGTGGGCGTACTGGTGTTGGCCATGGTGGCCGGCGGGCTGTACGGCACGTTGAAGGAGCCGCGGTACAACTACGAAGGGGTGATTCAACTGGGGGATACGCCGGAGAATGCCGGTGGCTCCCTGTCACCCCAGCAGGCCCTTTCAACCCTGCGGGCCGTACACCTGCCCGATGCCATCGACCGCCTCATCGGCGAGCGCCCGGGCATGCCGGTGCCCGACATCAAGGCCCAACTACAGGAGGGTAACCAGATCATCGTTCTTTCGGGCCAGGCCGGTGAGTCCATAGGCGGGCGTTATATCGAAATAATGTCCGCCGCCGCCGAGGCCCTCGTTGCCAACCACCGGCCCCACATTGCCGCCGTCCGCCGCAGCCTGGAGGTCAGGCTGGAACAGCTGCAAAACCAGATCGGTATCACTGAGCGGGAAGAGGCCCAGTTACGCGAGAGCCTCGACAAGCTAAGCGTCCTCGAATCCTCCCTGGGCAAACAACTGGCGGCCCTGGAAGCGGAACTGGCGGGCCTGCGCGCCCAGCGCTCCCAATTGACCGCAGGAGACGAGCCAGCGGCGGCCTCCATCCAGCCCCTGCTGGCGCTGAACCAGAGCATCGCCGAGGTCCTGGGGCAGATCACCGACCTCAAGGCCACCGCCGAACTCGCCCTCACCGAACGTCGGGACGAGCTGATCCAGAATATCGCCAGCAAGAATTGGAGCCGGGACACCCTTAGATCCAACGTCTCCCAGCTGGAGACTGAGCTGGAGCAACTAAAACCCACCCGCCTGCTGAGGGAGCCCCAACAGTCTCTTAAACCGACAGGTACGGGCACCGTGGTGGTCCTGGCCCTGAGCATCATTCTGGGCCTCATGCTGGGTGTCTTCGCCGCGTTCGTCGTCGAGTTCCTGCGTAACGCCAAGGCGCGCTCCGATGA
>JAABTG010000281.1 GCA_011389995.1 Thiotrichales bacterium
TTGCGATCGTCTTTCATCTTGTTCCTTGCCCTGACCCTAACCAGTTGCAGTGCCACCCGCCTTGCCTATGACAACGCAGACTGGTTGGTCGACCGGCGGGTGAAGGAATACATCGCTTTCACGCCAGTCCAGCGTGAGCGTTGGGAAGTGGAGTTGGAGGGCGCCCATGCCCTCCACAGGCGCATCGAATTGCCCCAGGTCGTAGGCTTGCTAACGGCCGTCGAGGCGGTAATCCGCGATGACGTCGACGAGGCTACGCTGCACTGTCTCGCAGAGGAGGCCTATGCGCTGCTTCGGCGTCATGGCCGTATCGCCGTAGAACTGGGTGCGCCGCTATTGGCGGGCTTGGAATCGGCCCAACTGGATCACCTTGCGGCCGCCATGGCCGAAGGCAATGAGGAGTATCGAGATAAATACCTCGCGGAGGACCCCCAACAACGCCAAAAGGAACGAGCGCAGCGCGTTCTTGAGCGAATCACCCGCTGGACCGGCCCTCTGACCCGTGAGCAGCGGGTAATGGTGGAGGCCGAGGTGGTTGCCATGCCGGATCTCGCACAACTCTGGTTCGATTATCGTCGGAACCGTCAGGACCGGCTCTTGGAACTGCTGCGCTCCGATGCCGACCTCGACGAGGTGGTGGCGTTCCTATCCGCGTGGTGGGTGGAAGGCGCGGACCGCCCGAGCGCCCTGGTGCAGGCAACGCAGGAGATTCGGGCGGACTTCATCACTATGCTGGTCCGCCTCTACGACACGATGGGGCCGGAGCGGCGTCGCAGTACGGCGATGCGTATTGCTGAACTGCGTACCGATCTGGCCAGCCTCACGAGCGAGCCTGCTTCGCTGCTCGCCGGTGCCTGCCGACGAACGCCTATGGTGGTGCGTTGAAGTGCCAGCGCGAAGGGAGACGAGAATGGTGGGCACAGAAGTGGGTGTCCTGACAGTAGGAGTCCCCGTCCTTCACCACCGTAACCCTCCTGGTAGGCGCCTTGATACAAATGGGGCCCATCCCGTTATACTCGGCGCCCCGGCGCACGCGGCGCCGGGGCTTCTACCCGGGTATCCTTCACCATGCCTCTGATACGCCTCGAAAAGGCCTCCCTCGCCTTCGGTCATCGGCCGTTGCTGGATCACGTGGATCTGGAGGTGCGCCGCGGCGAGCGGGTGTGCCTGGTGGGTCGCAACGGTGAAGGCAAGTCCTCGCTGTTGGGGGCGGTTATCGGGCGCGTGCACCTGGATGAGGGCAGCGTGTTCGTGCGGCCGGGCGCCCGGGTGGCCTGGTTGGACCAGGAGGTGACGTTCGACGGCGAGGATACCGTATTCGACGTGGTGGCCGGCGGGTTGCCGGAGCAGGGTCGGCTGCTGGCCGACTATCATCACGTGGCCGCCGCCCTGGCTCACGATCCCTCGACGGCCAACATGCAACGCCTGGAAGACCTGCAACACCGCCTGGAGGCGGCCGACGCCTGGCAGCTGGAGCAGCGGGTGGAGGCAGTGCTGTCACGCCTGGGACTGGATGGCGATGCGCCCATGGGGGGTCTTTCGGGGGGGTGGCGCCGCCGGGCCATGTTGGCCCGTGCCTTGGCCTGCGACCCCGATGTGCTGTTGCTGGATGAGCCCACCAACCATCTGGACATCGAGGCCATAACCTGGCTGGAAGAATTCATGGTGGAGTACACCGGTGCCCTACTCTTCATCAGCCATGACCGCGCCTTCGTGCGCCGTCTGGCTACCCGCATCGTCGAGCTTGACCGCGGTACCCTCAGTTCGTGGCCCGGCAGTTATGACGACTATCTGCGCCTCAAAAGCGAGCAGCTCGAGGTGGAGGCCCGTCACAACGCCCGTTTCGATAAACGATTGTCCGAAGAGGAGGCCTGGATTCGCCAGGGTATCAAGGCCCGGCGTACCCGTAATGAGGGTCGTGTAAGGGCCCTCGAGGCCATGCGCGAAGAACGACGCCGTCGCCGCGAACGCGGCGGTGGCGCCAAACTGCGTCTGGAGGCCGGCGAGACTTCGGGCAAGATAGTGGTGGAGGCTGAGGATGTCACTTTCGCCTACGGCGATGGTGAACCGGTGGTTCGCGAGCTCACTACCACCGTGCTGCGGGGCGACCGTATCGGCATCATTGGCCCCAACGGCGCCGGTAAGTCTACGCTGCTGAAGCTCCTGCTGGGTGACCTCGACCCCACGGCGGGTACCATCAAGCGCGGTACCCGGCTCCAGGTGGCGTATTTCGATCAGCAGCGGGCCGTCCTCGACCCCGAGGCCTCCGTCATGGCCTCGGTCGGTGACGGCCGCGATACCGTCACCATCAACGGTCGAGAGAAGCATGTGGCCGGCTATCTGCGGGATTTCCTGTTTCCGCCCGAGCGCCTGCGTTCGCCCGTGAGCACGCTCTCCGGCGGGGAACGTAACCGCCTGCTACTGGC
>JAABTG010000282.1 GCA_011389995.1 Thiotrichales bacterium
CCAGGGCCTCAGCGATTATGAACTCGGGCAGCAGGGCGATGCCGAGGCCGGCCACGGCCCCCGCCATCAGGGCCTCGCCGTTGTTGCTGCAGAAGCGGCCGTCCACGGCGATGGCCTGGCTGCCGCCGGGGCCGTCGAAGGTCCACTCCTCGGTGGTGGCGAGGACACTGTAGTGCAGGCAGTCGTGGTGCAGCAGGTCGGCGGGCGTGGCGGGAGTGCCGCGCCGGGCCAGATAGGCGGGGGCGGCGCACAGCAGACGCGGCACCGGCACGATGGGCCGCGCCACGTGGGTGGAATCGAAGGGATGGCTGATACGCAGGGCCAGGTCGAAGCCTTCCCGCACCAGATCCGTCTCCTCGTCGTCGAGGCGCAGGGAGATGTGCAGCCCCGGGTGGGCGGCGGCGAAGGTGGCCACTACGGGCGCGATGCGGCGCTGGCCGTAGGACATGGGGGCCACCACCCGCAGGCTGCCGTGGGGCTCGGTGGCCACCCGTTGCAGCTGGTCCCGGGCCACCGCCAGGTCGTCCAGCACCTGGCGGGCGGTGGGATAGTAGAGCTCGCCCGCCTCCGTGAGCTGAATAGTGCGGGTGGTGCGCTGGAACAGCCGCACGCCGAGGTGCTGCTCCAGGGCCTTGATGCGCCGGCTGATAGAAGCGGTGGTGGTGTCAAGGCGCCGCGCCGCCGCCACGAAGGAGCCCTCCTCGGCCACCGCCACGAACTCCGCCAGATGCTCCATCCCCCCACCCCCCTTCGAATCGCCCCTCCCATGACCCGCCGGCGTCGTTACGCCCGGCGTAACGGTGCATGTCGATGGCGGCCGTTAATCCCGCCCGGGGCTTCTGCTAGCTTAACGGTCATCAACAATCGACGGGAGAGTGCAATGTTCGAGATCAGACCGGCAGCGGCGCGCGGCCACGTCAGCCTGGGCTGGCTGGACAGCCACCATACCTTCTCCTTTGGGGAGTACCACGACCCCCGTTTCGTGGGCACCTCCGTGCTGCGGGTCATCAACGACGACGTCATCGCCCCCGGCGGCGGCTTCCCCACCCACGGCCACAAGGACATGGAGATCGTGACCTACGTGCTGGCGGGGGAGCTGGCCCACCGCGACAGCATGGGCAACGGCTCGGTCATCCGCCCCGGCGAGGTGCAGCACATGAGCGCCGGCACGGGCGTACGCCACAGCGAGATGAACCCCTCAGCGGATACGCCCGTGCACCTGCTGCAGATCTGGCTGCTGCCCAACACCCGCGGCGTGACCCCGGCCTACCACCAGCACCGGTTCCCCCTCGAGGAGCGCCGCGGCCGGCTGGCCCTGCTGGTGTCTCCCGACGGCCGGGAGGGCTCCATCGCCGCCCACCAGGACGGATTCCTGTACGGCACGCTGCTGGAGGCCGGCCAGACGGTGACCCACCCTCTGGCCGCCGGTCGCCGCGCCTACATCCACGTCGCCCGGGGCAGCCTGCGGGTGGAGGACCAGACCCTCGAGGGCGGCGACGGTGCCTTCGCCGCCGACCTGGCGGGGCTCGGCCTCGAGGGCGTGGACGCGGCCGAGGTGCTGCTGTTCGACCTGCCCTGAGGACCGGCGCCCATGGCACCCGCCCCGCCACGGGGTACCCGGCCACCCTCACCCATCGACCATGACCCATCGCCCATGACCCAGGGAGAAGACCCATGTCCCTCATCGCCATCGTTTACCACAGCGGCTACGGCCATACCCGCAGGCAGGCCGAGGCCGTGCTGGCGGGCCTCGAGGCCGCCGGCGCCACCGCCGCCTTCATCACCATCGGCGAAGACGGTACCATCGACGACCATGAATGGGAGGTGCTGGACCGCGCCGACGCCATCGTCTTCGGCTCCCCCACCTACATGGGCATGGCATCGTGGCAGTTCAAACGCTTCGCCGACGCCACCAGCAAGCGCTGGTTCAGTCACGCCTGGAAGGACAAGCTGGCCGCCGGCTTCACCAACTCGGCGTCCATGAACGGCGACAAGCACTCCACCCTGCACTACTTCATCACCCTGGCCATGCAGCATGCCATGGTGTGGGTGGGCACCGGCATGATGGCGGCCAACGCCAAGGCCTCCACCCGCGACGACATCAACTACCTGGGCGCCTACGCCGGCCTCATGGCCCAGTCACCGGCGGACGCCGGCCCCGACGAGGCCCCGCCGCCCGGGGACATCACCACCGCCCGGGAATTCGGCCGCCGCATCGCCGAGGCCACCCGCAGCCTCAAGGGTTGATGGAAGCCCGGGTCAGGCTTGAGTTGTTGCGTTATGAAGCCCGGGTCAGGCTTGAGTTGTTGCGTTATGGGTAGACGAGGGACGTGGACCATTGCCGCCTGAAGACAGTCCCTGTAGAAGCGGGCTTGCCCGCGAACATTGGCGCC
>JAABTG010000283.1 GCA_011389995.1 Thiotrichales bacterium
CCGCCGGCGTCCCCCACGAGATGATCACCTACGGCGGTGCCCGCCACGCCTTTACCGTGTTCGGCATCGAGCGCTACAACGAGCAGGCCGACACCGAGTCCTGGGCCCGCTTCACCCGCTTCCTGAAGACCCAGTTGGGTCCGGAGCCCTAGGGCCTGCTGCCTCACCAGTAAGGCACGGCGCCGCCCGACCCGGTCCACGCAGGGGTCGGGCGGTCCCATTTCCACCGCCGACGCGATGGCGGCGACGGCCCATCCCTGAGCCCCATGGGAGCCGGACTGCGCGGGGAACGCGGAAGGGTGCGGTGTTTCCCTGTGAGCCCTTCAGTCGCCGGTTCTTCTGGCGACGTAAAAGCCGTAGCTGACGAAGGCCGCGTTGCGTTCGTAGAGGGCGATCTCGTCTTGTTCCGCCGCCACCAGGGCCGTCGCGGCCTCCGAGTCGCCATGGCGGGACAGAAACGACGCGAAGCGGGCCTGCAGGGGGCGGTAGTAGTTGTCCAGCCAGCATCGTCTCGGAAGGGCGAAATATCCGACGGGCGAAAAGCCGTTTTCCTCCAGCACGGCCATCTTGGCCGATGCCGTATCCACCTCGGGGTATTCCTGCATCCAATGGCGCTCCAGCTCGGCGGGCCTTGCCTGGGTCAGCCATGTCAGCTCGGACACCGCCAGGATGCCGTGCGGCTTCAGGAAACAGCGCCAGGCCCCGACGCCCTTCGTGAAACCCATGTTGTAGATGGCGCCTTCCGACCACATGGCGTCGAAGGATTGCTCATCGAAAGGAAGGTCTTCCATGGACGCGACGACGCCCTCGATCCGTTCGCCGAGGCCCTCCCTTGCCACCGCGCCGTCGAGGTCGTGGACGAAGGCCGGCAGGAAATCGACGGCCGTTACCACGGCGTCGAGCTCCCGGGCGAGGATGCGGGCCGAGGCCCCGGTGCCGCAGCCGACGTCGGCAATCTTCAAGCCTTTTTTCGCCCTGAGACCCGACAGGGTGATGGCGAGGCGTGTTTCATGGCCGCCGCCCGGCCCCTGGCGTTGGGCCTGTCGGTGTAGGTCGACGAGAAGGTCGAGAGCGTTCAAATGCAGCCTCCGGTTGGTTGCGGGTTTGAGGGCGCTTACCGGAAGCGGGGTCGGACCTCTGGATACCCAATAAAAACAATGCGCTGTTTATTTTTCTGGAGGCGGAAAACCGGCTTGAAGGACTCGTTTTGGCCGAGAAACGCGGCCTTCAAGCCGGCTGGTGAGCCGTTGGTGTTTACGGTGCGCCACCGGGACCGTCGCGGCCAATCGGGTCCGTTTTCCCCATAAAAAGCCGCCTTTAAGTCCCGTTTTCGGGCGGCGTGCATGTCCAAGTTAATGATTTTAAATTATTTCCCTGGGTCCGACCCCTCTTTCTCCTGTCCTGGCGGCTCCCCACCACAGTTCCCCATCGCCCCTGGCCTGGTTCCAGAAGCCCTGATGGCCATTCACCTTCGTTCAGATAGAATCCGAAACGTCCAACTCATACTCCCTTCGAACTTCACTTTCCGCCCACGCCATGACAGTGCGCGCATCCGCCTCCGGCTCCCCCACCGGAGAAAAGCCCAAAGGTTTTCCCACGCCTGCCGGACTTAGTTCGACGCCCATTCCTTCCCGATACTGTGGGTGTTCCTGCATTTTCTCGCGAATCAGCCGGACATACTGTTGTTCATCCACCTTTGCTTTTGTCATCTCGCCGCTCCTAAGCTTTCCAGTACCGGGCACAGTTTACCTAACTCAGGGAACCAGGGTCGGACCTCTGGAAACCCAATAAAAACAATACGCCGTTTATTCTCTGGGGCCCAAAAACCGGCTTGAACGGCTCGTTTTGGCCGAGAAACGCGGTCTTCAAGCCGGCTGGTGAGCAGCTCGTGTTTACGGTGCGCCGCCGGGTCCGTCGCGGCCAATCGGGCCCGATTCTTCCGCAAAAAAGCCGTCTTTAAGTCCGTTTTCGGGCGGCGCGTATATCCCAATTGATGATCTTAAATTGTTTCCCCGGGTCCAACCCCAGTTCCCACTTGGCGACCCACCATGACTTGGATTAAGTTTCCTCTTGGCCGTCCCTCATCCCCCGTCCCCACCCGGTCTTCGGTGTCGGAAAAACTTACACTTTTATCGGCGGCGGCCGGTTGTCTGCGCCCCGCGGTGGCGTAACTGCTTGATTGGGAATGAACCGCTTGGGCTCGGAATGATTAATGCAAAAACCCAACAGATTTCAGGGGTTCGCGGGGTTCTCGAAACCAGGCTGATGAGCAGTTCCGGCCGTGATATGACCTTCCTGAGGCGCTGCCTGCGTCGGACTGTGCCGGCGTGCGCAATGCTGGTGGCCGCCTCG
>JAABTG010000284.1 GCA_011389995.1 Thiotrichales bacterium
CCGCGCCAAATCGGGGCGGTTGCGGGCCCTATGAACGGTGGCCAAAGCCAATTGGGCCTCCACGTTTCCGGGCGCATCGTGCTCTGCCGCCTGGGCGGTCATCAGGGCATCCTGGATACGGCCCGTATCCAGATAGATTTCCACCAGGGCAAGCCGCGCCTTGATGGCCCCACCTTCGGTGTCAGCGGCCTTCTCAAGCCACCGGATGGCGCCCTCCTGATCGCCCCTGGCCCCTTCGACCCGGCTCAGTTCAACGAACACCTCGGGATTATCGGGGCGCAACTCCAGGGCGGCCTGGAGATGTTCCTCGGCGCGGTCCAGATTACCCGCCATGCGCTCCAGCTTGCCGAGATTCACCTGGCCGGGCAGAAACCGGGAGTCGAGGGCCAGGGCCTTCTCGAAGCTCACGCGGGCGTCATCGATGCGGCCGAGGCCGGCCTGGGCGGAGCCCAGCAGGTTGTAAAAGGAGATGTTGGCCGGACTGCGTTGGATGATCTCCTCCGCCACCGTGGCCGCCTTCTCGAACTCCCGGCGCTGGATGTATACGGTGGTGAGTATGAGGCCGGCCTGGGTGTTGTCCGCGTCGTCTTCCAGTATGGAGACCAGATCCTGCATGGCGCTCCCCAACGCACCTGACTCATAGCGGCTCATGGCCAGGTTGAACCTGACCTCGCTGTCTCCGGCACTCAGTTGATTGGCCTGCTCCAGTAGTGCCGTCGCCCGTTCGGGGTACCCCATCCTGAGGTAGGCCTGGCCCAGCATGGACAGCAGCCGATAGTCGTTGGGAGCGGAGCGCAGCCCAAGCTCCAGCTCCGTGACCGCGGCAGCCGGCGCGTTTCTCGCCAGGGCAATAGCGCCGAGGATCTTGCGTGCGGGAGCGCTGTCGGGATGGACCTGCAGATAGGGCTTGAGGCGCTCCTCCGCCTTCTCGTAGCGGCCGAGGGTGTAGTCCACCAGGGCGGCGATGAAGCCGAATATGGGGCGGCGATCGAACAACTCCGGGCGAATCCGATCACTGATTCCGGCGGCGTCCAGATAGGCGTCCCGTGCCTCCCGGTCCCGTCCCTCCTGGAACAGGATGACGCCCTTCAAATAGGGCGCTCTCAGGTCCAGGGGATGGTTCTGCCGGACGTACTCAATGTCAGGCAGGGCGTCATCGCCCCGCCCTATGTCCACCAGCAAGCCCGCCCTGGCGATGCGGGCATCCACATGCCCCGGATTCAGTTCGATGACACGATCGTAGGCCTCCAGGGCGGCATCGGCCTCACCCCGGGCGTGGTGGGCCGAGGCCTTGACGTTCAAGGCCTCGACGTCGTCGGGGGCGCGTCCCAGTGCCATCCTGGCCAGGTGCTCGGCGCCGCGGGTATCACCACCCCGTAGCAGGACCGTGGCCTGCCCCACCAGATGCTCGACCCCACCGGTATCGAATTCTGCCGCCTTCTGGAAGGCCTCGTCCGCCGCCTCCAGTTCCCCGCGATCGAGATGGGCCTGGCCGCGGAGGTTCCAGAGGGTTCCTGCCAGGCGGCCTTCGAACCTTTCGGGCCGGATCTCAGCCAGCAGCACCTCAGGTTTGAGTTGCAGGAGGTAGCTGCGAGCCAGCAATGGCGACGTGAGTCCAGGGTCCGCACCCAGACGTTGGGCCAGCCTCAGGGTCGACTCGGCGGAGGCACCCTCACCCTGTTGCAGGTAGGTCCGCCCCAGAAGGACGTGGGCGGGCAGGTAACCGGGCTCCTGTTGAAGGACGTTCTTCAGTTGGATGACGGCACCGGCGTAATCTCCCGCCTGGTAGCGGCTTTGAGCATCCTCGTAGATGGAGACCGCCTTCGCGGGCAGGGTATCGACCTGGGCGTTGGCGTCCGTCGGCGCCAGGACCGCCATCAGCAGCAGGACGATGCCGCCCCTTGCCAGAGAAAAAAGGTTGTCCACGTCTATGCTCCTGGGATCCTCGAGGGGGCCGGCGATCGCCATCTTCGCCTGGCGCCAGGTCGGACAACGCCGGGCCCACGGCCCATCGGGGAAAAGTCAGCCAATTACGCCTTTACGCCAGAGTAGGCGTCGGGTTGCTCCTTCCTCTTCCTAGCGACGGCAGACCCCATTGCCTTGAGAAACCCCGTCGGGTCAAGGCCCTCGACGACTGGAGCGGCCGGAATGGGGCCGACGGCCGTCGGCCGGCCGGACCAGCCCGAGCGACGGGATCAGTCCAGGAGGCCTTCTGCCATCATCGAGCGCCCGGGGTTTCAGCGTGGCAGCTCGGTGCTCCCCATGAGGTACTCGTCCACCGACCGGGCGCACTGGCGGCCCTCGCGTATGGCCCATACCACCAGGGACTGGCCGC
>JAABTG010000285.1 GCA_011389995.1 Thiotrichales bacterium
ACCGGCCTGGCTGGTCTCCGCAGGAGCGGCCTCGGCCTGGGCCGCGGCGGGTGGGGCCACGGCCACGAACAGGGGCGCGAGGGCCAATGCGGCTACGAAGGGACGCGCACGGCGTCGCGGGGATGGATATGACATGGGGGATTGCTCCTTTTCTCGAGGATTCACAGGGGTTCTACCTGCTATGCCCCGTAAGCCGGGAAAAGGGGAACCGGGATCGTCAGATCGACGCCTCGCAGGGAACTCGCATGATGGTCAGGGTGCGGATGACCGGCGCGGGACCCGCCAGGAAAGGGGACCAGGGCCCCCGCGAGGCACTCTAAAGGCCCTCCACCTCGACCCACCAGGGGGTCAGGCGCGACACCCTGACGGGCAGGGATGCCTCCAGGACATCCAGGATGCGATCCGTGTCGTGGAGGGGAAAGGCCCCCACCAGGGTGAGGGCGGCGGCCCGCTCGTCGTAGCGCACCACTCCATGCCTGTACCGGGCCAGGTTGTCCAGAAACGCGCCCAGGGGTTGCTCGTCGGCGATCAGGACCCCTTTCACCCACCCGTCCAGCCCCGGGGAATGGGGCGACCTGGCGATGACGCCGCCTTCATGGAAGGTCATGGCCTCTCCGGGGGCGACGATGCCCAGGGGCTCATCTCCGGGCCCGGATGTGACCGCCACCCGTCCCGCCGTCACCGCCACCCGGGCATTTTTTTCACCGATGCGCACGGTGAACTCCGTGCCGAGGGGCGTGAGCCGGCCGAAGGGTGTGCGGACATCCAGGGGCCGCCCGTCGGCACCCGTGCGGATATGGGCCTCTCCCGCCAGCAGACTGATGCGCCGCCGGCCCTGGGCATGGTCCAGGTTCACGGCCGTGTCGGTGTTGAGCCACAGGCGGCCGCCGCCGGGGAGAGGGACCTCCTTCACGTCACCCACTGCGGTGCGTATGTCCGCGCCCCCCGGGCTGCCGGGCAGGGCCCGGCTCAGGGTCCAGCCCACCGGCACCAGGGCCAGCCCCGCCAGTCCGCCGAGTACCCGGCGGCGGGTCCGGCCGGCGGCCCCCAGGGCGTGGCGGGCCGGCGCGGCGGGTACCTCCCTGAAGCGTCGATCGAACGCCTCGACCCGGGCCCAGGCCCGGCGGTTCGCCGGGTCGTCCCGCAGCCAGCGTCGCCACTGACGGCGGTCGGCCTCGGTGGCCTCTTCATCCACCAGGGTGGCGAACCAGTGGGCCGCCTGCTCCAGGGGGTCCCCATCCTGGCGCAGGGTCATGCCCGGCACTCCCCTGCCCGCAGGCAATGAAGCATGGCCTGGGCGATGTATTTCTTCACCATGCGCTCCGAGACGCCCAGGGTGGCGGCGATCTCGCCGTAGCGCACGCCGTCCAGGCGGGAGAGCAGGAATGCGCGGCGGACCCGCGCCGGTAACCCTCGCAACACCTTGTCGATGTGCAGCAGGGTCTCGATGACCATGTGATGCTGCTCCGGCGAGGGGGCCACGCCTTCCGGCTGCTCCCTCAGGGCGTCTATGTAAGCCCGCTCGATATCCCGCCGCCGCCAGTGGTTGGCCACCAGGCCATCTGCGATGCGCCGCAGGTAGGCGCGGGGCTCGCGAATCCGCAATACGTCCTCGTCCCGCACCAGCAACCGCATGAAGGCATCCTGGGCCAGATCCGCCGCCGTCTCGGTACACCCGACGTGGCGGTACAACAGCCGGTGCAGCCAGCCATGATGATTGACGTAAAGGGCGTCGAGGGAAGGTTCGGGGGCGGACGGCATCTCGCGGGCCTTGGGTTCGGCGAATTTTATCGCGTTAAGCTATGTTAATGCTCGCACTAATGCGAATGCTTCGCAATATTATTCGATAATTAAAGCCGGGTGACAGCCCATGCCCCCGGGTTCGTGAGCTGCAACCCGGGCCCGCCGGATGGCGTATCCGGCCCTACCCCCATCCAACGTCGCGGGCCTGAACGGAGGTTTCCGCAGCGCCATCGCCGTCAGCGGGTCGGCTCCCCCGAGGCCCCTTGAGGCCCGTCACCGAGAGGCAATGGGCAGCCCCACGGGTGACCGGCGGCCGCCCCCCCGACGCCGGGGTAAATCCACCCGTTTATTGAGCCAGGTCGTGGTCGAGTCATTTCCTTGCGCGTAACATGGATATTTTTTGCAAACCGAAAGACGGGAGGATCGGCAATGACAGACAAGACCACCGCGGCCATGAAGGAGGGTACCGGCGAAGTGCTCGGGATGCCGAGCCTCACCGACATTGGGGTGGACGAGGACCAGCTCCACCGCCAGGCCGAGGCCTACTATCCCTACAAGGAGAAGATGCGACAGGGGGACTA
>JAABTG010000036.1 GCA_011389995.1 Thiotrichales bacterium
TGAAGGGCCACGGCCTCGGGGTCAAAGTCCACCGCCAGCAGGCGCGCACCCTGCCGGCGCAGGCTCTCCGCCATGGTGGCACCGAAGCGCCCGAGCCCGATGAGGAGAATATCGATATTACCGTCACCCTCCTGGGGCATCTCCCGTTCCCGATGGGGGACCTTGCGCTCGAAGGGGGTGAGGTAGGGCGCCAGGCGTTCGTACAGGGGGTGGGAGTAGAGGATCATGTAGGTGGAGACGCTGATGGTGATGAGCCCCACCAGGGTGATGAGGCCCAGGGTCTCCGGCTCCAGATGTCCCAGGCTGAGACCCAGGGTCCCCAGGATCAGGGAGAATTCACTGATCTGGGCCACCGTCAGGCCGGCCAGGAAGCCGGTGCGCTTGCGGTAACCCATGTAGCCCATGATGGCCATGACGATGAGGGGATTGCCGATGAGCACGAACAGGGAGAACACGATGGCCGCCCCCACCTGGCCTCCCAGCAGGCCGAGATCGAGGGTGGCGCCGAGCTCGATGAAGAAGAACACCAGCAGGAAGTCCCGCAGGCTCACCAGCCGTGCCGCCACCTGCTCCCGGTAGGGCGTCGATGCGATGGAGATGCCGGCGAGGAAGGCCCCCACCTCCTTGCTGAAACCGAGGGCGTCACCCGCCGAGGCCCCCAGCACCGCCCAGGCGATGGCGAACAGCATCAACAACTCGGAGGAGTGGGCCAGGCGGCGCATCAGGCCGGGCAGGACATAGCGCATCAGCAGCGCCACCGTCACCAGCATCAGGATCCCCTTGAGCAGGATCTTCAGGGCCTCCCAGCCCATGTGGACCTCCCCGCCGCCGGCCTGGCCGAAGGCCGTGAGGCCGATCATCACCAGCACCACCACGATGTCCTGGACGATGAGGAAACCCACCGCGATGCGCCCGTGGAGGGAGTCCACCTCGCGCTTGTCCGACAGCAGCTTGACGATGATGATGGTGCTGGAGAAGGTCAGGGCCACCGCCACGTAGATGGCCTCGACATGGGACATGCCCAGCGCCAGGGCGATGAGATAGCCCACCACCGAGGTGAAGATCACCTGGCCGAGGCCGGACGCCAGGGCCACCGGGCCGACGGTGCGTATGATGTGCAGGTCCAGTTTCAGGCCCACTACGAACAACAGCAGGGCGATGCCGAGGCGGGCGAACAGCTCGATCTCGCTGCTGTGGCTCACCATGCCGAAGGCCGCAGGGCCCACCAGGATGCCCACCACGATGAAGGCGACGATGAGGGGCTGACGCAGCAGTTGGGCGAGGGCGCCGCCAACGGCCGCGAGGCCGAGGATGGCACCGATCTGGAAAAAGACGCTCTCGAACATTCCCCGCTCCTATGGTAGAAAATGGTAGGGACTCAGTCCGGCCGGGCCCGTCCGCCCTTGACGGACTTAGGGGCCCGGGTTCAGCCCTCGTGGCGCCCATCCTGGGGGCCGATGTCGCCGCTAATTTGCTCTTTACGGGGCGCTATCTCCCGGGCCTTATCTCCCGGGCCCGGGGTCGCAGCAACAGGCCGTAGAACATCTCCAGGTAGCGCCGGGTCTCGGTGCGTTCCAGATCCGTGACGTACTTCCAGAAGCCATAGACCCGCGACAGGGTCATCATGCGCTCGGCATAGTTGGCCCAGGTATAGCGTGCGGCCACCCGCTCCAGGGCCCCGCGGGAGAGGGTGTCCCAGTGGCCGGGGTCCTCCTCGCAGCGTTGGAAGAACTCCACCAGGCGCGCGGCGGCGGCGTCGCCGTGGTTGGGATCGATGTGAAAGCCCGACACGCCGTCCTCGATGATCTCCAGGGGGCCGCCGAAGCGGGTGGCAAAGGTGGGCAGGCCCGTGGTCATGGCCTCCACCACCGTGAGGCCGAAGGCCTCGAACAGGGCGGGCTGGACGAAGACGCCGCGGCGCTCGGCGATGAAACGGTATATCTCCCCCGCCAGGCTCTTCTCCAGGTGGACGCCGAGCCACCTCACCTGGCCGTCGAGGCCGTGGCTGTCCATGAGGCCGTGCATGTAGTGGATCTGCTCCCGCTCCTCCACGTCGTTGGAGCGGTTGGGGTCCACGTGGCCGGCCACCAGCACCAGGTTGGCCCGCTCCCGCAGGGCCTCGCTCTCGGCGAACCAGCGCGCCAGGCCGGTGATGTTCTTGATGCGGTCCATGCGCGCCATGGTGAAGATGATGGGCTTGTCGGGTTCGGTGAGGCCGCCCCGGCGATCGGGCCCCGGCGCCGTGCCCAGCAGCAGTTCCTCGATGTCGGCGGCGAGGTGGCGCAGGCGGCGGTCCGCCTCGCCGGGGGGGAAGTAGATGCGGGGGTCGGCCCCGGGGGAGACGATGTTGAACTTGGGGTCGTAGACGTCGATGCCCTGGACCACCCGGTACAGGCCCGGCATGGAGAAGGCCATGTAGCTCTCGTACTGGCCGAGGCCGTCGTCGGTGCCGGCGATCTCCTGGTAGGTGCTGGTGATGATGAAGTCTGCCGTGTTCATGGCGATGAGGTCGGCGGTGAACTGGCAGGAGAAGTGGTAGTGGTGGTCGTTGTCCTGCCAGTAGAGGTCCGAGTAGAGGTACTTGGTCTTCTCCAGGGCGTGGGCGATGTTGCACTGGGTGACGCCGAGGTGCTGGGACATCAGGGAGGCCACCAGGTTGCCGTCGGAATAGTTGCCGATGATGAGGTCGGGGCGGCCGTCCAGCTCGGCCCGCAGCTCCCGCTCGGCGTCGGCGGCATAACGCTCCAGGTAGGGCCAGACCTCGAAGCGGGAGATCCAGTGGGGCACCACCTCGTCCTGCTCGTCGCGGAAGGGGACCCGCAGGATGCGGGCGTTGCGGGTGCCGGCGATGGGCTCCAGGCGCTGGTCACAGCTGGTGCCGTCGGCCTCGGGCAGGAGCCGCGTCAACACCACGATGGAGGGCTCGAAGTCGAGGCCCTGCAGCTCCAGGCGCTGGTGCATCTCGTTTTCCAGGGCCCGCACCTGGTCGAGGATGTAGACCACCTGGCCGCCGGTGTCGGGGCGCCCCAGCACGTTGGACTGGCCGAAGTAGCCGTGGGGCGAGACGATGGCGATGGAGAAGATCATGGGCATGCGGCCCAGGAAGGCCTCCAGGTTGCGGGGCGAGGGGGCCTCCAGGATGTCCAGCAACAGGCGCATGGTGTCGCGGATGCGTTCCACGTTGCGGCCCCAGCCCACCTCGAAGCCCAGCCGGCGCAGGTCGTGGCATACGTCATCCCAGGAGCGGTCGGGGGGTTCGCCGCGCAACCGCCTATCGGCCTGGCGCAGGGCACTGCGCAGCTCCGCCACGTCCTCCACGGCGTCGTTCAGCATCAGCTGCTGGTCGCGGTACTTGTGGACCTGGAGAAAGGCCAGGAGCCGCTGATCACCCTTGCCCAGCCCCTCGAACAGGCGGCTGGAGAGCCGGCGGTTGAGGAACTCCACGCCGCGGCCGATGGAGTCCGCCTCGTGGAGCTTCTGGAAGTCCCGGGAGAAGGGGGCGAGATCCACCTCCAGGGTCCACTCGCCGGCCCGCGGGCCCATCACCAGCCGCTCCTTGAACTCGAGGAACTCGCTGACCGGCACCACCGCCCCCTCCACCGAATCCATGTGCAGGCGCAGGTATTCCCACTTCGCCACCCGCGGACGCAGGGCGAAGTAGATCCAGGCCCCTTCCATGGCCGCCTCCTGGCACCAGCCCATGATGGTGGCGAAGGGGCTGTCCCGGAGCTCGGCGCAGGCGTCCTCGGCGCAGACCGCATCGAAGGCATCCAGCAGCTCGCTGCGCACCAGCAGGTTGCGTCCGAGGGTCTGGAGATGATGGACGAAACCGTGCACCAGGGAGGGGTGCTCCCTGAGAAACTCCAGGGTCGCGGTGAGGGGAGGCTGGCGGCTCATGGGATTATATTTTCCAGTGGCCGCGGAAGGGCCGGTAGAAGTCTTCGTCAGCGACGGTGGCGCCGCGCCGGCCGACGACGGCCGAGGCCATCTCCTGGGCCCGCTCCAGGGTGGCCTGGAGGGGCCAGCCCCGCAACAGGCCGGCCAGAAGGACGGAGGCAAAGGAGTCTCCGGCGCCCACGGTGTCCACCACGTCCACCACGGCGCGGGGCGCCGCCAGGGCGGTGGTGCCGTCGCGGGCGAAGCCCTCGGCACCGGCGCTGCCACGGGTGACCACCACCGTGGCCAGGTCGTAGTCCTCCATGAGCCGAGGGATGCGTTGTGCCAGGGGCGCGGCATCCGGCAACAGGACGTCGAGCTCGTCCTCGTTCAGCTTGAGGTGGTCGGCCCGGCCCACGTCGGCCAGGACGGCGTCCCGTCGCCACCACGGGTCCCGCAGGTTCACATCCAGGAACACCGGCGTATCGCCGTGGGCGAGAAGGGCCTCCAGGGCGGCCCTGGAGGCCCCTTCGCGGGTGGCCAGGGTGCCGTGATAGATGATTCCCGCCCCCGCGACGGCGGGCGGGAAGACGTCAGCACTGATATGGTCGTAGGCGCGGTGGGCGACGATGTCGTAGGCGGGCTCGCCCCCCGCCAGGGTCACCTCCACGGTGCCCGTGGGGTGGCCGCTGTCCTGCTGGAGGCCGGCGGTGGTCATGCCCCAAGCCATCATGGCGTCGCGGATCTGGTTGCCCAGGGCATCATCGCCCACGCGGCTGATGAACAGGGGCTCGAGACCCAGGGCCTGCAGGTGCCAGGCGACGTTGAAGGGGGCGCCCCCCAATACCCGGCTGCCGTCGGGAAAGTGGTCGAACAGCACCTCGCCGAAAACGATGGGTCTGCCTGTCATGGGTCGTGGTCCTTCAGCGGTGGTGGGTGCCCGGTAGATGTATCAGGTGGCGGCCCGGCAATGCAATGGCGTCGCCGCCGGCCCGCTGGCACCTTGGAGCCGTGGGGCCGTGGTGCTCACTGGGGCGCCATGGCCGGCTCCTCCTCGGGGACGGGCACCCGGCACTCGCCGTAGAAATCGTAGTGGTCGATGGCCTCGAGGATGCCGCGGGCATAGCTGGCGTGGGCGAAGTAGATGTTGTCCGTGTCCACCAGGTGGGACAGCTCCTCGTCATGGCGGTTGGCCACCACCACCGCCAGGGTATTGCCCCGCATCATGTCGGCGTCGGTGCCCGAGCCGCCGGCCGCCAGGATGTGCTCCAGGGGGATATCGAACTGGTCGGCGAAGTAGCGCAGGGCGGAGCCCTTGGAGGCCCGCACCGGCACCACGTCGAGGAACTGGCCGAAGGAGAGGAACACATGCACCGTCAGGTCGGCCTGGTGGATCAGGCGGTGGATCTCCTCGATGGGGGGCGCCTTGGCGGGGTCGATGAAATAACTCACCTTGAAGCGGGTCTGCTCGGTCTGTTTCTGGGGGTAGACGCCGGGGATCTCGTCCAGCACCTCCCGCACCCGCTTGGGCTTCCACAGATGATCGATGTGCTTGGCCCAGCTGCTGTCGGCGGTGAGTTCCGGTGCGTAGTGGATCTCGGTGCCCACGCTGGTGATGAGTACGTCCGGTTCCGGGATGCCGTAGCGGCGCATCACCTTCAGGGCCGATTCCAGGCTGCGCCCGGTGGCGATGCCGAAGCCCGCGCATTTACGGTTGCGGCGCACGAATTCCAGGAAGTCCTTGAGGGCCGCGCGATCCCCCAGCAGGTTCTGGTCCAGGTCGGTGAAGATGGCGCGGTCGTGGTGCTGGGTGCGCTTGCGGGTAAGGCTCGGCCGCACCCGTATGCCGGTGTGGTCGACGATGGGCCGGATGGCCGCGATATAACGCTCGGCGTGGGCCTCCCAGGAATAATGGCGGTGGGCGCCCTCGAGGCCGTTCTCCGCGAAGCGCAGCCAGCGCTGGCGGTCGTTGAGCAATTCCAGCAGGGCCTCCGCCATGCCACGGATGTTGAGAGGGTCGATGAGCAGGCCGTTGCGGCAGTGGGCGATGATGTCCCGGGGGCCACCGTCCTCGGTGGCGACGATGGGCAGGCGGCTGGCCGCCGCCTCGATGAGGGTCAGGCCGAAGGGTTCCGTGAGGGCCGGATTGATGAATACTCCGCCACTGGCCGCCGCCAGGCGATAGAAGGCCGGCACGTCATCGGACTTGTGGTGCTTGGGGTAAGCCACCCTGCCGTAGAGGTCATAGTAGTCGATGAGCAACAGCAGGTCGGTGAGTACCTGCTGGGTGCTGGCCTCCATCTCCCGGATGTCGTCGCGGTTGCCGGCGACGATGACCAGGTTGGCCTTGTCCCGCAGCTTGCGGGTCTCGCCATAGGCCTTCACCAGGGTGGCCAGGTTCTTGCGTTCGTCGGCGCGGGACAGGGCCAGGATGATGGGCTTGCGCGGGTTGCGCAGGAATGGACGGATACTGGCGAAGACGCCGTGGTCCCACTCCCGCCCGGTGGGCGGCATGAAACGGGTGAGGTCGGTGCCGGGTGCGTTCACCACCATCTGGTCGGGCTGATAGTGGTCGTAGCGGCCGTACTGGTCCTCGATCTCGTTGCGGGTGCTGGCGATCACCAGCTCCGCATTGGCCAGGGTCTCCTCCTCGGCCTCGATGCGCATGGACATGCTGTAGCGCCGGTCGATGTCCGAGCCCTTGAGGCCACTGGCGATGAGGCGGCGGCGCTTGACCCGGCCGAGGGAGTGGCCGGTATGGATGAGGGGGATGCCCAGATGGTTGGCCACCCTGACCCCCACGTAGCCGGCATCGGCGTAGTGGCTGTGGATGATGTGGGGTGGGGCGTCCTGGTGGCGCAGGTATTCCAGCACGTTGTCGGCGAAGGCATCGAGATGACTCCACAGGGCCTCCTTGTGGAGGTAACCGGGGGGGCCTGCTTCGATGCGTACGATGCGCGCCTTGGGCGCCAGGTCCTCGGTGGCTTCGGCGTAGTCGGTGCTGACCCCGGGGTCCACCACCCGGCGGGTGAAGAGGTCCACCCGTCCCACTTCCTCCCGTGCCGCCAGGGCACTGGCGAGCTCCACCACGTATTTGGTCTGGCCACCCGTGTCGGCGTCCCGCCCCAATTCCAGGTTGCGGCCCCGGATGAGGCCATGGATGCTGATGAGGGCGATGTAGATCGGCTCTTTCGGGGCCATGGGGGCTTGAGGGGGCTCCGCCCCCGGCTATGTTGTGGACCGGAATTCATCATATCGCAGTCCGCGGGGTACGTCAGGTGCAGGCCCGGCGATGGGGTTGAATTTTGAATTGTGAATTTTGAATGTTGAATTGGGGTGCCCAGTGTGCTCCTGGGAGCGCAGGACGGGACAAGCCCGGTGGCTGGTCTGTCAGGGGGGACAACTCCCGGCGTTGGCCGTCAGCCTGCCAGGCGGGCGGTTTCCAGGGCGCCCAGGCGGTTGTCCTCGATCATGTCCTTGATCATGCGCACGTACTCCCGGCCCTTGGCGGAGTATTTCTCCAGCCCCTCGCTGAGGGCCATGCCCGAGGGCTCCTCGCCTTCGTCCCGCAGGCCCGCCCGCCGTTCCCGCAACCCGGCGTAGGCGGGATGACTGTTGAGGGTGTGCATGTAGTAGCGCACCGAATCCCCGAGGCTGTCGAAGCGCCGCACCAGATGCTTCTTGCCGGCGCCGCGGCGCCTGGGGACGATGCCCTTGGATGCGTCGTAGGTCCAGATGCCAAAGAGGTTGCGGGCCTCGCGGGCGAAGCGGGAACTGCCCCAGGCGCTCTCATTGGCGGCCTGGGCCAGGGCCAGGGAGACGGGAATGGTGTCGACCCGCGCCAGTAGAGCGGCGCGGGCGGCGGGTTCTTCCAGGGGATCGCCGTCCACCCGGTAACGTCGCGCGAGCTCAGTCAGGCGGCGTCCTGCGGCCGCGTCGAGTTCGCCGCCCGCCGCCATGCGCTCCACCAGGCCGGTCACCTCTTGCCGCAGGCCGGTGAGGCGCTCATTCTCCAGCAGCACCAGGGGCGTGAGGATCTCCAGGAAGCGCCGCTTGCGCTCGGCGGCCGGCAGATGGCCGGCCAGATCATCGGGGATGCGTTCCACCATCACGGGTTCCACGATCCCCTCGCCGGCGCTGATATCAGTGTCGGGGATATGCGTCTGAGGACCCGCGGCCGGCGACATGGCGGTGGCCGGGTCCGGCTGTCGGGAGGTCGCCCTGGCGGGACCGTTCGCCGCCGGTGCGTCGGCGGACCCGCGGTCCGGTGTCGTCGCCGGGGTCGCCGTCGGGGTGACCCGCCGTGGCGCAGAGCGGTAGGGAGTGGCAGGGTGCACGTTGACGTGGCGGCCCTGCCAGTAGGCGGCGGGCACGGGGGCGCCGTAATGATTCGCGTAGTGGGGGTTGTAGCTGCCGGGATTGTGACTCACGGGGGCGTAGGCGCCGGGCCCGAAGGCGGCGGCCTCCAGGGCCGTGGCGAGGAGGGCGATGGCCCCGCTGGTGCGGATGATGCGTGCTGCCGACATGGTGATTTCTCAAAGTAGAATATCACCATATACTAATATTACTTACCAGTGACTTCAAACGCCGGTGATCATCGGCCTCAGGGCTCCTCGTACCAGCGCCCGTCGGGGTGGCGTCGGAACCAGTTGTGGCTGTACCAGTGGAAGGCCCCGTCCCCGGCGGGCATGGTGCAGTTGTAGCGGTTGCGACCCACCACCAGGCGCTCCTGCGCCCGGACCTCCACCGTGGGGGGCTCCATGGCGAGCCAGCGCACCGCCACCTCGGGGCTGCCGTTGGCATAGCAGCGCAGGGCCTGCCAGGGGTGGCCGCCGGGGTGCATCACCAGCCGCAGCAGGGGCCGCCAGGTATCCAGGGCCACCACCGGCCCGGCCGGTTCGGCGCGGGCCACGGGCAGGGGCAGGGTGCGGACCTTGGTGGCGAAACTCTCCAGGGTGCCGTAGGGGCCGGACATGGAAAAACGCGGCAGGGCGCCGGGGTCGCCGCCGGACCAGGCGGGACCGGAGTGCTGGCCGAAGCCCGTGAGGCCGAGCTCGCGGACCAGGGCCTTGAGGTCCAGGTCGAACTCGCCGTAAGGGTAGGCGAAGAGGCGGGGCCGGCGGCCGATCTCCTCCTCGACGCGCCGCCCGGCCCGCAGGATATCCCCGCGCACCCGGGCCCGCCAGGCCGCGTCGTCTTCGTCGGGCCGGCGCCGTATCAGGTGGTCGTGGCTGGCGCTGTGGTTTTCCATGGCCACGCCGTTGCGTGCCATGTCCCGCAGGGTGTCCCAGTCGAGATAGGGCCGCAGCCCGTCATCCACCGCGTCGGTGTTGACGAACAGGGTGAAGGGCCAGCCCCGTGCCTGCAGGCGCGGGTAGGCCTCCGAGTAAACGGTCTCGTAGGCGTCGTCGACGGTGATGGCCACGCAGCGCTCCGGCAGGGGCGCGCCGGCGGCCAGGGCCGTCACCACCTCGTCCAGGGGCATCACCCGGAAGGCGTGCGCCTCCAGGTGGTCGAGTTGGGCTTCGAAACGCCGCGGCGCGATGCTGGTGGCGGGCGGGGTGGCTGTACTGAAATGATGGTACTGAAGGATAATGCAATGATCCGCCGCCATGGCCGGCCCACCCGCCGCCATGGCGACCACGACGAAAGCCATCAGGTCCTTGAATCCCATCACCACATGATCCCATGGGCAGGTCAAAAAACCCAACACCCCCCGCGGTGGTGATCCCGCCTGTCCGTGGCCGCTGAGGGCTTCTGGGCCCTGGTGCCCGCCGCCGGTGTGGGCGCGCGCATGGGCGGCGCCATCCCCAAGCAGTATCTGGAACTCGCGGGGCGCCCCCTCATGGCCCACACCCTCGAGGTGCTCCTCGGCCACCCGCGCCTCGGGGGTGTGATGGTGGTGTTGGGTGCCGGGGATGCCTGGTGGCCCACCCTCGGGATGGTGGACCGCGATGGCCTCATGGTCACCGTCGGCGGCGCCGAGCGCTGCCATTCGGTGGTCAACGGCCTGGCGGCCCTGGCCGCTGCCGGTGCCGGCGACGACGACTGGGTGCTGGTGCACGATGCGGCGCGGCCCTGCCTGCGGAGGACGGACGTCAGCCGCCTGATGGATGAACTGGCCGGCCATGCCGTGGGCGGTCTCCTGGGGTTGCCTGTGCGGGATACCATGAAGCGGGCCGACGCTAACGGCGCGGTGCAGGGGACGGTGAGCCGCGAGGGCCTGTGGCATGCCCTCACCCCGCAGATGTTCCGCCTGGGACCACTGCGGGCGGCCCTGGAGGTGGCGCTGGCCGTCGGCGGGATGGTGACGGACGAGGCCGAGGCCATGGAGCGGGCGGGCCACAGGCCGTGCCTGGTGGAGGGCAGCCCCGACAACATCAAGGTGACCCACCCCGCCGACCTGGCCCTCGCCGCCCTCTATCTGGAAGAACGGCACGGAGGAAATCCTATGAACCGCGACGGCCCGCGCATCGGCCAGGGCTACGACGCCCATCGTTTCGCCGCCGGGGAGCGCCTGGTGCTGGGGGGCGTGACCATCCCCCACAGCCACGGCCTCGCCGCCCATTCCGACGGCGATGTGCTGCTCCATGCCCTGTGCGACGCCCTGCTGGGGGCCGCGGCCCTGGGGGACATCGGCTACCATTTCCCGGACCGCTCACCGGAGTTCGCCGGCGTCGACAGCCGCCTGCTGCTGCGCCGGGTGATGACCATGCTGCAGGAGCGGGGCTATGCGGTCGGCAACGTGGACTGCACCGTGGTGGCCCAGGCCCCGCGGCTCGCCCCCCATGTCCCCGCCATGGTGGCCCACATCGCCGCCGATCTCGGGATCCCCGTGCAGCGCGTCAACGTCAAGGCCACCACCACGGAAGGCATGGGTTTCAGCGGCCGAAAGGAGGGTATCGCCGCCCACGCCGTGGCCTTGATCCATGGCCCCTGAGGAACTCCCCCGGGCCTGGGGCGAGCCCGCCTTCAGCGCCCGCATTCGCTGCGTGCCGGCGGATTTCCAGGTGGACGAGGTGCTGGGCTTCGAGCCCGCGGGCGCGGGCGGCCACCTGTTCCTGCGGGTGCGCAAGACCGGCCTCAACAGCCAAGAGGTGGCCCGCCGCCTGGCGCGGTTCGCCGGGGTGGCGGTGCGGGACGTGGGGCTGTCGGGCCTCAAGGACCGGGATGCCGTCACCACCCAGTGGTTCTCCCTGCCCGCTCCCAGGGAAGGTGAGCCCCCCTGGGAGGCCCTCGACGAGCCGGGGATCGAGGTGCTGGTGGCCACCCGCCACGGCCGCAAGCTGCGCCGCGGGGTCCATCGCCGCAACCGCTTCCGGCTGGTGTTGCGGGAGTTGGCCGGTGACGCCTCGGACCTGGAGGCGCGGGTGACGCGGGTGGTCGCCGCCGGTGTCCCCAACTACTTCGGCGAGCAGCGTTTCGGCCGCGATGGCGGCAACCTGGAGGAGGCGCGGCGGCTGCTGGCGGGGGAGATCCGGGTGCGGGACCGCCAGCGCCGGGGCATCTACCTGTCGGCGGCCCGCTCCCTGCTCTTTAATCGGGTGCTGGCGCGGCGGGTGGCGGCCGGGGATTGGGACCGGCCCCTGGAGGGAGACGTCATGAACCTGGACGGGCGCCACGGCATGTTCACCGTGGCCGTGGTCGACGAGACGACCCGGGAGCGCGCCCGGGCCGGAGAGATCCATCCCACAGGCCCCCTGTGGGGGCGTGGCGGCATAACGGCCGGGGGTCCGGCGGCGGACCACGAGGCCGCAGCCCTGGCGGACCTGGGGTGGTGGTGCGGGGCCCTCGAGGCCCTGGGCCTGGAGATGGACCGCCGGGCCCTGCGGCTCAATGTCGAGGATCTGACCCTGGAGGGGGGGCCGGAGGACAGCCGGGTCCTCGCCTTTCAGTTACGCAGCGGTGCCTTCGCCACCACGGTGTTGCGGGAACTCGTCAGCGTCGCTTGACGAGGACATAGATGGCCCCGGTGCCGCCGTCGATGGCGCGGGCGGTGGAGAAGGCCAGCACCTCGTCGCGCTGGCGCAACCAGTGATTCACCTTCACCTTGAGGATGGGCTGGCCGCCCCGGGAGCCGCGGCCCTTGCCGTGGATCACCCGCAGGCAGCCGCAATGGTGCTCCCGGGCCTCCTGCAGGAAGTGGGCGAGGGCCTCGCGGGCGGTGGCCACCGTCATGCCGTGGAGGTCCAGCTCCATCTCCACGCTGAACTGGCCCCGCCGCAACCGCCGCAGGGTGTTGCGGGGCACCCCCGGGCGGGCGAAGGACAGCTCTTCGCCGGTCTCCAGTTCGGCGGGGTCATGGTAGTCCGACATCATATCCCGCAGCACCTCCCGCTGCTCCTGAAGGGTCTGCAGGGGACGGGGCGGCGGGCGCGACCCACGGTGGTGGACACGGTCATGACGCAGGCGCTGAACGTCCGCCATTTCCTGGCGGAAAATGCTTATGTCATCGGGGTTTGTGTCGTCTTTCTCAGTCATGACCTTAGATCCCTGTCCGCCTGTCATTCGACCCCGCTGCGAGGCGTGAGTTTCATGGCCGCGGCCCCGTGCGGCCTCGGGGGCGCGCCCCCCGGCCCGCGGCGGCGCCGGGTAGAAACCGCCCCAGGGTGGGGGTGCGCAGGGCCATCAGCATGACAAACAGGGCCAGATAAAGCACGGGCTCCCGGATGTCCGCCTTCACCAGCCACAGGAAGTGCAGCGTGCCCAGCAGTGCGCTCACGTAGACGAGACGGTGCAGTCGCAGCCAGCGCCGGGCCCCCAGGCGGCGCACCATGGCGTTGGTGGAGGTGGCGGCCAGGGGCACCAGGAGCACCAGGGCACCGAAGCCCACGGTGATGTAGGGCCTCTTCAGGATATCCGTGGCGATGTCCCCCCAGGCGAAATGCTGATCGAGCCACAGGTAGGTGATGAAGTGAAGCAGGGCGTAGAAGAAGGCGAACAGCCCCACCATGCGCCGGTAGCGCAGCACCCCGCTCCAGCCCGTGATCAGTCGCACGGGGGTCAGGGCCAGGGTCGCCATCAGCAGCCGCAGGGCCCACAGCCCGGTGTGATGGGTGATGGCCTCCACCGGATTGGCCCCCAGGTCGCCCCCCATACCCCGCCATACCAGGGCCACCAGAGGCGCCAGGCACAGCAGGAAGACCACGGGCTTGAGATATCTCTGAGGGGGCAAGATCCTTCCCATGGGCCCTAACGGCGGGGCTGGCGAAGAAAAAGGTGTCAGGAACCTTTTCCATTATGGAAAAGGTTCCTGACACCTTTTTTTGGGGGCTAAAAGTGTTTCGTCAGGTCCATGCCCGCGTAGAGGTGGGCCACCTGGTCGCCGTAGCCGTTGAACATCAGGGTCTCGCGCTTGGGGGCCAGCAGGCCGTCGCCGATGCGGCGCTCCTTGGCCTGGCTCCAGCGCGGATGGCTCACCCGGGGGTTCACGTTGGAGTAGAAGCCGTATTCCTGAGGCGCCGAGGTGTTCCAGGCGGTGGCGGGCCGTTCCCTCACGAAACGGATGCGCACGATGGACTTGATGCTCTTGAAGCCGTATTTCCAGGGCACCACCAGGCGCAGGGGGGCCCCGTTCTGCTTCGGCAACACCTCACCGTAGAGGCCGACGGCAAGGATGGTGAGGGGATGCATGGCCTCGTCCAGGCGCAGGCCTTCGCGGTAGGGCCAGTCCAGCACCCGGGAGCGCTGGCCGGGCATCTGGGCGGGGTCCAGCAGGGTGGTGAATTCCACGAAGCGGGCCGCCGAGGTGGGCTCGAAGCGGGCCAGCAGGTCCCCGAGGGGGAATCCCACCCATGGGATCACCATGGACCAGGCCTCCACACAGCGCAGGCGGTAGACGCGGTCCTCCAGGGTATGGGGACGCAGCAGGTCGTCGAGAGGGAGGGTGGCGGGCTTGTGGCATTCACCATCCACCTGCACGGACCAGGGCCGGGGCTCGAAGGCATCGCTGTTCCTGGCCGGGTCGTCCTTGCCGGTGCCGAACTCGTAGAAGTTGTTGTAGGTGGTGGCGTCCTTGTAGCTGGTGGGCTCCTCTTCGGTGCTCGCCGGATGGCGCGGCGCATCCGCGTAGGGCTTGGGCCCGGGACCGATACGGTCCGCCTCGCTGTCGCCTCCGAAGAAGGCCGCGGCCGCGGGGCTCGCCGCCGCCAGCCCCGCCGCGCCGGCCTTCAGGAACAGGCGGCGTTTCATATAGAGTTCCCGGGGCGTGATCTCCGACGAGGGGATGTCCGGTGGTCTCCTGATGAGCATCTGTGTTCTCCGGTGGCCATGGTGGCCGTGCCGCCATGGCAGTGTGGATGGGTACGTGGGCGTGTCAGGGCGGGTGGTCGTTACCTCTGTCCTAATCATGTATTCGGATTACGGCGTTGCGGCCCTTTCGGGCCATTCTTGCCCCGTCGCGCCGTGCCGGCCCCCTTCCCGGGTTCCCTTTGATGCCGGGTCGGGACCTGGCATGAGCCGACATGCTGGGTTTCGCTGCGCTCAACCCAGCCTACGCTCTCTGCCTATTCCCTATTCCCTATTCCCTATTCCCTATTCCCTATTCCCTATTCCCATTCACCAAGACCCGTCCCTGGCGCTAATTCTCACCCCACCCACACCCGGGCGTTGCGGAACAGGCGCAGCCACGGCCCGTCCTCGCCCCAGCCGTCGGGCCGCCAGGAATACTGGACGGCGCGGAACAGGCGCTCGGGGTGGGGCATCAGGGCGGTGACCCGGCCGTCGGCGGTGGTCAGGCCGGTGATGCCCGCCGGCGAGCCGTTGGGGTTGGCCGGGTAGGCCTCGGTGACCTGACCGCGGTTGTCCACGTAACGCAGGGCCACCAGGCCCGCGGCGGCGAGGTCCGCCGGGCCCTGGTCGCCGGCGAACTCGGCCCGCCCCTCGCCATGGGCCACCGCCACCGGCAGGCGCGAGCCCGCCATGCCGGCGAAGAACAGGGAGGGGCTGTCGGGCACCTCCACCATCACCAGGCGGGCCTCGAACTGCTCCGAGGTGTTGCGGCGGAACAGGGGCCAGGGTCCGGCACCGGGGATCAGCTCCCGCAACTGGGCCAGCATCTGACAGCCGTTGCACACCCCGAGGCTGAAGGTGTCGGGGCGCGCGAACCAGGCCGCGAACTGGTCGCGGGCCCGGGGGTTCATGAGAATGGAGCGCGCCCAGCCGCTGCCGGCGCCCAGCACGTCGCCGTAGGAGAAGCCACCGCAGGCCGCCAGCCCCCGGAAACCCTCCAGGGTGAGGCGCCCCGTCAGGAGGTCGCTCATGTGGACGTCCACGGCGTCGAAGCCGGCGCGGTGGAAGGCCCCCGCCATCTCCAGCTGGCCGTTGACGCCCTGCTCCCGGAGGATGGCCACCCGGGGCCGGGCGAGATGGACCCAGGGGGCCGTGATGTCCTCCTCCGCATCGAAGGTGGCGGCCACGCCGAGCCCCGGGTCCTCGGCATCCAGCAGGCGGTCGTACTCCTGGCGGGCGCACTCCGGGTTGTCCCGCAGGGCCTGGACATGGTGGGAGGTGGCGGACCACAGGCGCCGCAGCTCGATGCGGGAGGCCTCCAGCAGGGGCTCGCCGAAGCGGCGGATGAGGACGCGCTCGTCGGCCTCGGGCTTGCCGATACAGTGGACGTGCCCGGCCAGCCCGCCGCAGGCCCGCAACCGTGCCAGGACCTCGCGGCTGTCGTCGGAGCGCACCTGGAGCACCGCCCCCAGTTCCTCGTTGAACAGCAGGGGCAGGGGGTCGCCCTCCAGGGTGTCCAGCACCACGTTGAGGCCGCAGCCGCCGGCGAAGGCCATCTCGCACAGGGTGACGAAGAGGCCGCCGTCCGAGCGGTCGTGGTAGGCCAGCACCCGGCCCTCGGCGTTCAACTGCAACAGGGTGTCGATGAAGGCCCGCAGATCCACCGGCGCCTCCAGGTCGGGGGCCTCCGCCCCCAGGCGCCCGTAGACCTGGGCCAGGGCCGAGGCCCCCAGGCGGCAGCGGCCGCGACCCAGATCCACCACCAGCAGATCCGTGTCCCCGCAGTCGGTGCGCAGGGCGGGGGTGAGGGTACGGCGCACGTCCCGCACCGGCGCGAAGGCGGAGACGATGAGGGACAGGGGCGCCGTGACGGAGCGCTCCTCGCCGCCCTCGGACCACACCGTTTTCATGGACATGGAGTCCTTGCCCACGGGGATGGCCAGCCCCAGCGCCGGGCACAACTCCATGCCCACCGCCCGGACCGTCTCGTAGAGGGCGGCGTCCTCCCCCGGGTGGCCCACCGCCGCCATCCAGTTGGCGGACAGCACCACGTCCTCAAGCCGGGTGATGGCCGCCGCCGCCAGGTTGGTGAGGGCCTCGCCCACCGCCATGCGACCCGAGGCGGGCCCGTCCAGCAGGGCCACCGGGGTGCGTTCCCCCATGGCCATGGCCTCGCCGGTGAGGCTGTGAAAGCCGGTGGCGGTGACGGCGCAGTCGGCCACCGGCACCTGCCACGGCCCCACCATCTGGTCGCGGGCCACCAGCCCGGTGATGGTGCGGTCGCCGATGGTGATGAGGAAGGACTTGTCGGCCACCGCCGGCAGCTGCAGCACCCGCCGCGCCGCCTCCGCCAGGGGCACCTCGGCCAGGGCAGCAGGGTCCCGCGGCGCCGGCCGGCTGGTGAAGTCGCGGTGCATGCGCGGGGGCTTGCCGAACAGCACCTCCAGGGGCAGATCGATGGGGGCGTCGCCGAAGTGTTCGTCGGTCACCGTCAGGTGTTCTTCGCCAAGGGCCTCGCCCACCACGGCACAGGGGCAGCGCTCGCGCTCGCACAGGGCCTGGAAGGCGGCGAGGCCCTCGGGCCGCAGGGCCAGCACGTAGCGCTCCTGGGCCTCGTTACACCAGATCTCCAGGGGCGACATGCCGCGGTCATCGTTGGGGATGCGCCGCAGTTCGAAGCGCCCGCCGCGGTGGCTGTCGTGTACCAGCTCCGGCAGGGCGTTGGAGAGGCCGCCGGCGCCCACGTCGTGGATGGAGAGGATGGGATTGTCCGCCCCCAGGGCCCAGCAGCGGTCGATGACCTCCTGGCAGCGGCGCTGCATCTCCGGGTTGCCCCGTTGCACCGAGGCGAAATCCAGGGCCTGCTCGCTCTGGCCCTGGGCCATGGACGACGCGGCGCCGCCGCCGAGGCCGATGAGCATGGCGGGGCCACCGAGCACCACGATGGGGGCGGTGGCGGGGATGGGCTCCTTGTGGACATGGCCGTCGCGGATGTTGCCCATGCCACCCGCCAGCATGATGGGCTTGTGATAGCCCCGCACCTCGGTGCCGTCGGCGCCGGTCACCGCCTGCTCGTAGGTGCGGAAATAACCCGCCAGGTTGGGGCGGCCGAACTCGTTGTTGAAGGCCGCGGCGCCGATGGGGCCCTCCACCATGATGTCCAGGGCGGACACGATGCGTGCCGGGCGGCCGTGGTCCACCTCCCAGGGCTGGGGCAGGGCGGGCAGGCGCAGGTTGGAGACGGAGAAGCCCGTGAGGCCGGCCTTGGTGCGCGAGCCCCGCCCGGTGGCCGCCTCGTCGCGGATCTCGCCCCCCGAGCCGGTGGCAGCGCCGGGAAAGGGAGAGATGGCGGTGGGATGATTATGGGTCTCCACCTTCATCAGCAGGTGCACCGGCTCCTCTTGGTAGACATAGCCGCCGTCGGGCCCCGTCATCAGGCGGTCGCCCGAGGCGCCCCGGATCACCGCGGAGTTGTCGCCGTAGGCCGACAGCACCTCGCCGGGATGGCAGGCGTGGGTGTTGCGGATCATCTGGAACAGGGTGTGGGGGCGGGCCTCGCCGTCCACGGTCCAGGAGGCATTGAATACCTTGTGGCGGCAGTGCTCGGAATTGGCCTGGGCGAACATCATCAACTCGATGTCGTTGGGGTTGCGGCCGAGGTCCTCGAAGGCCGCCATGAGATAGTCCATCTCGTCGGCACTCAGCGCCAGGCCGAGCTCGCGGTTGGCCGCCTCGAGGGCACCACGTCCGCCCCCGAGGATATCCACCACGGCGACGGGGCGGGGTTCGGGATGACGAAACAGGCGGGTCATGGCCTCCCCGGCGTCATCCATCACCGCCTCGGTCATGCGGTCGTGGAGGGCCGCGGCGGCGCCGTGAACGGCCGTCGCTGCCAGCGGGCCCCGCTCGTCCCACAGCCTCCAGGCCACACCATGCTCGATACGCTCCACGCCCTCGAGACCGCACACGCGGGCGATATCGGTGGCCTTGGTGGACCATGGGGAGATGGTGCCGGGGCGGGGCACCGTCACCAGGCTGATATGGAATGGGGTGCCATCCTCACGGGCCTCCAGCAATACCCGCAGACGGTCAATCAGGGGTTCAGGGAAGGCGGGGGCATCGACGAAATAGACGGTGCGGGCATCGAGGCCCGTCACCTGCGGACAGTGGACACGCACGGCGTCGAGGGTTTTTTCGAGGCGAAAGGCAGAATAAGCGGGCGTGCCGATGAGATACATGGATTGGCCGGGTTCGGGATGGTGGAATAAGAGGGGCATGATAATGCAACGGGAGGAGTCGAACGAGACGCCGGGGGATGACGAGGCCGGCCAGGCGCCCGAGCCGTGGCCGGGCCCCTGTGGCATCCGCGCACGGTTTGATTTAAATTTGCCCTATAAGCATAAGGCGAAGCCGGATGTCTCACCCACCGTGGATTACGCGCCGGACCTTCGACCATAACGGATGTGTTAGCATGGCGCGCAACCTCGGCGCGTCACGCACTCGACTTTCAGGGACCTTTCCTTCCTTTACCTTTTCCATCCAATCTGGGGAGTATATGAATGGCAGACGTAGATAAACCTGAGGGCGAAGAGGGCACCGGCGCGGCTGCGGGCAATACCCCGGCGGGAGAGGCGTCCTCCGCGAAGACGGAATCCGCCGCCCCGGCAGCCAAGGGCGCCGCCACCAAGAAGGCGGCGGTGAAGAAGAAGGCTGCCACGAAGAAAAAGGCCGCACCCAAGAAGAAGGCCGTGGCCAAGAAGGCCGCCGTAAAGAAGAAGGCCGCCCCTGCCGCCAAGAAGGCCGCGCCGGCCAAGAAGTCCGCGGCCGCCACGCCTGCCCCCGCGCCGGCCAAGGCGGAACCCGCGCCAGCCAAGGCGGAACCCGTCGCCACAGAGGCCCCGAAGACTGAGGCCAAGCCGGCACCCGAGCCCGCTGCCCAGGAGCCGGAGGTGCAGGTGGCCACATCCAAGCCCCGCGGCAAGCTGTGGGCCGCGGTGGCCCTGTGGGGGCCGCTGCTGGTGATCTGGCTGCTGGTGATCGTCGCCTCCGGCCCGGACGCCGCCGAGGACGACATGGAAGGCGATACCATGAGCGAGGGCGGCATGTAGCCGTCGGGCATCGCCCCGCTGTCAGGAAACGGCCGGTGACCCCGGCCGTTTTCACATTCGCATCCCTGACTCCTCGGGGAAAGTCTTTACTAATTTCAGAGTTTGCCGATTTGCCGAGCGGGGCAGGATGCCCCGCCATTTTCCATGGCGGATGCCATGGAAAATGAAGGAAGACGGAAACCGCGTTTTCGTCTTCCGTGCTGATTTTGGCCATGGAAGGCCAATAATCAGCATGGACCTATTGCGGCAGCACTTCCACCTTGAGCAGCAGGATGTATTCCTCCAGGGTGCGGGCCCCGGCCCCATAGCCGAAACCCTTCCGCGATCGGGTCGTCTCCTGGTCCTCGCGTCCCACCACCAGCCACTTCCCCAGCTTGCCCGACACCACGGTATCGGCGTCGTGGCGATGCACCATGCCGTCGATGGCGGCGGCCAGCCGTGCATCGACGCTGCGTATCTCCACCCGCACCCGGTCGCCGTGAATCAGGGGCCGCACATAGAAGCCGCGGGCGATGTTGCGGTAACGGGTATCACCGCGGGTGATGGCGCCGCGGTGGCTGAGGCCGTAGTGATGGCCGCGCACGGGGATCTCGACGCCGGCGGAGATGAAGGTATCGTGGCCCTCGATGGTGCGGATGCTCTGGACGCCCCGTCCCTCGAGATGGCCGTCTGTGCCGTAGACCCGGCCTTCCAGGCGTCGACCCGCACTGTCGTCGAGGATGACCGCCCCGCCGCCGGTGGCGCGGGGTCCGCCGCCGGCAGAGACACGCGCCTCGCCTCGGGTCACGCCGAGACGGGAGTCGGCGCCGCGGCCGGCAGTGCGCTCGAGGCTATCCCGCTTGATGCTCACCAGGAGGGACTTGGGGGGGCGGTCGATGGCCGCCAGGACGTCGCGCACCTCGGCCATGTTGGCGGCGGTGGTGCGTACCACGAGACGATTGCCCAGGCCAGTGACCGCGCCGGGCCGGGGCACCAGGGGGGTGAGCATGGGCGCCACCTCATCCACGGTGCGAAAGCCCAGGGAAAAGACCTCGGTGACGAGGCCCGCACCATGGGCCGGCAGGGCCAGGAACACACCGAGCAACACCGCCAGCCAGCGTTTAAGGGGCTCCCGGCGACGGCGCCGGGCACGGTCATCCGCCCTGGCAGGGGCCACCGGCAGATGGGCGGGGGGCGAAACGTTCATGGTCATATATGCACCCGTCGCAGCTCGGGGGTCGGGGTCGCCGGCTCCCACATCTCCTCGAACAGGCGCTGCAGTCCCTTGGCGTGGAGACGGTCGTTGAAGTCGGCGGTGCCGTCATAGCGCTCCGTCAGCTCGCGATGGATGTAGCCGGTGGCGTCCACCACCAGGAAGGCCTGATTGAAATCCCGGTGCTGGGAGGCCGGCACGCGAACGTCGAAGAAGGTGGAGAGTTGCCGGGCCAGGGGGATGAGGCGGTGGCCGCGGCGCACGGCAGGCATGGGGTCGCGCACCAGGATGCGGACCTCCACCCGCCGGCGTTCCAGGACGAAGGCCTTCAGGGCCTCCAGAAAATCGGTGTCGTCGTAGACCGCGGGGTCCAGGTCGCGGGTGACCACGTCGACGCTGAAACGGGCCTGGGCGACCAGGGCCGTGGCCACCCCGCAGACCTCTTCGCTGGTGCCCACACCGATGACCCCGGCGGTCTCGCCGAGGATGTGATGGCCGAGGTCGATGGTCATGGGTCGATGGTCATGAGATGCGCCGTCCCTGATGAGATTCAACTTCCATTATAGATAATGGAAGCGGTTACAGACGGAGGCTCATGGGCCGGTGGGGGATGCCGGCCTCCAGAAACACCTCGCCTGTGGGCAGAAAGCCGTGGCGGCGGTAGAAACCCTCGGCCGTGGTCTGGGCGTTGAGGTGCAGCGTGGCCAGGCCGGCGCGGCGGGCATGCTCCACCAGATGGGCGAGGAGGGCCGCGCCCACGCCGCGCCGGCGATGGCCCGCCAGCACGGCCATGCGCCCGACGTGGCCGTCACGGGTCATGCGCACCGTGCCTACGGCCCGGCCCGTGCCATCCCGGGCCAGCAGGTGGAGACAGCCGGCGTCCCGGTCGTCCCACTCGAGGGCCTCCGGCACACCTTGTTCCTCCACGAACACGGCCCGGCGCACGGCGTGCAACTCGGCGGCGGCGGCGGGCCACGGCGCCTCCCGGATGTCGATGGCGGCGCCGGTCACGCCCTCAGTCACGGCCGGGCTTCATGGCCTCGGTTCATGGTCTCGGTTCATGGCTCTGGCGGCGGGCGGCCGCGGCGGCGTTACCGATGTAGGTGGCGGGGGTGAGCTCCAGCAGCTCCTGCTTGGCCGCTTCCGGGATGGGCAGGCCGCGGATGAAGTCGTGGAGTCCATCGCGGGTGATGGAGCGCCCGCGGGTCAGCTCCTTCAGGCGCTCGTAGGGTCGGTCCACGCCGTAACGGCGCATCACCGTCTGCACCGGTTCCGCCAGCACCTCCCAGTTCTGGCTGAGTTCGGCCGCCAGGCCGTCGGCGTTGATCTCCAGCTTGCCGAGGCCCCGCAGGGCCGACTGGTAGGCCAGCACCGAGTGGCCCATGGCCACGCCGAGATTGCGCAGCACCGTGGAGTCCGACAGATCCCGCTGCCAGCGCGAGACGGTGAGCTTGCCCGCCAGGTGTTCCAGCAGGGCGTTGGCCAGTCCCAGGTTGCCCTCGGCGTTCTCGAAGTCGATGGGGTTGACCTTGTGGGGCATGGTGGAGGAGCCCACCTCGCCGGCCACCGTCTTCTGCTTGAAATAACCCAGGGAGATGTAGCCCCAGGCGTCGCGGCACAGGTCGAGCAGCACGTTGTTGAAGCGCACCAGGACGTGGAACAGCTCGGCCATGAAGTCATGGGGCTCGATCTGGGTGGTGTAGGGGTTCCAGGCGAGGCCGAGGTCGGCGACGAAGCCTTCGGCGAGGGCGGGCCAGTCCACCTCCGGGTAGGTGACGAGGTGGGCATTGTAGTTGCCCACGGCGCCGTTGATCTTGCCCATCATGGGCACCGTCACCAGCTGGTCCCGCTGGCGGCCCAGGCGATGGGCCACGTTGGCCAGCTCCTTGCCCATGGTGGTGGGGGTGGCGGGCTGGCCGTGGGTGCGGGACAGCATGGGCCGGTCCGCCAGCTCCCGTCCGAGGGTGCCCGTGACGTCCACCAGCTCGTCCAGCAGGGGCAGCAGGGCCTGGGCCCGCGCCTCTTTGAGGATCACCGCGTAGGCCAGGTTGTTGATGTCCTCGGAGGTACAGGCGAAGTGGATGAACTCGCTGGCGGCCTCCAGCTCCGCGTTGCCGGTGATCTTCTCCTTGAGGAAGTATTCCACCGCCTTGACGTCGTGGTTGGTGGTGCGTTCGATGTTCTTGACCCGCTGGGCATCCTCTTCGGTGAAGCGCGCCGCCAGGCCGTCCAGGATCCCCCGGGCATGGTCGCTGAAGGGGGCGATCTCGGTGATGCCGGGGTGGGCCGCCAGGGCCTTCAACCATTCCACCTCCACCAGCACGCGATGGTGGATGAGTCCGAACTCGCTGAACAGGGGGCGCAGATCGGCGGTCTTGGCGCCGTAGCGGCCATCGATGGGGGATACGGCAGTGAGGGAGGACAGCTCCATGGATAACTTCCCGGGTGAGGGTTGACGAGCGGCTCAGTTTAAATCAGGGCCCGCCCCGCTCCAAAGGGCGATGGGCGAAGGCGGCGGCCATGAGGGCCCGGGTGTAGTCGGCCCGGGGCTCGTCGAACACCTGACGGGTGTCGCCGGCCTCCACCACCTTGCCCTGGCGCATGACGATGAGCTGGTGGGCCAGGGCCCGCACCACCGCCAGGTCATGGCTGATGAACAGGTAGGCGATGTCGTGGCGCCGCTGGAGGGTGCGCAGGAGTTCGATGATCTGCTTCTGCACCGTACGGTCCAGGGCCGAGGTGGGCTCGTCCAGCACCACCAGTCGCGGCTTCAGCACCATGGCCCGGGCGATGGCGATGCGCTGGCGCTGGCCGCCGGAGAACTCGTGGGGATAGCGATGGCGTGCGGCGGGGTCGAGCCCCACCTCCTCCAGGGCCTCGACGATGAGCCTCTCGCGCTCCTGCGGGGTGGCGCCGAGGCCGTGGACCAGCAGCCCTTCCTCCACGATCTGGGTCACGGACATGCGCGGGCTGAGACTGCCGAAGGGGTCCTGGAAGACCACCTGCATCTCCCGGCGCAGGGGCCGCACCCGGCGGTTGGACCAGCCCTGGATGTCGCGCCCGCGGAAGACGATGTCGCCGCGGCTGCTCTGGAGGCGCAGCAGGGCGAGGCCGAGGGTGGTCTTGCCGGAGCCGCTCTCCCCCACGATGCCCACGGTCTCGCCCCCGCGCACCGCCAGGGAGACGCCGTCCACCGCCCGCACGTGGTCCACGGTGCGCCGCAGGAAGCCCTTCTGGACGGGGAACCATACCTTCAGGTCCTGGCAGGCCATCACGCTATCGCTACCCGTCGCTACGGCAGCGGGCTCGCCCTCGGGCTCGGCGTCCAGCAGCTTGCGGGTATAGGCATGGGCGGGGTCGTGGAACACCCGTTCCAGGGTGCCCTGCTCGCACAGTTCACCGTTTTGCATGACGCATACGCGGTGGGCCACCCGGCGCACGATGTTGAGGTCGTGGGTGATGAGCAGCACCGCCATGTCGAGGCGGACCTGGAGGTCCCCGAGGAGATCGAGGATCTGGGACTGGATGGTGACATCCAGGGCGGTGGTGGGCTCGTCGGCGATGAGCAGGTCCGGCTCGTTGGCCAGGGCCATGGCGATCATCACCCGCTGGCGCTGGCCGCCGGACAGCTGGTGGGGGTAGGCCCCCAGACGTTTCCGGGCGTCGGGCAGGCCCACCAGCTCCAGCAGCTCGCGGATGCGGTCGCGGGCCGCCGCCGGTCCCATGCCGCGATGGATCTTCAGGGTCTCGCCGATCTGCTTCTCGATGGTGTGCAGGGGGTTCAGGGAGGTCATGGGCTCCTGGAAGATCATCCCCACCCGGTCGCCGCGGATGGCCCGCAACCGCGGCTCGGGGGCCCCCACCACCTCGTCCCCCAGCAGCCGGATGCTGCCCGTGGGATGGCTGGCCGCCGGGTAGGGCAGGAGTTGCAACACGGACAGGGCGGTGACGGACTTGCCCGAGCCGCTCTCCCCCACCAGGGCCACGGTCTCGCCCCGCTCCACGGTGAAGGACACCCCTTTCACCGCGTCCACGGTCTCGCTGCGGCTGCTGAAGCGCACCGCCAGGTCCTCGATCTGGAGCAGGGGCGTGGTCATGGATGGAGTGGTTCCTCTCGCCAAGGACGCCAGGATGGCCGTC
>JAABTG010000037.1 GCA_011389995.1 Thiotrichales bacterium
TTTCTCACGGCGGCACGGAGGCACGGAGAGAGCAATATCTCCATGGACTCCGTGCCGCTGTGCCTCCGTGAGAGAAATCTTCCCGGCGTCTTGGCAAGAGCAACCATTTTCAGTTGAAGGTCTTGCGGGGGTCGAAGGCGTCGCGGGCCGCCTCGCCGATGAAGATGAGCAGGGACAGCATCACCGCCAGCACCATGAAGGCGGTGATGCCGAGCCACGGTGCCTGGAGGTTGGCCTTGCCCTGGGCCAGCAGCTCCCCCAGGGAGGCCGAGCCCGGGGGCAGGCCGAAGCCCAGGAAGTCCAGCGACGTCAGGGTGGTGATGGAGCCGTTGAGGATGAAGGGCAGGAAGGTGAGGGTGGCCACCATGGCGTTGGGCAGGGTGTGGCGGAAGATGATCACCAGGTCCGTCACCCCGAGGGCCCGGGCGGCGCGGATGTAGTCGAAGTTGCGCGCCCGCAGGAACTCGGCCCGCACCACCCCCACCAGGGACATCCACGAGAACAGCAGCATCAGCAGCAGCAGCCACCAGAAGTTGGGCTCCACCACGCTGGCCAGGATGATCAGCAGGTACAGCACCGGCAGCCCGGACCAGATCTCGATGATGCGCTGGAAGAACAGGTCGATGCGCCCGCCGAAATAGCCCTGCACCGCCCCCGCCACCACGCCGATGACGGAACTGGCCAGGGTCAGGGTGAGGCCGAACAGCACCGAGATGCGGAAGCCGTAGATGAGGCGCGCGGTGACGTCCCGCCCCTGGTCGTCGGTGCCCAGCCAGTTCTCCGCCGATGGCGGCGCCGGGGCGGGCACCGGCAGGTCGTAATTGATGGTGTCGTAGCTGTAGGGCACCGGCGGCCACACCATCCAGCCGTCGGCCTCGATGAGCTCCCGCACGTAGGGGTCGCGGTAGGCCGCCTCGGTCTCGAAGTCGCCGCCGAAGGTGGTCTCCGGGTAGGCAATGAATATGGGGAAGTACAAGTCCCCCTGGAAGCTCACCACCAGGGGTTTGTCGTTGGCCACCAGCTCGGCCCCCAGGCTCACCACGAACAGCACCAGGAAGATCCACAGGGACCACCAGCCCCGGCGGTTGGCGCGGAAATTGGCGAAGCGGCGCCGGTTCAGGGGGCTCATCAGTTCTCCCGGCTCTCGAAGTCGATGCGCGGATCGATGGCCACGTACATGAGGTCGCCAGCGAGATTCAGCACCAGGCCCAGCAGGGTGAAGAAGAACAGGGTGCCGAACATGACGGGATAGTCGCGGTTGATGGCCGCCTCGAAGCCCAGCAGCCCCAGGCCGTCGAGGGAGAAGATGACCTCGATGAGCAGGGCCCCGGTGAACAGGATCCCCACGAAGGCGCTGGGGAAGCCGGCCACCACGATGAGCATGGCGTTGCGGAACACGTGGCCGTAGAGCACCCGGTTCTCGGTCAGGCCCTTGGCGCGGGCGGTCATGACGTACTGCTTGTTGATCTCGTCCAGGAACGAGTTCTTGGTGAGCATGGTCAGCCCGGCGAAGCCGCCGATGACCATGGCCGCCACCGGCAGGGTGATGTGCCAGAAGTAGTCGGCGATGCGCCCCGCCCAGGACAGCTCCTCCCAGTTCTCCGAGGTGAGGCCGCGCAGGGGGAACCAGTCCAGGAAGCTGCCGCCGGCGAACAGCACCACCAGCAGCAGGGCGAACAGGAAGCCGGGAATCGCATAGCCGACGATGACCACCGCACTGGTCCACATGTCGAAGCGGCTGCCGTCGCGCACCGCCTTGGCGATGCCGAGCGGAATGGATATGAGGTACACCAGCACGGTGGTCCACAGCCCCAGGGAGATGGATACGGGGAGCTTGTCGATGACCAGGTCCACCACGCTGCGGTCCTGGTAGAAGCTGTCGCCGAACTCGAGGCGCAGATACTGGCCCATCATCTGGAAGAAGCGCTCGTGGGCGGGGCGGTCGAAGCCGTAGAGGCGCTCGATGTCCGCCAGCAGTTCGGGGTCGATGCCCTTGGTGCCGGTGTAGTCCCGCCCGCCGGCGTCCGCCGCCATGCCGGCATCGCCCTGGGCGCTGCCCCCCAGGCGCGCCGTGGCCGCCACGCCGTGGCCCTTCAGCTCGGCGATGAGGCGCTCCACCGGGCCGCCGGGGGCGGCCTGGACGATGACGAAATTGAGCACCATGATGCCGAACAGGGTGGGCACCATCAGCAGCAGACGGCGGAGGATGTACGCGCTCATGGGCGGGGCTCCGGGCCGGGACGGCTAGGGCAGGGGCTCCTCGCCGTAGGCCGCGTTGGCGTCCTCCGAGGCATAGGCGGGCAGGGGTCGGCCGGTGCGCAGGTCCTCCACCAGGTTGGGGTTGAGGAGCATGGACTTGCCCGACAGCACCACGTCGGCGTCCGCCAGGGCCCCATCGGCGCTGGCGCGGTCGTGGATGCCCCCGCAGATGAACAGGGGCTTGTCCGTGACCTCCCGGGTCAGGGCGGCCATGGTCTTGCCGCTGTCCCAGGCCGGCAGGGCATGGTCGTAGGTGGACACCGAGAGCACGTCCAGGGGCTCGGCGTCCAGCAGCCCCATGAGGCCGCGCCATTCGTCGGCGCTGCCGCACAGGGACACATCCATGTCCGCCACTCCCCAGTCGGAGATGCGAAAGGCCAGCAGGCGATCGTTGGGCACCACGTCATGGACCGCCCGGATGATCTCCCGGGCGAAGCGGAAGCGCTGGTCCAGGGGGCCGCCGTAGTGGTCCTCCCGGTGGTTGGTGTAGGTGGAGAGGAACTGGCTGATGAGGTAGCCGTGGGCGCCGTGGATCTCGATGCCGTCGAAGCCGGCGGCCACGGCGCCGCGGGCGGTCTGGACGAAGCCGTCGACGACGTGCTCGATGTCGAACAGGGACATGGCATCCGGCCGGGGATAGGGGCGCCCCGTGAGGGGGTTGTCATCCCGTGGCGTGAGGGCACTGGGGGCGATGACCCGCCCCGCCGGATTCACCTCCTCCCATGCCATGCGCCCGCAGTGGAACATCTGCATGATGGCCACCGCCCCGGCCTCCTTGATGGCGGCCACCACCGGTTTCCAGGCGTCGATCTGACGCTGGGTCACCAGCCGCGCCTGACGGGGATAGCCCTGGGCGCTCTCGTAGTCCGTGACGATGGCCTCGGTGTAGACCACCGCCGCGCCGTTCTCGGCGCGCCGCACCAGGAACTCCAGCACGTCCTCCCGGGGCACGCTGTCCCGCAGGGAGGAGGTGCGGGTCATGGGGGCCACGCCGATGCGGTTCCTGAGGGTGTGGCCCTTGATGGGGAAGGCCGAGAACAGCCGGTCGTCACTCATGAATGGATTCTCCGTGTTATGGATGGATGGCGGCGGGCCGGCCCGTGGCAGCGTCGGCGGCCGCGGTGGTGGCGGAGGGCCCTGGCGCCGGCTCCACCCACCAGGCCGAGAAGGCCAGACCGTATTCTGGCAGTGTCTCGGGATGGGCCAGCCTGCGCCAGTAGGCCACCCGGTGCCGGGTATCGTACCAGTGGGGGATCACATAATGACCCCACAACAGCACCCGGTCGAGGGCCCGCGCCCGCTGCACCAGGCTGTCCCAGGTGGGGGCCGTGATGAGCTTGCCGATGAGGGTGTCCACCATGGTGTCGCGCACCCCGGCGATGTTGCGGCTGCCGTCCATGTAGGCCTCGGCCGAGCCCCAGTATTCGCGCTGTTCCATGCCCGGCGCCAGGGACTGGCCCACCCGGTCCACCACCATGTCGAAGTCGAAGGTGGCGAGCCGGCGCGCGTAGAGCACCGGGTCCACGGTGGTCACCTCGACCTTGATGCCGAGGCGCTCCAGGTTTCTGGCGAAGTGCAGCGCCACCTTCTCGTAGAGGGGATGCACCAGCATGATCTCGAACTCCAGGGGCCGGAAGGTGCGGCCGTTCACCAGGCGCCCGCCGCGCACCACCCAGCCGGCATCCCGCAACAGCCAGCTGGCCTTGCGCAGCTTCATGCGCGGGTGGCCGCTGCCGTCGCTGGTGGAAGGCTGGTAGGGCTGGTTGAACACCTCCGGCGGCAGGCTGTTGCGGTAGGGCTCCAGCACCGCCAGTTCCTCGCCCTCGGGTCTGCCCCGGGCGGCCAGGGGCGAGTGGGAGAAGAAACTGGCGGCGCGCCGGTAGGCGCCCGAGAACAGGTTGCGGTTGATCCACTGGAAGTCGAAGGCGTGGCCGATGGCGCGGCGCACCCGCTTGTCGGCGAAGAACGGCCGCCGGGTGTTGAAGAAGAAGCCCTGCATGCCCTGGGGCAGGGCATGGGGTATCTCCTCCAGCACGATGTCCCCGGCCGCAGCTGCGGGTATGCGGTAGCCCGTGGCCCAGGCCCGGGCGGACACCTCCTCGCGGAAGTCGTACTCCCCCGCCTTGAAGGCCTCGAGGGCCACGGTGGTGTCACGGTAGTAGTCGTGGCGGATGGTGTCGAAGTTGTGGCGTCCCCGGTTCACGGGCAGGTCCGCCCCCCAGTAGTCCGCCACCCGCTCGTAGGTGATGGAGCGCCCGGGGTTGACCCGCGCCACCCGGTAGGGGCCGCTGCCCAGGGGCGGCTCGAGGAGGGTGTCGCCGAACTCCCGTCCCGCCCACCAGGCCGCCGGGAGCACGGGCAGCCGGCCTATCATGTAGGGCAGCTCGTGGATGGCGCCGTGGCCGAAATCGAAGCGCACCCGGTGGGGGCCCAGCCTTTCCACTTCGTCCACGTTGCGCAGGTAGGCCCGGAACTCCGGGGTGCCCAGGTATTTCAGGGCCTCCACCGTGAACAGCACGTCGTCGGCGGTGATGGGACTGCCGTCGTGAAAACGGGCCTCCGGCCGCAGCGTGAACTCCACCCAGGAGCGGTCCGCTGCCAGTTCCACCGCTTCCGCCACCAGGGGATAGCTGGAGAAGGGTTCGTCCTCGCTCTCCACCATCAGGGTGTCGAAGACCCGCTCCATGCCCGCCGCCGGGGTGCCCTTGAACATGTAGGGGTTCAGGGTGGTGTAGCTGCCGAGCTCCGCCAGCACCACCTTGCCGCCCTTGGGGGCGTCGGGGTTGACGTAGTCGAAGTGGGCAAAATCGCTAGGATAGGCGGGCTCGCCGAACAGGGCGAGGCCATGGCGCGGGGCCGGGTCCGCGGCCGCGGCGGCCATGGTCCATATGAGGGTCCACGGCAGGAGACCGGGCAGCAGCCACCCACCGCCTGCCGCGGGGCGGGCGGTGGGGGTGCCGCGGCGGGCCATCAGTCGGTGTCTGGCCCCGCGGTGGTGTGTGTCTTGGCCGGATCGATCCACCAGGTGTTGAATCCCAGGTCATACTTGGGAGAGACCGCCGGGCGCTCGAACTTGTTCCAGTAGGCCACCCGGAAATGGGTGATGTGCCAGTGGGGGATGACGTAGTGGCTCCACAGCAATACCCGGTCGAGGGCGCGGGTGCGGGCCACCAGGCTGGCGCGGTCCGGGGCGGCGATGATGCGGTCCACCAGGTGGTCCACCACGGGGTCCTGGATGCCGATGATGTTGCGGCTGCCCGGAATGTCCGCCTGCTCCGAACCCCAGAAGTCCCGCTGCTCGTTGCCCGGCGACAGGGACTGGCGGAAGGACGCCACCACCATGTCGAAGTCGAAGTGGTCCAGGCGGTTCTGGTACTGGGTGGCGTCCACGGTGCGCACCCGGGCGTCGATGCCGAGGCGCTCGAGGTTGCGCGCGAAGGGCAGGGTGACGCGCTCGAACAGGGGCTGCACCAGCAGGACCTCGAAGGCCATGGGCTCGCCCGTTGCGGTGTGGGTCAGCCGGCCGTCCTGCACCGCCCATCCGGCCTCCCGGAGCAACCGCACCGCCTGGCGCAGGTTTTGCCGCAGGCGCCCGCTGCCGTCGGTGCGGGGCGGCTCGTAGGGGCCCTCGAATACCTCCGGCGGCAGCTGCTCGCGGTGGGGTTCCAACAGCGCCAGCTCGGCGGCAGACGGCATGCCGCGGGAGGCCAGCTCGGAGTTGGAATAGTAGCTGTGGGTGCGGGTATAGGCGCCGTTGAAGAGGTTCTGGTTGGTCCACTCGAAGTCGAAGGCGTAGCCCAGGGCCTGGCGCACCCGGGGATCGGCAAACATGGGACGGCGGGTGTTGAAGGCGTAGGCCTGCATGCCCTGGGGCTGCTGGTGGGGGATCTCCTCCTTCACCACGCGGCCGTCACGCACCGCCGGGAAGTCGTAGGCCGTGGCCCAGTCCTTGGCGGTGTTCTCCTGGCGGAAGTCGTAGGCGCCGGCCTTGAAGGCCTGGAGCGCCACGGTGGTGTCGCGGTAGTAGTCGTAGCGCAGGGTGTCGAAATTGTACTGGCCGCGGTTTACCGGCAGCTCCGCGCCCCAGTAGCCGGGGACCCGCTCGTAGGTGACGGAGCGCCCCTGCTCGAAGTCCCTGATGCGGTAGGGGCCGCTGCCCAGGGGGGGCTCCAGGGTGGTCTTGGAGAAGTCCCGTTCCGACCAGTAATGGGCGGGCAGCACCGGCAGCTGGCCGACGATGAGGGGCAGCTCACGGTTGTCTCCTCCGGAGAAGGTGAACCTGACGCGGTGGCTGTTCAGGGCCTCGACCCCGTCCACGTTCTTGTAGTAGCTGCGGTAGAAGGGATGACCGTCCTCCTTGAGGACGGCAAGGGAAAACACCACGTCCTTTGCCGTGATGGGCGTGCCGTCATGGAAACGGGCCTCCTCCCGCAGGTTGAAGATGACCCAGGAGCGGTCCTCGGGGACCTCTGCGGACTCGGCGATGAGGCCGTACTGGGAGAAGGCCTCGTCGTCGGAGCTCACCATCAGGGTCTCGAACATCAGCCCGATACCGCTGGGGGTCATACCCTTGAGGACGAAGGGATGGAAGCTGTCATAGGTGCCGATGGCGGCCAGCTTGACGTCGCCGCCCTTGGGGGCATCGGGATTGGCATACTCGAAGTGGGAAAAACCGGGGCCGTATTTGAGGTCGCCGTGCATGGCGATGCCATGACGGGCCTCCGGTGCCGCCTGGGCCATAGGGGCGATGAGCATGAGGAACAGCGGGAACAGGGTGTTGCGAAGGACACACGGACGCATGGGTGACTCCACCACGGTTGGATGAGGGCCCATGGATACTGTGCTTTGCATGGTGGAGTCAAACCCCGCCGCCCCGGCATCTCTGCGGCGCCGCCGGTGCCCCTTCTCCGCAAGGGGCAATCACCACCCCCGCGGGACGGTTCCTGCCCTTGCCTTGGCGACGTAGATCGGGCAGATTGCGGCGATGGAGGCGTGCGCGGAAGCACCGTCCCGCGGGGCACCGGGAAGTGTGCCCGGCACTCACCGCGTCGGGTATCCGCCGTGGAGGGCATCTATCATAAAGGTCGGAAGCCATGGGTTATCCGGCCACGCGACCATCTCAGAGAGTAAAGTGCTTAGGATTCTATTGGTTGACGACCATGACCTGGTCCGTACCGGTTTTCGCCGTATCGTCGAGGACCAGCCGGATATGGAGGTGGTGGGGGAGTGCGCCAGCGGTGAGGCGGCCCTCGAGTTCGTCCGCAACGGGGATGTCGACCTGGTGCTGCTGGACATGAACATGCCCGGCATGGGCGGCATCGAGACGGCGCGGCGCATCCTCGGTCAGGACGAGGGGGTCAAGATCATCGGGGTCAGCGTCCATGTGGATGGCGCCTACCCCCAGCGAGTCATTGAGATGGGAGGCCATGGCTACCTCAGCAAGGGATGCACGGAACGGGAGTTCCTCTCCGCCATCCGCACCGTGCGCGACGGCAACAAGTATATCGGCCAGGCGGCGGCCCAGAACATCGCCCTGAACTCCCTGAGCGACCACACCGACCCCATGACCGAGTTGTCCCACCGCGAGCTCTCCGTGGTGCGCCTGCTGGCCAAGGGCAAGAGCACCAACGAGATCGCCAACAGCCTCCACGTGAGCATCAAGACGGTGAGCACCTACCGCAGCCGCATCCACAGCAAACTCGGCATCCGCAACGACGTGGAACTGGCCCATCTGGCCATGCGCCACGGCATCGTCGAGCGCGGTGAGCTGGAGTAGGGGGCAGGCCATCCTCCGCGACGGTTTCCGTGCCGACTGCACCCTGTGCCCACGCCTCGCCACCTTCCTGGCGGCGGTGCGCGAGGGTCAGCCGGCCTACCATGCCGCGCCGGTGCCCCCCTTCGGCGACCCGGCGGCGCGACTGCTCGTCGTGGGACTGGCCCCGGGCATGCACGGCGCCAACCGTACCGGCCGTCCCTTCACCGGCGATTACGCGGGTGAACTCCTCTACAGCACCCTCCACGCCTTCGGCTACGGCTCCCGCCCCGTCTCCGAGCACGCCGCCGACGGCCTGCGCCTGACGGACTGCCGCATCACCAACGCGGTCAAGTGCCTGCCCCCCCAGAACAAGCCCACCACCGCGGAGGTCAATACCTGCAACACCTACCTGCGGGCGGAGCTGGCACAGCTCCCGGCCGGCGCCGTAATCATCGCCCTCGGGCTGGTGGCCCACCGCGCCGTGCTCCGGGCCGAGGGGGAACGCCTGTCCGCCTTCCCCTTCGGCCACGGCCGCGAGCATGGCCTCCAACGCGAGCGCTGGCTGATTGATTCCTACCACTGCAGCCGCTACAACACCAATACGCGCCGGCTGACGCCGGACATGTTCCACGCCGTGTTCCGCGCCGCCACCCGCCGGCTCGGCGGCTGAGCCCCGCGGCACCGCGCCGTCCCGTGCCATGAGCCAGACCGACCGAGACTTCGACGCCGAGTCCTTCCTGCGCAGCCTGCCCGGGCGCCCGGGCGTCTATCGCATGACGGACGCCGAGGACCGCCCCCTCTACGTGGGCAAGGCCCGCGACCTCAAGAAGCGCGTGGCCAGCTACTTCCGCGACCCCCAGCAACTGCCGCCCAAGGTACGCACCATGATGAGGCACATGGCGCGGGTGGATATCACCACGACCCATACCGAGGGCGAGGCCCTGCTGCTGGAGAGCAACCTCATCAAGGAGCTGGCGCCGCGCTACAACATCCTGCTGCGGGACGACAAGAGTTACCCCTACATCCACGTCACCACCCACCAGGAGTTTCCGCGCCTGGCCTTCCACCGCGGCGGGCGCCGCAAGAAGGGCATGTTCTTCGGCCCCTATCCCAGCGCCGGCGCGGTGCGCCAGACCCTCAACCTGCTGCAGAAGCTGTTCCTGGTGCGCCAGTGCGAGGACAGCTTCTTCAGCAACCGCAGCCGGCCCTGCCTGCAGTACCAGATCAAGCGCTGCACCGCCCCCTGCGTGGGCCTGGTGGAGCCCGCGCGCTACGCCGAGGACGTGCGCCACGCGGTGATGTTCCTGGAGGGCAAGAGCGGCGCCGTCATCGACGACCTGGCCCGGCGCATGGAGGAGGCCGCCGGGGCCCTGGAGTTCGAGCAGGCGGCCCGCTACCGTGACCAGATCGCCAGCCTGCGCAAGGTCATGGAGCGGCAGTACGTGGACACCGCCGGCGGCGACCTGGACGTGGTGGCGGCGGCGGTGCGGGAGGGTACCGCCTGCGTCCAGGTATTCACCATTCGCGGCGGCCAGAATCTGGGCAACCGCGCCTACTTTCCCGTCCAGGTCCAGGACGAGCCCGCCGCCGCCGTGCTGGAGGCCTTCCTGCCCCAGTACTATCTCCATAACCGCGTCGACCGCACCATTCCCCGGGAGATCCTCCTCAGCGAGGACATCGGGGACGTCACGGCCCTGGAGGAGCTGCTGGCGGCCCAGGCCGGCCACCGCGTGGTGCTCAAGTCCCGGGTGCGCACCGACCGTTCGCGCTGGCTGGAGATGGCCCGGGAGAACGCCCTGGTGGCCCTCGGCCAGCGCCTGGCAAGGTCCGACCAGGTGGGCGGCCGGCTGGCGGCCCTGGCCGAGGTGCTCGGGTTGCCGGACGTGCCCCAGCGCATCGAGTGCTTCGACATCAGCCACACCGGCGGCGAACTCACCGTGGCCTCCTGCGTGGTGTTCGGCCCCGAGGGGCCGGAGAAGGCCCACTACCGCCACTTCAACATCCAGGACATCACCCCCGGCGACGACTATGGCGCCATGCGCCAGGCCCTCGAGCGCCGCTACGGCCGGGTCAAGCGGGAGGAGGGGAGGATGCCCGACGTACTGCTCATCGACGGCGGCAAGGGCCAGGTGAGCAGCGCCGCCGCCATTATCGAGGAACTGCAGCTGGTGGGGGTGCTGCTGGTGGGTGTGGCCAAGGGCCCCGAGCGCCGCCCCGGCATGGAGACCCTCGTGTTGCCGGGGGGTAAGGCGCCTCTTATACTGCGTGCTGACTCCCCCGCGCTGCATCTGATACAACACATCAGGGACGAGGCCCACCGCTTCGCCATCACCGGTCACCGCGGGCGTCGGGGCAAGGCACGCAACACCTCCTCCCTGGAGGGTCTGCCCGGGGTCGGGGCCAAACGCCGTCAGCGCCTGCTGCAGCAGTTCGGCGGGCTCCAGGGCATCGCCCGCGCGGGCGTCGAGGACCTGGCCCGGGTCCCCGGTATCAGCAAGCAGCTGGCCCGCACCATCTATGACGCCTTTCACAGCGAAGGATGAACATACCCAACTCCCTCACCCTGTTGCGCATCCTGCTGATCCCGGTGTTCGTACTGGTGTTCTACCTGCCCTTCGGCTGGGCCAACGAGGCCGCCACCGCCATCTTCGCCCTGGCCGCGGTGACCGACTGGCTGGACGGCTACCTGGCCCGCCAGCTCCAGCAGACCTCCGCCTTCGGCGCCTTCCTGGACCCGGTGGCCGACAAGCTCATGGTGGCGGTGGCCCTGGTGCTGCTGGTGCAGGCCGACCCCCGCATCTGGCTGGCCATCCCCGCCGCCGTCATCATCGGGCGCGAGATCACCATCTCCGCCCTGCGGGAATGGATGGCGGAGATCGGCAAGAGCACCACCGTCAAGGTGGCCTACGTGGGCAAGATCAAGACCACCGCCCAGATGGCGGCCATCATCCTCATGCTCTACGCCGACCCCCTCTACGGCCTGCCCGTCACCCCCATCGGCCACGTCCTCCTTTACATCGCCGCCGCCCTCACCCTGTGGTCCATGGTGGCCTACCTCAAGGCCGCCTGGCCGAGCCTGTGGCCAAACAACGGCCACTGAAAACGGTGTCAGGAACCGTTTTTAAAAAAACGGTTCCTGACACCGTTTTAAGGGCGGGGCTGACTTGACAAGTGTTCGAGCGGTGGCAATAATCCGCCCTCTTCCGAGCGGGAATAGCTCAGCTGGTAGAGCACAACCTTGCCAAGGTTGGGGTCGCGAGTTCGAATCTCGTTTCCCGCTCCAATTCATTCTCTTCCCCGACAGCAGCAACAGCGCCGTCGGCAATACCCAGGCTGGGTGGCAGAGTGGTTATGCAGCGGCCTGCAAAGCCGTGGACGCCGGTTCGATTCCGACCCCAGCCTCCATATTTCCCTCCCGGAACATTCAACAGCATCCATAGGCCCGCGCGTTGCGGGCTTTTTTGGTGCGCCCGGCACGGGCGCACTCCTGGAGGTGCAAGTCCTCCCGTAAGCTGGCCACAGCGAACGAAGTGAAGCGCAACTGCGGAAGGGTGACTGACCGTGGGGAGGAAGCGTGGAGCGTAAACCGTGAGCCGATGAACA
>JAABTG010000038.1 GCA_011389995.1 Thiotrichales bacterium
TCGTTGTAGCCCTCCACGTCCGCCTTGGCGGCGAAGTACAGGTAGCGACGGTTGGCCTGGGATTCCCCGGCGAATGCGTCTTTGAGATTGTTCTCGGTCTTGCTGCCTTTGAGTTCCATGATGATGACCTCTGCTGTGTATGATGTTTACGGAAAGTAAATGACTGCGGTTTCGCTGTCATGGAAGCAATATAGAGCGGTCTATCTGATATAGCCAATTGAAAGATATGAACGAGTTGATAGTTACAAGCTATTTTCCGCCAATGCCTCCACGTCCGCCGGCCCGAAGGGCCAATCCACTTCCCGCCCCCCACGGCCCAGCACCGGGATGCGGATGCCATAGCGCGCCTCCAGCCCCGGATCCCCGGAGATGTCCACGGCCCGGAAGCGGTGCCCCCGGTGGTGCAGGATCTCCATGGCATCGTCGCACAGGTGACAGCCCGCTCGAATGTAAAGGATCAATTCCCCGTCATTCATGGGTGGCGGTATAGGTGGCGAGCCGCCGCCGCCAGCCCGGCAGCCAGCGCTCCTCGTGGCGGGATGGGTCGGCGTTGGCGACCCGCCGGGTCAGTACCCGGTCGGCGGCGGCGGCGAAGTCCGCGACCGCAGCGGAAGGGGCGCCGATCATGGCATCCAGTACCTGCAGCAGGCCCCAGCCTTCGCCCTGGTAGCGTTCCCTGGGGGCCAGGCCCTCGCCCTTGAAGTTGACGTAGTCCACGAGGGCGTAGCGGCCGGCGGGCGTGGCCAGCAGGGACTCCAGGCGTTGGTGGATGGTGGCCCGCCGCTCGGCGGGGACCGCCGCCAGCAACAGGGGCACCGCCTGTTCCAGCCGCTGGACCAGGAACCGCGACTGCTGGCCCAGGGTGCCTTCCAGCAGTTCCTGCAGGTCCAGCCTGCGGACGTCCCCGGCGGCGGCCAGGAATTCCTCGCGGGTGGACCAGGGGCACGGCGGCGGCGGCGATTTGTCCAGCCATGAGGGCAGGGCAACCCCGCTGGCCCTCAGGTGCTCCACCAGGGCAGGGAAGGTCTCCCGGAACGGCCCGTCGTAGTGGCGCGGATACCAGATGAAGTGGCCGATGCCGAGGGATGCGAACTCCTCCCCGCGGTTCCACCACAGCAGGCGATCCATGCGTCCCCCGGTCTCGTTGTGCCAGATACGTGTTCCGAGGGCCTCGGCCTCGGCGGCGGACATGGACACCGCATCAGGGCCCCGGCCCATGGTGGGTGGAGCGAACACCAGGCACAGCAGTAGCCAGTAACGTGGCCGGGCGAGGGATAACACTCTAAGATACGGGGTCTTCATGTGTCCTGTTCTGCATATCATCTGCTCCGATTATCAGCGAAGAAGCCCAAACCAAAGGTCACCCCATGCGACCCGCCTATTTGTTTTCCATTCTAGACCGAGAGTTCCAGAGTACCGAGCAGGGCCACCATACGCCCGTGATGTTGTGGGGTCCCCCCGGTGTGGGCAAGTCCCAGATCGTGGCCGAGGTGGCGGGTCGCCACGACGTGCCGGTCATCGATGTGCGGTTGTCCCAGATGGAGCCCAGCGACCTGCGCGGCATCCCGTTCCGCAGCGGTGAACTGGTGGAATGGGCCGTGCCTGCCATGCTGCCGGATGCCGGACGCCACGGCCCCCGGGGGATCCTGTTTCTCGACGAGATCACCTCGGCCGCCCCCACCGTCTCGGCAGCGGCCTACCAGCTGATCCTGGACCGCCGCCTGGGGGCCTACGAGGTGCCTGCCGGCTGGGCCATCTTCGCCGCCGGCAATCGTCAGGGCGACCGCGGCGTCACCTACACCATGCCCGCCCCCCTGGCCAATCGCTTCTCCCACTTCGAGTTCGAGGTCAACCTGGACGACTGGGTGGCGTGGGCCTATGCCAACGGCATCGACGAGCGGGTCATCGCCTTCCTGCGCTTCCGCCCGGAGCTGCTGTTCGATTTCGACCCCGCCCACAACCCGGTGGCCTTTCCGTCACCGCGCTCGTGGGAATTCGCCCACCGCGCCCTGCAGAAGTTCGGCGAGCGCCCGGACGTGCTGGTGGGCAGCCTCCAGGCCTGCGTGGGCCCGGCCGCCGGCATCGAACTCCACGCCTTCGTGGAGAACCTGGACAACCTCCCCGATCTCGACGCCATCCTGCGCGGCGACGAGGTGCCGGTACCCGAGCCCATCGACCTCCAGTATGCGGTGGCGTCCTCCCTGGTGGGGCGCGCCATCCGGGCCCGGGAGACCGCCGACGGCAATGCCGTCATGGGCTGTATCCTCGACTACGCCCGGCGCTTCCCCCAGCGCGAGATGGGCGTCATGCTGGTGTCGGACATGCACCGCGCCGTGGGGGAGGATCTGTTCGCCGTACCGCAGTTCTCCGACTGGGCCAACCAGGTGGCGGACGTCATGCTCTATGACGGCTGAGCCATGAGCAGCGCAGTCGAGAACAAACTGGCGGCGGCGCGAACCCGCCTCATTCTGGACAAGCCCTTCCTGGGGGCCCTGGTGCTGCGCCTGCCCATGGTGCAGGCCAACCCGTCCTGGTGCCCCACCACCGCCACCGACGCCCGCAAGTTCTATTTCAATCAGGACTATATCGAGGCCCTGAGTTTGTCTGAGGTGCAGTTCGTACTGGCTCACGAGGCCCTGCACTGCGCCTTGTCCCATTTCCGGCGCCGCGAGCATCGTGACAAGCATCGCTGGGATGTGGCCTGCGACTACGCCGTGAGCCCGCTGCTGGTGGGCGACGGGCTGGAGCCGCCCCCCGGCACCCTCTACGAGCGCAAGTTCGAGGGCATGACGGCGGAGGAGATATACCCCTGCATCCGCGACACGGATGCCGAGGAGCCCATGGATCGGCATATCTATGACGAGCCGTCGGAGGATGCCCCGCCGCCGCCCGGGAACGAGCCCCGCGCCGAGCCGCCGCCGCCGGGAGGAGAGGGTAGCGAGGATGGCGCCGACCAGGCCGGGGCCGGGGCGTCCGGCGAGGAGCAGCAGGGGCCGTCCGACGCCGACGCCGACGACGGTCAGGACGGGGGGGCCGGAGAGGAGCAGCAGGCGCCGGGCGGCGGCGGGGCTCCCCAGCCTCCGCCGCTGGATGCCCAGGAGCGGGAGGCCCTCGCCGTCCAGTGGCAACAACGCCTGGCCGGTGCCGCCCAGCAGGCCATGCAGGCGGGCAAGCTGGGAGGCAACATGGCCCGCCTGGTGGACCACCTGCTTCAGCCCCAGCTGCCCTGGCGCATGCTGCTGGCCCGCTACGTCACCGCCTCGGCACGGGACGACTACAGTTATTCCCGCCCCTCCAGCCGGCGCGGTGGCGACGCCATCATGCCCAGTCTGCGCAGCGCCCAGGTGGAGATGGTGGTGGCGGTGGATACCAGCGGCTCCATCAGCGACGACGAGCTGTCTCAGTTCATGGCCGAGGTGAACGCCATCAAGGGCCAGGTGCGGGCCCGGGTGACCCTGCTGCCCTGCGACACCACTCTGGCACCGGGGGCGCCGTGGTGCTATGAGCCCTGGGAGCCGGCGGAGCTGCCGGAGTCCCTCGATGGCGGCGGCGGCACGGACTTCAAGCCGGTCTTCCAGTGGGTGGAGCAGGCCGGCCGACGGCCGGACCTGCTGGTCTATTTCACCGACGCCAGGGGCTTGTTCCCTTCCGAGGACCCCGGTTATCCCACCATCTGGCTGGTCAAGGGGCGCGAGACGGTGCCGTGGGGGCAGCGGATACAGTTGAATTAGAAGCAAGGGAATAGTGGATAGGGAATAGTGAATGGCAAAAGCGGTGCTCGGGAACGGCGCCGTCGTGTACCCAGGTGCTCCCCGACTATTCCCTATTCCCTATTCCCTATTCGCTGAAAACCTATTCACTGAAACCCCCATGGACCTCTCCACCGAAGACACCCTCAAGCTCAACGTCATGCTGGCCAGCAAGCCCCTGGCGGTGCGTATCGACGAGTCCGCCATGACGGTCCATGGGCTGTCGGAGCAGGGGGAGACCCGGGTGGCCCTGAATCCCAACTGTCGTGACGACCTGTATATCCGCCGGGTCAGGGAACTCATCTCCGGCCACGTACTGGGTTCCCCCGGCGGTTACCCCGTCTATCTGCGGCGCTGGACCCGCATGGGTCAGACCCGGGACGAAAGCCTGGCGCAGTTACTGTTGCTGGGGGAGCCCGAGGCGGTGGTGGCCGTGGTCCATGCCCCTGGGCTCACCCACGAGTTCGCCCGCCGTGCCTGGTGGGCCATGCCCACGGCGGAGAACGCCCGGCGCATGCTCGAGCGGGACGTGGTGGTGCAGAGCCCGCTGGGGCCGGAACTCGCCGCCTATCTGCTGGAGTATCTGCCCTTCGAGACCGAGCCGGCGGACATGATCGATACCGTACGGCTGGTGCTCCAGCCGGGCCTCATCGATGACGCGACCCGGCTCTCCCTGTGGCAGCGTTCCCGTCAGAAGACCGCCTTTATCGTGGGCTTTCTCATGGGCGCCCCCGATGACCTGCCGGAGCCCTGGCCCGAACGTCCCGATCGGGCGGTCCATGGGCCCGCCCTGGAGGCCCTCGAACAGGCCGGCAATCCGGTGGCGGGCCTGCTCCTGCGGGTCCTGGGGGCGGCGGGTCAGAGCTACCTCCAGGCCTGCCTGCATGTGATGAAGAAACCCCCCAACCAGGACGTGGTGAACCTTTTCCTCGACGCGGTGGCCCGCTATTTCGTGGTGTTGCGCCCCTGTGGCACGGTGGAGGGGGACCTCGGGGCCTTCCAGGCCCGGGCCGCGGAGCTGGTGAAAGAGCCTGCGGGAAATCCTCACCTGGCGGCGGTGCTGGAACGGCTGCCGGGACTCAGGGATGACCTGCGGGCGGCCCTGGTGTTGAGCCGCCTGGGATATCCCGTGGTACGCCCGATATTCTCCCGCACCACGGCCATCGGTTCCCTCATGCGTCGCAAGCTGGACCCCGTCTTTGCTCCCCTGGCCGGGGAGTTCGAGGAACTGACGCGGCCTTCCGAATCCTGACGGGCGTCACAGTCCACCGGAGGACGGTTCAAGGATCATCGTCCTTCTCCGCTAATCATCCTTGAGGGCGGCACCAAAATACCCACTGCCGCCGGCGCGGCTTCGCAGGCCGTCACTGGGTTCGCGGGCGGGGGATGGGACGGTGAAGAGGAAATCATGATGGCGCAAGCACAGGTGTTGAGTGTGGCCGTAGGGGTGGTGCTGACGGTGCCCATGGAGGTGCTGGAGCGCCACACGGCGGCCTCTCCCGATGTGGTGGGGGAGGAACTCGCCTGGGCGGTGGACGCCTTCTCGCGGCGACAGCACCTCGGCTACTACCCGCCGCTGGATTACTGCGAGGACATGGAGGCCGTATCCGAGGACCTGCTGGACGCCGCCCACAATATTGCCTGGCTGTCGCGGGAACTGGTGCGCGAAGAGGTGGGGCAGCGGCTGTCCCAGGCATTCACCGGGGTGGGGCTGGAGGTCATGCAGTGTACGGCCTTCACCATGCCGCGGGTGCGTTGGAACGCCCCCAACGCCATGGTGGCCCTGGCCCGCCATTTCACCCCCGACAGTGTGCGTGTCGGCCTCACCGTGGGGCTCAAGGCCGAGGCGCCGCCGCCGGCGGAGCTGCGGGATCACATCCGTCAGTTGCTGTGGCGTTGGCTGGGCGACAGCTTCGCCACGGTGGATGTCACCAGTTCCCGTGTGGTTTAGAACGGTATTCCGATTCCCGTAACCCCGAACCCCGAACCCCGAACCCCGAACCCCGAACCCCGAACCCCGAACCCCGAACCCGTAACCCGCAGCCCGGGCGGTCCTCGTAAGAGGCTTCGAGGGCTCACGCCGGGTCGGGCGGTGCCGATCGGCGACGGATCGCGTCGGCGTTTCTCCTGACCGTTCCCGGCAACGGGCGGCGACGGTGATAACCCTGGCAGGGGGCGGTCGCGGGAGGGCGCGGCGGCTGTTAGATTAGGCACATGACCTTCCCTTGTTCCATCCATTGTCCAGCCCGGTGAGCCACGACGTCCGCCTGCTGCCCAGCGGCAAGACCTTCACCGCACAGCCCCGGGAGACCTTGTTGGAGGCCGGGTTGCGCGCCGGGGCCTCGCTGCCTTACCGCTGCGACAACGGCAGTTGCGGCGAGTGTCGGGCGCGCATCGTCTCCGGACAGACCCGTGAGGTGCGTCCCCACGACTATGTGGTGAGTGAGGCGGAGCGCATCCGGGGGGTGCAACTGCTGTGCTGTGTCGCCCCCGCCAGTGACGTGGAAGTGGAGGCGCGGGAGATCGGCAGCGTGGAGGAGATCCCGCGCCAGGTCATCGCCACCAAGGTATCCAAGCTCCATCTGTTGGACGGGGAGGTGATGGAGGTACATCTGCGCACCCCGCGCAGCCAGGCTATGCAATTCCTGCCCGGGCAACACGCCCTCATCACCCTGCCCGGTCTGCTGCCCCGCTATCGCTCCCTGGCCAACTGCCCGTGCAACGGCACCCACCTGCTCTGCTACGTGCGCCGGGCCCCGGGGGATGCCTTCTCGGAGTATGTGTTCACCACTCTGGCCCGTGGCGACCAGGTGATGGTGGAAGGGCCGGAGGGCCGTTTCACCCTGGACGAGGTCTCCACCCGTCCCATCATCTTCTTCGCCTACGATGTGGGCTTCGCGCCGCTGAAGAGCCTCATCGAGCACACCATGGCCCTCAACGAGCTGCGCATCATGTGGTGCTACTGGATGACCCTGAAGCCGGAGGACCATTTCCTCGACAACCTCTGCCGCTCCTGGGCCGATGCCCTGGACGAATTCCACTACGTGCCCCTCTCCAGCCTCCGGGCGGGGGCGGACGGCGCGCCAAACTGGCGGGAGCTCGCGGCGGTGGAGCGCATCGTGGAGGACCATCCGGATCTGTCGGGCTTCGACGTCTACATGACCGGCCCCCAGGGCATGGTGGATTTCGCCCGCCGTCGTTTCATGGCCGCCGGCCTGCCCACGGAACGGTTCTTCCAGGAGGTACTGCGGACGTTTTAGGAGGTCTCAGGCCATCACGTTGGGCAGGTTCTTCTTGAGATGCTTGAAGGCGTCGGGACCGGCCTGTTCCATGATCTGGTCGATGACCCACTTGTTGGTCTGGTCACTGCCGAGGATGCGCAGGACGCGATCGCCGAAGAAGCGCAGCATGTCGTAGCCCGGCTCGCCGGCACGGAAGGTCAGGGTGGCGTAGGTGGTGAGCCGTTCGTTCAGGTTGGCGATGAAGGAGGGGCGGTAATCCCCCGGGCCGAACAGGTCCACCAGGTTGTCCTGCATGTGGTCGGCGAGACGTCGCCCCAGCAGATTCACGAATACTTCCCGTTCCTCGTTGTCCACCATGTCATAGACCAGACGGTCCGAGCAGTGGATGAGGAAGGACACGAACTCGGCGATGACCGCCGCCCGCTGGGGGTCACTGGCGTAGTTGTAGCGTTCGCGGTGCAGGTCCTTGGCGCCCTCCAGGGCGATGCGCCAGATGATGAAGGCCAGCGCGCTGGCCCGATCATCGAAGTCCTTCTCCCTGGCGATGTTGCGTTCCGTCTGATGCCAGTTACTCTTGATGCGTTTTACAGGCACGTTGGCTGGTACTCCGTGGCTATGGGCCCCGCGCCCCGCTACCGGGGATGGTGGGGGTGGCCGGAAATGGGTGCCGCACCGGCGTCGGCCGACGCGGAATGCCTTCGGGCGGGCCTTGTATAAAGTCGGAGTATTCTGCTAAGGATTAGGCCGTTAATCAAGGATACCAACCGGGGTGACGACATGCTCGATCAGGCACGAATAAGGGAGGTGGTGCAGCGCAACTGTGACATCTCCGATGCGCGTTATGCGCGCCAGCACACCATGTGCGTCTACCTCCTCAAGATGCGCGAGTACTACCGCTGGGAGAAGGGGTTGTCGGAGGACGAGCCCCTGCCCATGGGGCAGGTAGGTGAATGGGTGACGGCCCGCGAACGGTTGTGGGACGACCTCGAGGTGAGGGATTTCGACTGCCTTCCCATGGGTGAAGATGAGTGCCTCGACCCCTTCGCCTCCGCCGACATCAATCAGGTGCTGGCGCCCCTGGGCCTCATCTACAGTGCCGGCTACGGCCGCTTCGTCAAGCCCCACTTCTTCCTCGCGCGTCTGCACCGGCGGGACCACGAGGCAGGCTTCGAGGTGCTGGTGAGCGATGAGGAACTGGCCCGGGACCTGTCCGCCCCGCCGGCCATGTTCCTCAACCAGACCGTATACGTGCGGCGCGATGCCATGCGCAGGCTCATCTGGGAGCGCATCGAGGAATGGCAGTGGCAGAAGTCACCCGACGGTCCCCTGGCCCGCGCCCTGGCCATCCATGGCTATCACGGAGACCGGGACCGTGCCCTCGAGTGCATGACCGAGGCCGAGGTGGACACGGCGGTGTGGCATGAACTGGGGGAGGGCCTGGTGGGACGGGAGCTCGGCGAGGCCTGGGAGCACATGGTCCTCGACCTGGCGGGCAGCCGCGCCGAGTTACACCTGCGGGCGGTGCGCGATATGTGGGCGGACGCCATGGTCACCCTGCCGCGGCTGCTGGCGGATGGCCGGGATGCCTCCCTCCATTTCTACTTCGCCAACCTGAAGGGGCTGCGACGGGCCCTGGTGCCCGGTTGGTTCGCGGCCTACGGCGAATGGTCCGACGGTGGGGATGCCGAGGGCCTGCGGGATTGCGTGGAGCGCGGTCACGCGCACTGGTCGCGGGTGTGCACGGAGATACTGGGTAAGTACCGCGAGCAGGGTACGGGTGCGGCGGATGCCATCGCCGACACGGTGGAATCCGCCTTCGTCTGAAGGTCTCGCGGCGGCGTGGGGCGACGGGCCGTTCTTGCAATCGCGCCTGCCTTGCGTGAAGCTCCGGGGCTTTGCCGCGGCCCGGCCCGCTCCCGCGGGCAGGGGCGCGCGGGCTATGGGCCATCGACATGGGTCATCGACCAGGGGGACAGCATTCCATGAAAGCTTTGCGGTGGGTGGCGGGGGCATTGCTGGTGGTGATGGCGGGGGGCGCCCCGGCGCTGGAGGTGGTCCGGGAACGCAATCCCGATACCGGGCTGTGGATCTACAAGGCCGAGGGCGAAGGCTTCAGTATCGAATTCATTCAGCTCCATGCCCGCTTCATCAGGGCCACCTACGGCTCCAAGGGCTTCACCCCCGAGATGCTGGACCAGGCGGCATCCTTCTGCACCTTCGGCACCATCGCCAGGAACCTGGCCGATCGCCCCCTCAGCTACCGGGTGGCGGATTGGCGGGCCATCACCCCGGACGGGGCCCGTCATCCCCTGAAGACCAAGACCGAATGGCTGAAAGACTGGCAGGCCGCCGGCGTGCCCTTCAACTGGTCCATCCTGCCGGACAGCCCCACCTTCCAGGTGGGCGATTGGGCCCAGGGATTCACCACGGTTAAACTGCCCCGTGACAGCACCTTCGATCTCGAAATTTCCTGGACAGTGGGAGACGAACAGCATGTTGGCGTCATCGAAGATATGGAGTGTCCGCCGGAGCGGCTCTCCCGTGATTGACCTCGTGAACAAGACCGGTTTTCAGGCCCTGGCCCTGCTCCTCGCCCTCGTCCTCGTCCCGGCGCTGGGTCCCGCCGCCGCCGCGGGCCTTGGCCATTCCCTGTCGCCCGTGGAACCGGCGGTACCGGCCCCGGGTTTCACGCTGCCCGACATGGACGACGAGCCCCATAGTCTGGCGGACTACCGCGGCCGGGTGGTGTTGCTGAACTTCTGGGCCACCTGGTGCCCGCCGTGCCGCGAGGAGATGCCGTCCATGGAGCGTCTCTATCAGGCCCTCAAGGATGAAGGGTTCGCGGTGGTGGCGGTCAACCAGTTCGAGACCCCGGACCACGTCTTCGCCTACACGGGCCAACTCGAGGTGGATCCCACCTTCACCCTGTTGTTCGACTCCGACAGCAGCGTGGCCAACAGCTTCGGTGTGGTGGGGCTGCCCTCCACCTACGTCATCGACAAACAGGGCCTCGTCCGCTACAAGGCCATCGGTGGGCGGGAGTTCGACCATCCCGAGGTGGAGGCCCTGATCCGCGGCCTCATGAACGAGGCACCGAAGGCGGCCACGCCCCAGGGCTGAACCGCCGCGCCGGGGGCGCCATCGTCCCCCGGTCACGACCCCGAGCCGTCTGCCACCATGACATCCCCATCCCCAGGCCAACCCCCCCACCTCGAGGAGGTGAAGCCCAACAGCTTCATCTACGAGATCCCCGGCGCCCTCGACGGGGCCTTCTGCCGGGCGGTGATCCGCCGTTTCGAGGACAGTCCCGGCCACCAGCGTGCGGGGCGTATCGGCCAGGGGGGGGCCGAGGACGACCGGGTCAAGAAGACCACGGACCTGACGGTGAGCGACAAGCCGGACTGGAAGGACGTGGACCAGGCCCTGTTTGGCTCCCTGGCGGCCACCATGAAGGCGGTGCGGGAGGTCTATCCCTTCTTCCGCGGCTCCTTCAAGGACATGGGTTACGGCATCCAGCGCTACCATGCCGGCGAGTACTACCACTGGCACATCGACGGCGGCAGCCATGATTTCAGTTATCGTCAGCTGGTGGCCCTGTGGTATCTCAACGACGTGCCGGGGCCGGGGGGCGAGACCGAGTTCCGCTTTCAGGACGTCCGCGTGCGTCCGGAGGAGGGCAAGCTGGTGATCTTCCCCCCCTTCTGGACCCATGAACACCGCAGCGTGACCCTGGAACAGGGCGTCAAGTACATCGCCACCACCTGGGTGGTGTTTGCCTGACATGCCCTTGCTGCTGGCCATCATGGAGCTCGGCGGCTACCCCAACCTCATGGACGTCTACCGGCGCGCCGGCTACGAGGTGGCCACCGCCAACTCCATGCGCAAGGCCATTGCCCTGATGAAGAAGCGCCAACCGGCGGTCATCGTCGCCGAGTTCAACTACCAGTCGGATTTCCGCGACCGCACCAGCAGCCTGGAATCCCTGCTGGCCACCCGCCAGACCCGCTGCCCGGCGGCCCGGGTGGTGGTGTTCTACGAAAAGGATCAGGCCGGCCATCTGGACAAGGTGCTGGGACGCTTCCCGGTGGACTGCACCCTGGCGTTCCCCATCGTTCCCGGCGCGGTGGCCGAGGCCCTCGATGGCCTGGCGGCGGACTGATGCTGCTGGAAATCCCGGGCGTTCTCGACGGCCGCGCCCTGGCGCGGGTGCATGAGCTGCTGGAGCAGGCGCGTTTCGTGGATGGCCGGCTGTCCGCCGGCCTCGCCGCCCGGCGCGTCAAGCACAATCAGGAGGTGGATGGCAGCGCCTCCGAACTGGCGGAGTTGAACCAGCTGGTAATGGGGGGCCTGGTGCGCCACCCCCGTTTCAAGAGCGCGGTGCTGCCCCTGCGGGTGGCCACCCCTTTCTATGCCCGCTACGGCTCCGAGATGAACTATGGGGATCACGTGGACGACCCCGTCATGGGGGCCCCGGGCAGCCAGTACCGCTCCGACGTCTCGGCCACGGTGTTCCTGTCGGCCCCCGAGGCCTACGAGGGGGGCGAGCTGGTGATCAACACGGCCTTCGGCGCCCACGGGGTCAAGCTGGCCGCCGGCGCGGCCGTGGTCTATCCCTCTTCCAGCCTCCACCACGTGAACCCCGTGACCGCCGGCGAGCGCCTGGTGGCGGTGACCTGGATCCAGAGCATGATCAGGAGCCCCGAGCAGCGGGAGCTGCTGGACGGCCTCAACCTGGCCCGCGAGAAGATGCTGCGGGATGCCCCCGACGCCGAGGAGACCCGCCGGGTGGACGTGGCCTACGTCAATCTGGTGCGCATGTGGTCGGAGGTTTAACCACGAAAAGCGGGAACCACGGAAAATGCCAACAGCGAAAAGCTATTTTTAACTACGAAATACGCGAAAGGCGCGAAAGTCATGGCCGCCGTGGTTTCCGGCACCCCTCGACAGAAATCAAAGGCTGGAGTCCTTCCCCGCCTGTTAGATCTGGGCCTGCAGCCTTGCGGGCCCTATGTAACCCTGCAAGGCCTCCACCAATCAAAAATTTCGCGTCCTTTCGCGTCTTTCGCGGTTAAATCGCTTTTTTAATAGCCGCCCTTGCGCCGGCTCTCGGGCAGGCCCGCCACCTTGCCGCCCTGCTTGCTGGGCATGAGGGGAAAGAGTTCGTACATCTCCTTGCTGCTGGTCTTGCGGCCCCATTTGTCCGACATCGCCTTGATGATGGAACGTTCGTTGGGCTGGCTGCCGTTGTTGTTGAAATACTCGTCACGCAGGTAGTTGATGATGTCCCAGTGGAGTTCGGTGAGTTCCCCCACCTCTTCCTCATTGGCGATGTGCCGGGCCAGGGCCTCGCTCCAGTCGTTATGGTCCTCGAGATAGCCGTGGTCGTTGGTGGCGATGGTCTTACCTTCAAACTCATAGCTCATGGATACGCTCCTTAAACATGAAACATGAAATAGGGCTGGATTATTGAGGCGGCGGTGCCCGGAGTGCGGTGGCCGCGGGGTAAGCCAGGTCAATCGAATCGACGGCGGCGAATTCTATACCATTTTCTGTCGAAGTCATGATTCCTTGTCCGAACCCTCGGACATGGAGACGATGCCCTTGTGGGGGATGAACAGCCCGCACCCCATGTGACGTAACGGCCCGATGCCATGGCGCTGGAGGCGCAGGGACGCATCCTTGTCCAGGTCGGCCACCATGACGCTGCGCACGAACAGGCCACCGTCGGGGGTCTGGAGGGTGTGGCTGCGCCCGCACATGAGCTTGCGGGCCCGAATGTCCAATGTGGCCAGCTGTGACTTCATCCAGGCCAGGAAGGCCATCTCGTCGTCTTCCACGTCTTCCACGTCTTCCAGCGCCGCCTCGTCCCCCACCACATAGCGGGCGAACAGGGTGGGCAGGGGATCGAGCCCCTTGATGGTGGAGGCGCCCAGTTCGATGGCGTGTCCGTGGATATCCAGGATCCGACCCTCCAGGGCGCGTGCGGCATCCACCCGCCGGGCCGGTACCCGCAGTTGCAGGCGGGCGCGCCTGGAAAGGTGGAGAACCGCATCGGCCGCTTCGTCGTCGGGGCGGATCCAGCCGTTGCCGGTGGGAGCGCCATGGATGGTTTGGACCCCTGCCTGGGGGTCGTCCCCCAGCCAGGGGAGCAGGCAGGTCAGGGCCTCGCCGAGGGCGTAGGCATGGTCCGCCGGAATGGTGGGGCAGCTGATGCGGAACACCAGGTCCACCACATCGTCGGCCCCGGTCTTCTCGTGCTGGCCTTCGTCGTCTTCCCAGAACATGTCAGGCCTCCGGGATCTCGGCCTGCAGGGCATCGCGGTCGAACCACCACTCGTCCTGTACCAGGACATCCACCACGTTGCGCAGCCGCACCAGGAACTTGTCGGGCTGGTCCAGTTCCAGACGCGACATCCAGGCATCGAACTGGGCCTGATCCGTGACGTCGCTGTGGCGGCGGGCCACCGACGACAGCAGTTGGGCGGTGTAGAACAGGAGGTCCTCGCGGGCCTTGGCATCCTCGGGTGCCCGTAGATCCGCCACGTAATGGGCGGCGGCCGCGGCCACCGCGGCGCCGTCCGAATCCTCGGGTGTCTCCTCCACCACGCGCCGCAGCAACTCCACGGTGACCTCGGGATTGATGGGGAAGGTGACGGCCAGCCATATGCCCTGACCCAGGGCGGCGAGGGAGTCATCCTGCTCGGCCAGGAACAGGGCCTCGGCGGCCCCCGCCGCGTTTTCCCAGTCGCGTTCGGCGATGAAGCGGTCGAAGGCCTCCCGCGCGGGGGGCCAGGCCTGCGGCTGGCGCTCCATGCGCAGCAACAGGCGGGCCTCCTCGAGTTGGATGTGGGCGCGTCTGGAGGTCCCATCCTGGGCCTGGGGCAGCTGTTGCCGCAGGGCCTGGAGCTGGGTCTCCAACTGGGCGCGCTCGCTCGCCGCGTCCTGGGCAGCCGCGTGAATGTCGTATTCGTTTCCGCTGTAGAATTTCATATGCCGTACCGGTCCCCCGTGGGCCTCGTCGTTGGGTTGGCCATCAGACCACGCCGCTGAAGGCACCTTCCAGGACATCCTCCCAGTTCTCCGGCGTATCGGCGTAGGGCGGCTTCACGTCCATCTTGAAGAAGCGGTTCGAACGTGCCGCCTCCTTCACCAGTATGGTGAGTTCCTCGAAACTGGTGATGTCATTGTTCTGGAGCATCAACTCGCTGAGATAAAGCATCGGTCTGTCCTGCCAAGGTGGTGGTTTTCAAAGACAAAGTATCGGGTCACGTGGCAGGGATTCCAAGCCAGCCCCCATGGGGAAATGCCGAACGTGGGACGGATTGCACGCGACCCGGGCAAGTGCCGCCACGGCGCTCCGGCCGGTGGGAGGCCCCGCGGTATTTCATTCGCACAGGGCGTCGAAGTCCGCCAGTCCGGTCCCGGCCGCTCGTTCGTGGAAGCGCGCGCGATAGAACAGCCGCACCCGGCCGGAGGCGGTATCGTCCGCGAAGGCCTCCCGGCCGTGGAGGACATTGTTGGTGAGCACGCCTTCCCGGGGCTGCAGGCGCAACGCGATGACCCGGTCCTCCAGCGAGCGCAGGGTCTCCTCCAGGCAGGCCACCGCCTCCAGTGTGAAGGCGTCGCTCTTCCATTGGATAGAGCGCGTACGGGCCGTGTAGCGCAGGTGGAGGCTGCCGGTGCGGGGGTCCACGCTGAACACCGGACCGCTCTGGCGCGGCCGTATCACCTTGCCGTCCTCGACATTCTCGGGGATGGTCATGGCATCGTCCGCCATCAGGGCCTCGACATAGTCGGGGTGGTGGTCCCGCATGGCCATATATACCAGCTCGTGATCCAGCAGCCGGTTGCCGCCGCCGGTGGCGGCGTCGCGGGAGCAATGGAGCGCGAAGGCCCGCACCAGCTCGTGGGGCGCGTTGTAATAGCCATCCGTGTGCCAGTTTATGGCACGACTCGTATAGGGGATATATTCGCCGCGGCGCCCGCCAGCTGCGACTTTGAGGGCGGCAATGCCATCGTCGTCGGCGTAGAGGTTGCGATCCAGATGCACGAGTCCAAGGCGGCCGCAGAAGGCACGCAGGGCGTCTTTCTCATCTTCCGGTGCCATGGCCGGCCAGCGGTAATGCACCATATTGCTGGCGGTGAGGGTGCGCCGCAGGGCCAACAGCTCCGGGGCCGTGGGGGAGCGCGGGTCGGCCACCTCCACCGGGTCCCTCGGTCCGGCGTCGGCACAGGCCAGCTTGCGTGTACGCCAATGCCCATAGGCCCTGGTCTGCTGGGTAAGAAAGGGGTTATCCATGATGCTCCGGGTTGGGGCGAGGCCTGCCGGCCGTTGTCCTTGATAAGGCCGGCAGCCGCACCGAGTTGACACATTCAGACTATAATCAAATAATGATTAGCTTACGAACGCCCCGTCCCGGGGCAGGGCCTGTGACGGGTTTTGGGCATCCCCCTGGTCGAGTAGGGTTTTCAGGACCATAACCATATCCCAAAAGGGATAGGTGCCCCCCTCCCAGGCCCCCCTTTGGGGCGGTGTTTATGGGCGGGGCGGCTCATTAGACTTTGCCGTCCGAAGCCGGAGCATCGGGCAGCGACCCTCCGAAGCACGTTGGGAAGCATGTTGGCAGGCCGCCGCCCGGGGCTGGTGAAATTGCATATAACACTGTTGAGTCGGGCCGTGGTGCAACGAGGCCCTGACCCTTTCGTCGAACTCGAAGGAGGCACTTATGGCGATCGAGAAGCACGATACCCCGATGATCGATCAGTTGGAGGATGGGCCCTGGCCCAGCTTCATCTCCGGAATCAAGCGCATGCGGGATCAGCATCCCGACCAGCGCATCAACGCGATGGCCAACGACCTGCTGGGTCAGCTGGAGCACTCCTACGAGACCCGCAAGGGTTATTGGAAGGGCGGCACCGTCAGCGTCTATGGTTACGGTGGTGGCATCATCCCGCGCTTCTCCGAGGTGGGTAAGCAGTTCCCCGCCTCCAAGGAGTTCCACACCCTGCGCGTGCAGCCGCCGGCCGGCAACATGTACAGCACCGAGATGTTGCGGCAGCTGGCAGACAGCTGGGAGAAACACGGTTCGGGCATGGTGACCTTCCATGGTCAGACCGGGAACATCATGTTCATCGGCACCGACACCCCCGGCACCCAGCACTTCTTCGACGAGGTCAACGATTACGGTTTCGACCTCGGCGGTGCCGGTCCCTGTGTACGCACGGCCATGTGCTGCGTGGGAGCCGCCCGCTGTGAGCAGTCCAATTGCAACGAGCAGTCCATCATGCGCCACCTGGTGAACAACTTCACTGATGACGTGCACCGGCCGGCCCTGCCCTACAAGTTCAAGTTCAAGGTCTCGGGCTGCCCCAACGACTGTGTCAATGCCATTGAGCGGGCGGACATGGCCGTCATCGGCACCTGGCGTGACGACATGAAAATCGACCAGGACGAAGTCAAGGCCTTCGTCGAGAAGAAGGGTCGTAAGTACGTCATCGACAACGTGGTAAGCCGTTGCCCCACCAACTGCATGTCGCTGAACGACGACGACACTCTGGATGTGGACAACCGCAACTGTGTGCGCTGCATGCACTGCCTCAACGTCATGAACAAGGCCCTGTCCCCCGGCGACGACAAGGGCGTGACCATCCTCATCGGCGGCAAGCGCACTCTGAAGATCGGTGATCTCATGGGTACCGTGGTGGTGCCCTTCATGAAGATGGACACTTCCGAGGACTATGAGCGCATCGTCGAGATCGCCGAAGAGACCATCGACTTCTTCGCCGAGAACGCCCTCGAGCACGAGCGTACCGGTGAGATGATCGAGCGTATCGGGCTGGTGAACTTCCTCGAAGGCATCGGCATCGAAGTGGATCCCAACATGGTGTCCTCGCCCCGTCAGGTGTCCTACGTCCGCATGGACGACTGGGACGAAGAGGCTGCCAAGTGGTTCAACCGCCAGGGTGAGGAAGCCGCCGCCGGTTGAGCCGGTTGTTGAAGACCGACCCCGGAAAGGGGCGCAGAGTCTCAAACCCTGCGCCCCTTCCTTCAAAAAAGGTTTATTGAGCGAGTACCGGAGGTAAGTAATGGCTCAACAGCATCGTACGCCAATAGAGAGTGGATGCCCGGACGGCTTCCAGTATATGCATCCAGTGATGCGCAAGAATTACGGGCAGTGGAAGTACCACGAACACACCCGCCCCGGCGTTCTCATGCACGCCGCCCACAGTGGCGACCAGGTATGGACCGTCAAGGCCGGTACCCAGCGCATTCTGGATGTCTACTCCCTGCGCAAGCTCTGCGAGATCGGCGAGACCTTCGGTGACGGCTACGTGCGTTTCACCCTGCGCAGCAACATCGAATACATGGTGACGGACGAGGCCAAGGTTCAGCCTCTCATCGACGCCCTGGAGAACGCCGGCTTCGTGGTGGGTGGTACCGGCAACTCGGTGGCCATGATCTCCCACACCCAGGGCTGGCTCCATTGCGATATCCCGGGTACCGATGCGTCGGGGGTGGTGAAGGCCATGATGGATGAGCTCATCGACGAGTTCAAAAATCACAACATGCCCAACCGCGTCCATCTCACCACGTCGTGCTGCCAGATTAACTGCGGCGGCCAGGGTGATATCGCCATCAATGTCCAGCACACCAAGCCGCCGAAGATCCGCCATGACCTGGTGGCCAACGTCTGCGAGCGCCCGTCGGTGGTGGCCCGTTGTCCGGTGGCAGCCATCCGGCCGGCCCTGGTGAACGGCAAGCCATCCCTCGAGGTGGACGAGAAGAAGTGCATCTGCTGTGGTGCCTGTTTCCCGCCGTGCCCGCCCATGCAGATCAACGACCCCGAGCACACCAAGCTCGCTATCTGGGTTGGCGGCAACCACTCCAACGCGCGCAGCAAGCCGAGCTTCCAGAAGCTGGTGGCCGCGGGCATCCCCAACAATCCGCCGCGTTGGCCCGAGGCGACGGCAATCGTCAAGAACATCCTCAAGGCCTATAAGGAAGACGCCCGGGACTGGGAGCGCATCAACGACTGGATCGACCGCATCGGCTGGCCGCGTTTCTTCGAGATGACGGGGCTGCCGTTTACCAAGTTCCACATCGACAACTGGCGTGGTGCCCGTGAGCGCCTGAACGCCTCGACCCACATCCGCTTCTGAATCGGGGCAGGATCACCGGAAGAGATCCCATGAAGTTTGCAATCCAGATCAACGAAGGACCCTATCAGCATCAGGCGGTGGATAGCGCCTACCAGTTCGCCAAGGCGGCCCTGGACAAGGGACACGAGATATTTCGCGTGTTCTTCTACCACGACGGTGTCAACACTGCGACCCGTCTGGCGGTGCCGCCCCAGGATGATCGCAACCTCACCAAGCTGTGGGCGGAACTCGCCGAGCAGCACAATCTGGACATGGTGGTGTGCGTGGCCGCGGCCCAGCGTCGCGGCATGGCGGATGAAGACGAGATGAAGCGCAACGGCAAGGACGCCAACAACATTCATCCAGCGTTTCGCATTTCCGGTCTCGGCCAGCTGATTGAGGCCGGTATCGCGGCGGATCGTCTAATGGTGTTCGGGGACTGAGGGCGGAGCGATGTCGGAAATCAAGAAATTCATGTACGTTAACCGCAAGGCCCCTTACGGGACCGTGTACGCCCTCGAGTCGCTGGAGGTGGTGCTCATCGGTGCGGCCTTCGACCAGGATGTGAGCCTGGCTTTTCTGGACGACGGCGTCTTTCAGATCATGAAGGGCCAGGACACCCAGGGCGTCGGGATGAAGAATTTCTCACCCACCTACAGCGCCCTCGGTGACTACGACGTGACCAAGCTCTACGTGGAAAGGGAATCCCTGGAGGAGCGTGGTCTGACCCTGGATGACCTTCTGCCTCTGAAGTACGAGGACGAAGACGATGACTGGGCCGAGAAGGACTCCATTAAACTTGTCAGCCGTGAAGAACTGGCCGGTCTGATGGAAGACCAAGACGTCCTGCTCAACTTCTAAGGGAGTCCGCCAATGGCAACGCTTCATACAGTCAACAAATCCCCTTTCGAGAAGAATTCTCTGGCAAGTTGCCTGTCTCATCTTCAAAGTGGGTATGCGGTGCTCCTCTTCGAGGATGGGGTATACGGTGCCCTGCGCGGCACCACCATCGCGACCCGGGTCGAGGACGCCGTGAAATCAGGCCGGGTCTACGTGCTCGGAGAGGATTTCAAAGCCCGGGGTCTGGATGAGGGAAAGATGATCGAAGGGATAAACGTCGTGGACTACGCGGGGTTTGTCGACCTCGCCACGGAATGCGACAGGGTTCAATCTTGGCTTTAACACCCGGGCCATCCGGCCCGAAAGATTAAGGAGTATTGATTATGACACTCGAAGTTAACGGTAAGACGTTTGAGACCGACGAAGAAGGCTACCTGGCCGACCTCAACGATTGGGAGCCGGGCGTGGCAGAGGCCATGGCACAGGCCGAGGATGTGGAGCTCACCAGCGACCACTGGGAGATCATCAATTTCCTCCGCGAGTACTACGAGGAATACCAGATCGCCCCCGCGGTACGGGTTCTGACCAAGGCCGTCGGCAAGAAGCTGGGCAAGGACAAGGGCAACAGCAAGTACCTGTACGAGTTGTTCCCCTATGGCCCCGGCAAACAGGCCTGTAAGTACGCCGGTCTGCCGAAGCCCACCGGCTGCGTCTAAGACCGCATCTGTATCCGTCCGTGGGCCGGCCCCGGCCGTGTCCACGGACCACCACCGAGTTTCCTGGAGGAAGATGCCGTGGCCCTTACGGGTATCTACGCGTTCCTTTTCTATCTCGCTTTCGTGGTCCTGGTGGCCGGTCTGGGATATAAGATCGTGCAGTACGCACGGACCCCCGCGCCCCTCAAGATCCCCACGACGCCCGCCCCCACCACCCGCTCGGGCGTGGCACTGCGGATGGGCCGTGAAGTGGTATTGTTCGAAAGCCTCTTTCGCTCGAACAAGTGGATTTGGATCTTCGGCTGGTTGTTCCATGCCGGTCTTTTCATCGTGCTGGCGCGGCACCTCCGATACTTCACGGAGCCCGTCTGGTGGTGGGTGGATTTGATCCAGCCGTTCGGTAAATACGGCGCCTTCGCCATGATCATCGGCCTGGTGGGACTGTGGGCCCGGCGCCTGCTGGTGGATCGGGTGCGTTACATCACCTCCCCCTCGGACCACCTGATGCTCCTGTTGTTGACCGCCATCGGCGTAAGCGGGGCCCTGATGACCTTCGTCAACCACACGGACATCGTCGCCGTGAAGGCCTTCTTCCTCGGCATCATGGGATTCGAGTTTGCCAGCATGCAGCCCCTTCCGGGGGACATCCTGTTGCTGCTGCATCTCGGCATGGTGGTGTTACTGATGCTGATTTTTCCCTTCAGCAAGCTATTGCACGCGCCCGGCTTGTTCTTCAGCCCGTCGCGCAACCAGGTGGACAATCCCCGTGCGGAGCCTGGCCTGCGCGCCCACGACAGCCGGCACGTGGCGCCCTGGGCGGTCGAGCTGGAAACTGATCGTAAGGCGTGACGGCCCTTGATGCGGCCCTGCTGTACACCGGCAACGTAAAACTGACTGGATAGCGCACATGGCGGATTTTGAAACCCCGAAGCTCGATGACATCACCACCATCCCCACGGTCAAATCGGGGACCATGGAGCACAGCTCTCCCTACGTGGCGAAACCCGTCATACAGGAGCCGCTGGGTTTCCCCGGCGAGCTGGTGGATGACTGGGAGAATGTAGCGGTCGCGAAACTCGGTGAACTTTCCAACAAGTACCGGGCGTTGCGGGTCTACCTGGATTCATGCGTGAAATGTGGGGCATGCACGGACAAGTGCCACTACTACCTGGGCACGTCGGACCCCAAAAACATGCCGGTGGCCCGCCAGGACCTCCTGCGCAAGGTCTACCGCCGCTATTACACCCTGGCCGGCAAGTGGTTTCCCAAGCTGGTGGGGGCCACGGACATGACCAAGGAGGTGCTGGACGACTGGTACAGCTACTATCACCAGTGCTCCCAGTGCCGCCGCTGCTCCGTGTTCTGCCCCTACGGCATCGACACCGCCGAGATCTCCATGGCCGCCCGGGATATCATGGATGCGGTGGGCAAGGGGCAGAAATACTGCAACGAGATCATCGGCAAGGTTTTCAAGATCGGCAACAATCTGGGCCTGCCGGAGCCCGCCCTCAGAGATACCCTCGAGGACCTCGAGGAAGAAGTGGAAGAGGAGTGCGGCGTACCGGTGAAGTTCCCGCTGGATCAGAAGGGGGCCGATGTGCTGCTGGTGACGCCGTCCGCCGACTTCTTCGCCGAGCCTCATATCGACGGCCTCATCGGCTACGGCAAGGTCTTTCACCAGGCGGGCATCAGTTGGACCGTGTCTTCCCATGCCTCGGAGGCGGCCAATTTCGGTATGTTCATCGGCAGCTACGAGAACATGCGCAAGGTGTCCATGCGCATTCGTGAAGCCGCCCTGGACCTCGGCGTCAAGCGCATCGTCTTCGGTGAGTGCGGTCACGCCTGGCGCGTGGCCTACAGCTTCCTGAATACCCTGGCCGGGCCCTTCGATTTTCTCGACCCGAAGTACCCGGTACCCCAGCATATCTGCGAGGTGACCCACGACCTCATCCAGAAGGGCGTATTGAAGTTCGACAAGTCCCAGAACGACCACATGGTGCTGACCTACCACGATTCCTGCAACGTGGCGCGCGCCAGTCGCATGGGCAGCAAGCCGGGCGGTCAGTTCACCATTCCCCGGGATATCATCAAGACCGTATGCAACAACTATGTGGACATGGCCGCGGATTCCATCCATGACGCCACCTACTGTTGCGGCGGCGGTGGGGGGCTGCTGACGGACGACCTGATGGAACTCCGGGTCCGCGGCGCCAAGCCCCGCATGGAGGCGGTTAAACAGGTGGTGGACGCCCACGGAGTCACCAACATGGCGGCCATCTGCGCCATCTGCAAGAGTCAGTTCACCAAAGTCTTCCCTTATTACGGTTATGGGATGGACATGATTGTTAGTGTTCACCAGTTGGTGAGCAACGCCATCATCATGGATGGCGCACAGGACGGCGGGGACGAAGATCGAGAGACGGCTGAAGACGCACCCCAGAGTGCGTAATCATACAACCCTTTACCTGGGCCTACCCGGCATAGGAGAAAATCATGGCAACCAGCGCTGATGACATGAACACCAAATTGACCTTCCGCAAGTTCGAAGATGGTGACCACGATTGGGGTCGATGGGAAGAGCAGATCTTCGTCGCCGACGAGAGTCACAAATGCCCCACCTATGTCCATCAGACGCCGCCGTGCCAGGGTAGCTGCCCGGCCGGCGAGGATATTCGCGGGTGGCTGCAGATCGTCCGTGGCATCGAGAAGCCCACCGAAGGCATGTCCATGGCCGAATACGCCTTCCGGCGCTCCACGGATGCCAATCCCTTCCCCTCCATCATGGGACGCGTCTGCCCCGCCCCATGCGAGGACGGCTGCAATCGCAATGCCGTGGAAGACCACGTGGGCATCAACGCTGTAGAGCAGTGGATCGGTGACACCGCCCTCGAGAACGGTTTCACCTTCAGCCCCGCTGGCGAGGAGACGGGTAAGAAGGTCGCCATCATCGGCGGCGGCCCCGCCGGCCTGGCAGCGGCCTTCCAACTGCGCCGCCGTGGCCATGGGGCCACGGTGTTCGACGATCACGACAAGCTGGGCGGCATGATGGCCTACGGCATTCCCGGCTATCGTACGCCCCGTGACGTGCTCGACGGCGAGATCCAGCGCATCCTGGACATGGGCGTCGAGGTGAGGCTGAAGACCCGGGTGGGTCGCGACGTGTCGCTGGAGGAGCTGGAAAAGGAATACGACGCCGTCCTGTGGGCCATCGGTACCCACAGCGGCAAGCACATCCCGGTGGAGGGCGCCGACGCACCCAACTGCCTGACCGGCGTGGACTTCCTGCGGGCCTTCAACGAAGGTCGCCTGCAGCTGGCGGCGGACAGGGTGGTGGTCATCGGCGGTGGCGACACCTCCATCGACGTGGCCTCGGTGGCCCGTCGTCTGGGCCATATTTCCGACAGCCACGACAAGGACGCACCCGAAGCGGTGGTGATGGGTTACACCGCCCACGACGTCTCCGCCACTGCCACCCGCGAGGGCGCCACGGTCACCCTGACCTCCCTGTTCCCGGTGGAGAACATGACCGCGGCGGAGCATGAGGTGCAGGACGCCCTGCGCGAGGGTGTGAGCATCCGCGGCAGTGTCATGCCCCTGGAGGTCCTCAAGAACGAGGACGGTCGTGCGGTGTCCATGCGTTTCGCGGAATGCGAACTCGACGGCAACCGCCCGGTGGCCAAGGAAGGTACGGAATTCACCCTGGAGTGCGATCTGGTGGTATCCGCCATCGGTCAGAAGGGCGATCTCAGCGCCGGTCTGGAGGATTTCGACAACGGCTATGGCTTCATCGATTCTGATGCCCACTACCAGGTCAAGGGAAAGCCCGGGCATTTCATCGCCGGTGACATCGTGCGCCCCCACCTGCTGACCACGGCCATCGGCCAGGCGGCGGTGGCGGTGGAGAGTATCGACCATTTCTTCAAGAACGAGGAGCTCAAGAAGCGGCCCAAGGTGGACGTGCATCACTTCGACCTGCTGGCCAAGCTGCACGAGACTCACCTCGATCCCGAGGGTTACGACACCAGCGCGGTGGGTGATTTCCGCGGCACCGACGATGCCAACTATGCGGTGCACAACTACGAGGACCGGTCGCCCAATTCGGTCATACCCCACGAGAAGCTGTTTCTCGGTCACTTCAAGTTCACCCCCCGCAATCGCCGCGAGGAGATCCATATCAGTGCCGATGAGGTGCTGGGTAACTTCCAGGAGCGCCTGGTGGCCTATGCCGAGGAGAAGGCGGTGGCCGAAGCCGGCCGTTGCATGAGCTGCGGCATGTGCTTCGAATGCGATAATTGCGTCATCTACTGCCCGCAGGACGCGGTGTTCCGTGTCAAGAAGGGCAAGAACACCCTCGGACGCTACGTGGACACGGATTACGATCGCTGCATCGGCTGCCATATCTGCGCCGACGTCTGTCCGACGGGTTACATCCAGATGGGGCTCGGCGAGTGACGGTACGGCTCCTTTCCCGACTGGGCATCGGCCTCGCCTGGCTCGTGCTCCTGGCCGCCGCACCCCTGGGTGTGGCGGCCGGTGACAACCCGTTGTTGCCCACCATCGTGCCTGGAAAGGGCGATAAGTGTGTGGAGCCCACGGACGTCATGCGGCGGGATCACATGGAGTTCATCCTGCATCAGCGGGATGAAACCATGCATCGGGGCATTCGCACCACGCGTCATTCTCTCAAGGAATGCATCGAATGCCACGTGCAGACCGATGATCAGGGTAATTACATCCCCATCAACGATCCCCAGCAGTTCTGCAGCAGCTGCCACACCTATGCCAGCGTCAAGATGGATTGTTTTCAATGTCACGCCACCACGCCGGAACAGAAATGAGCAAGTTCGACGAAGCAAGGCAGGACCCGGAGGACACCAAGCCCGATCTGGCCCGGCGCCGGTTCTTCGGTACTGCGGCGGCCGCCGCGGCGGCCGCTACCATGGTGCCCGGGCTCTCCATCCTCCCGGCCAGTGCCCGTTCCCCCGCAGAGCCGGTGAGCGACGAGCGGCGTTGGGGCATGCTGGTGGATGTGAACAAGTGCGCGGAGGGCTGCACGGCCTGCGTGGACGCCTGTCATGAAGAGAACGGGGTGACCCATCATGGCCGTCCCACCACCGATCCGTATTGGATTCGAAAGGTCAAGCTGCGGGACCGCATGACGAACCGTGAATACAGCATGCCCCTGCTGTGTCAGCATTGCGAGAAGCCGCCCTGCGTGGACGTCTGCCCCACCGGCGCCTCCTTTCGTCGCGCCGACGGCATCGTGCTGGTGGACAAGCATATCTGCATCGGCTGCCGCTATTGCATGATGGCCTGTCCCTACAAGGCCCGATCCTTCATCCACGAACCCACGACGGATCAGAAGCCGGATGTGCCGCGGGGCAAGGGTACCGTCGAGAGCTGCACCTTCTGCGTCCACCGCGTGGATGCCGGGGGCGACCAGCAGCCGGCGTGTGCCGAGGCCTGTCAGGCGGAAGGCCACGAGGCCCTGGTGTTCGGAGACCTGCGGGACCCCGAGAGCCGGCTCTACCGGTTGCTCACGGAGATATCGTCCCGCCAGCTGCGCGAGGATCTGGCGCTCAATACCGGCGTTCGCTACCACGGTATCTGAGGGCTACGGCATCCGAGGGAATGAACCGCCCGCTCCGGCAACAGATGCGGGCCTCAGTAGGGTTAATTAGATCATGAAGACTGTTCAGTACACCGAGGTGAAGGGCTGGCCCACGGGGTATCTCGCCATCGTGGGGGTCCTCGGGGCCCTCATCGCCGTGGGACTCGGTGCGGCCTACTATATGGAGCACCAGGGGCACTGGGTCACCGGCATGAGCAATCAGGTGGTGTGGGGCATGCCCCACGTGTTTGCCATCTTCCTCATCGTGGCGGCCTCCGGGGCCCTCAACGTGGCCTCCATCGGCACCGTCTTCGGCAAGGCCATGTACAAACCCCTGGCGCGGCTGTCGGGTCTGCTGGCGCTGGCCCTGCTGGCTGGCGGACTCGCGGTGCTGGTGCTGGACCTGGGGCGGCCGGATCGCCTCATCGTGGCCATGACGAAGTACAACTTCCGCTCCATCTTCGCCTGGAACATCTTCCTCTACACCGGCTTTATGGTGATCGTGGGTGTGTACCTATGGTTCATGATGGAAGCCAGGATGAACCGATACTCCAAGACCGCGGGTTACGCCGCCTTCATCTGGCGACTCATCCTGACCACCGGTACCGGTTCCATCTTCGGCTTCCTGGTGGCCCGCCCAGGTTACGATGCCGCGGTCATGGCGCCCATGTTCATCGCCATGTCCTTCTCATTCGGTCTCGCCATATTCATGCTGGTACTGATGGCGTCATACCGATGGACGGAGCGTCCTCTGGGTGATGCCATTCTCGGCCGTCTCAAGAATCTCCTCGGGGTATTCGTGGCGGCGACATTGTATTTCGTGGTTTTACAGCACCTCACCAATCTCTATGCGGCGGAGCACCACGACTTTGAGCGCTTCATGTTGCTGGAGGGGGGCGTCTATCCGCTGCTGTTCTGGGGCGGTTTCGTGCTGCTGGGCAGCATCCTGCCCATGGTGCTGGTGTGGCATCCGAAATTCGCCGGCTCCCGGACCGTTTGGGGAGTGGCCAGCGCCCTGGTCATCCTCGGTGGGTTGTCGCAGATTTACGTGGTCCTCATCGGCGGCCAGGCCTTCCCCATGGAAATGCTGCCGGGGCGGGAGATCATCAGCAGTGCCTTCTTCGACGGTGTCGTGGCCGGGTACTCCCCCAGTCTGCCGGAGTTCCTGTTGGGCATGGCCGGCGTCGCCATCGCTCTGATCATGGTGGTCTTCGGCGTGAAGGTGCTGCGGTTTCTGCCCGTCACCCTGGCCGACGAGGCCGTCGATCCCCACGCCACGGCCAAGGCCTGAGGCCGTCACATCCCCCGTTCCCGGGCTACGCCGTCCCGGGGGCGGGGGGCTGACTCCCGCATCGCGCCGTGTCCCATCTCTATATATCGGCTGCCCATAAATCTTCCGGCAAGACCACCGTCTCCATCGGCCTGTGCGCGGCACTGGCAGCCCGGGGCCTGAGGGTCCAACCCTTCAAGAAGGGGCCCGATTACATCGATCCCATCTGGCTCGGCCGGGCCGCGGGGCGGGCCGTCTATAATCTCGATTTCAATGTCCATTCACGGGCCGAGGTCTCCGCGCTGTTCGCGACTCGCAGCGAAGGTGCGCACATCGGTATCATCGAGGGCAATAAGGGGCTCTATGACGGCCTGTCTCTGGACGGCTCCGACAGCAACGCGGCCCTCGCCAGACAGTTCGGCAGTCCGGTGGTGCTGGTGGTGGATACACGCGGCATCACACGGGGCATCGCGCCCCTGTTGCAGGGCTACCGGGTATTCGACAGCGAGGTCAACATAGCCGGGGTCATCCTGAATTTCGTGGGCGGCGCACGCCACGAGGACAAACTGCGCCGGGCGGTGGAGCATTACACCGATATCCCGGTGCTCGGGGCCGTGCAGCGCAATGCCGCCATATCCATCGAGGAGCGCCATCTCGGCCTGGTCCCGGGTAATGAGGCCCGCGGGGCCGACGCCACCATCGAGGTCCTGGCGCAACTGATGGAGCAGCAACTCGACGTGGACGCCCTGCTGGAGGTGGCCCGTACGGCCCCTCCCCCTGCCGGCCCGGGCGCCGCGGGGCCCCCGGTGAGAGTGCCGGCCGGGGGGCGCCCGTTGCGTCTGGGGGTATTGCGGGACGCGGCCTTCGGTTTCTACTATGCGGATGATCTGGAGGACCTCGCCGCCGGCGGCGCGGAACTCGTCTACATCGACGCCCTGCACGACCAGGGACTCCCCGCCGTGGATGCCCTGGTGCTGGGGGGCGGGTTCCCGGAGACCCATCTCGAACTGCTGGAGGCGAATGACGGCCTGCGCCGCCACATCCGCGAGGCCATAAGCGACGGCATGCCGGCCTATGCCGAATGTGGCGGCCTGATGTATCTGTGTGATGCCATCACCTGGGGCGGTGAACGCCATGCCATGGCGGGGGTGTTGCCGCTGGAGGTGCAGATGAGCGAGCGGCCCCAGGGCCGCGGCTATGCCAAAGTGCGGGAGACGCTCCGGCATCCCTGGCCGGGCGGCGGCTCCGGGGCGGTCATTCCGTGTCACGAGTTCCACTATTCCATGTTGGTTAAACCCGGCGCCGGCCATACCTATGCTTACGACATGGAACGCGGCTTCGGCATTGACGGGCGGCATGACGGCATCCTTCGCCATCGCCTCCTGGCCAGCTACGTGCACATGCGGAACTGCGCGGATAATCGCTGGACCGAGCGGTTCCTTGCGTACGTCGGCGATTTTTGTTGAGCTTGCGAGTGGCCGTTGGCCTTTCTCCCAAAACCAGGGGTATTCATCAATGATCACGCTAACCAGGGCTGCTGCAGAGCAGATCAGGAAATCCGCGCAGGAAACCAGTCTCGAGGGATTGTCGCTGCGTCTCGCGGTGAAGCGTATGGAGGACGGCAGCTTCGATTACGGCATGGGCTTCGATGCGGAGACGGAAGATGATCTGCGGTTCAAGAGTGAAGGCGTGAACGTGGTTGTATCGCCCGCCTACATGGAGATGCTCAACGGCTTGACACTGGATTACGTGGAGTTGGAACCGGGGAGTTTCAACTTCATCTTTCTCAATCCCAACGATCCCAATTACACGCCACCCGGCGACGGCTGATGAGGTTATAGGCGGTGGTCGTCCCCCACCACACTCCCGACGCGGCATGCTGAGGTGAACGAGGCCGCTGGCGAGCGCGCGCGGCTGGTGCCCAAGGGGCGGCAACCGGAGGGGCCGCCGGAGCGATTCCACAGTGGGATTCTCACGGCCATCCGGATTCTGGTGGGGGTCTCCATCGCCGGTGTCCTGACCGTAGTCGGGGGCATGGTGGCCGGTCTCCTGCCTGCCTATGGGGCCTTGTCCCTCATCTGTCTGGGGGTGCTGGGCGCCGTTGCCGTTTATCTGGACATCCGTATACGCCGGGATTTGCTGACTCCCCTGGGGGAGCTTCGCCACTGGGCGCACCAGCTGCGTTCGGAACGTCTCGATGCCCGGATACCGAGGGACAGCGCCGGCGAACTGGTGGACATCGTCGGCCATATCAACAGACTGAGTGACGAATTCCAGCGCCTCAACGAGCGCATGGACGACGAAATCTCCCGCCATACCGAGCGCCTGTCCCAGAAGACCCGCCTGCTGCAGGTGCTCTACGACGTGGCGGCGAGTATCAACATCTTCAACGATCTCGATGACCTGCTGACCCGCTATCTGCATACCCTCATCGACGTGGTGAATGCGAGGGCCGCCACCGTTCGCCTGGTGGACGCCGAGACCGGGGAGATGCGGCTCGTGGCCGCGGTGGGCATGACAGAGGATGAGCTGGCGGATCAGCGCGCCCGGCCGGCCGAGGACCTGATGGCGGGCTGGGTGATCACGGAGGAGGGCATAGGTCCACCGCGACACCCGGCGGGCGACACAACGCGCGAGAGCGTCTCCGTACCCCTGCGGCATCACGGCGCCACCCTGGGTGCCTACGAGCTGTTCCTCAATGATCGCGAACTGTTGTCCCGGCCCGATCTGCAGGATCTCCTGAAAAGCGTCGGCCGTCACCTCGGCATGGCCATCGAGAAGGTGCGTATCGACCGCCAGGCCCAGCGCCTTTCCATCATGCAGGAACGCAATCTGCTGGCCCACGAGCTCCACGACTCCCTGGCCCAGACCCTGGCCAGCCTGCGTTTCCAGGTGCGCATGCTGGAAGATACGCTGGCGGACAACGAGAGCGAAGTGGCCCGCGCGGAGCTTGCCCGCATCCGTGGCGGCCTGGACGAGGCCAACACCGAGCTCAGGGGGTTACTGGCCCACTTTCGGGCCCCCATGGACAAACGCGGCCTGTTGCCGGCCCTGGAGGACATCGTCGATCGCTTCAGACGCGAGGCCGGCATCGTCGCCCTGTTCCAGCGCGAGTGCGAACATTCCGACCTGCCGGCGGGCATGGAGATGCAGGTCATGCGCATCCTGCAGGAGACCCTGGCCAACATCCGCAAGCACAGCAAGGCCCGTGCCGTACGCATCCTCCTTCGCTGCGACAGCAAAGGGTCCTATTATCTGATGGTGGAGGACGATGGGGTCGGGATCCGGACCAGCGACATCGGCAGCCGGCCCGGTGAGCACCTGGGGCTGCAGATCCTTCAGGAGCGCGCACGCCGCCTGGGAGGGGCATTGCAGGTGGACAGCGAGCCCGGCGAGGGCACGCGTATCGAGCTTCACTTCTCCAATCCCGGTAATTGAATCTACCCGAGGTGGGCCCTTGAAGGTATTGCTGATCGACGATCACACCTTGTTCCGCAGCGGCCTGCGCGAGCTCCTCACCCGCCGTGGCATCGAGGTGCTGGCGGCCGAGGGTACCGGGGAGGAGGGCATACAGCGTGCCCAGAGCCTCCAGCCCGATGTGATCCTGCTGGATCTGCGCATGCCGGAGCTGGACGGACTCACCGTACTGCGCCGTATCGTGGCGATGGACTTGGGGATCCCCGTGGTCATCCTCACCACCTCCCGCGAGGAGACGGACCTGGTGGAGAGCCTGCGCAACGGCGCCCAGGGCTACCTGCTGAAGGATATGGAACCCGACGAGTTGGTAGGTGCCCTCGGTGATGTCATCGGCGGCAAGACCGTGGTGGCACCCGACATGGCCGGTCTGCTGGCGCGCATGGTGAAAGGCGATGAGCCCGAAGAGCCGGGACGGTCACCGTTCTCCATCCTGACTCATCGTGAGAGGGAGATCCTGTGTCACCTCGCGGCCGGCCAGAGCAACAAGGTCATCGCCAAGGAACTGGAGATCTCCGACGGCACGGTCAAGCTCCATGTGAAGTCCATACTGCGCAAACTGGAGGTCCATTCCCGCGTCGAGGCGGCGGTGATCGCCGTGGAGCACGGCCTGTGCCAGAAGATAGACGGCCCGTAAAATCACCCATCAACCAGGACGACGATCCGCAGTGATGAAAACTTTCAACGATCTGGTCCGGGAGGTGGAAGGCGAGGTGGACGAGATCTTCCCCTGGGACCTGGAAGAGCATATGACGGCGGGTAAGGAGGTGCTCATAGTGGATGTGCGCGAGCCCTACGAGTTCGATGCCATGCACATACCGGATTCCATCAACGTACCGCGTGGGGTACTGGAGACCGCCGCCGAGTGGGACTTCGAGGAGACGGTAGCGGAGTTGGTGGAGGCCAGGGACAAATACGTGGTGGTGGCCTGTCGGTCCGGTAACCGCAGCATCTTCGCCGCCAGGGTCCTCGCGGAGATGGGGTTCCGGAACGTGGTCAGCCTCAAGACCGGCCTGCGGGGCTGGAACGAGTATGAGCAGCCCCTGGTGGATGAGGGGGGTGACCCCATCACGGTGGAGGAGGGCGATGCCTACTTCGCCACCAAGCTGATGGCGGATCAGCGCCGGCCGGATAGGTAGGCCTCGCGGATTGGAGCTGGGGCCGGGGATCGGGGGCCAGGGACCGGTGCAGATAGGTCGGCTCCCGTGATGCCAGGCTCCGCCCGACCCCCGACCCCCGACCCCCGACCCCCGAACGTCAGATCCCGCGTTCCTCGCTGGAGTACTGTTCCACGCTTTCCGTGGGACGAGGCTCGAACCAGGCCAGCTTGGTGCTGAGGCTCACTACCTCGCCCACGATGAAGAGGGTAGGCGCCTTGGGCTTTTTGGCCTCTATCATACCCGGCAGCGAGGCCAGGGTACCGATGAGGGTCTGCTGGCGCTGGGTGGTGCCCTGCTGGACCAGGGCAGCGGGCATTTCCGGTGGCATGCCGTGCTCCATGAGCTTGGCGCAGATGTTCTCGAGCCCCTTGAGGCCCATGTAGAACACCACCGTCTGTTGAGGCTGGGCCAGGGCGGGCCAGTTCAGATCGATGGTGCCGTCCTTCAAATGGCCGGTGACAAAGACGCAGGACTGGGCAAAGTCGCGGTGAGTGAGGGGTATCCCGGCGTAGGCCGCGCAACCGGAGGCCGCGGTGATGCCGGGCACGACCTGGAACGGGACGCCCTCGGCCGCCAGGGTGTCTATCTCCTCCCCCCCACGCCCGAAGATGAAGGGATCGCCGCCCTTCAGCCTGACCACCCGTTTGCCCTCCTTGGCCAGCCGCGCCAGGAGCTTGTTGATCTCCTCCTGGGGCATGGCGTGATGGTCCCGTTCCTTGCCGACATAGATGCGGTCGGCGTCGCGGCGGGTGAGGTCCAGGACCGCCTTGGCCACCAGGCGGTCGTATACCACCACGTCGGCCTGCTGCATGAGACGCAGGGCGCGGAAGGTAAGAAGGTCCGGGTCACCCGGACCCCCGCCGACGAGATAGACCTCGCCGACGCGCTCGGGCTCATCCCGGCTTTCCTCGAGTTTTCTTTCCAGGGCCGTACGGGCCTCCCTTTCCTGCCCTGCGAAGAACATCTCCGCGATACTCCCCTGGAGTACCTGTTCCCAGAAGACCCGGCGGTGGGGTGGGTGGGAGAAGCGGGCCTTGACCCGGTCACGGTACTCCTCCGCCAGGGCCGCCATGCGGCCGAAAGTGGCCGGGATGAGGGTCTCCAGGCGGGCCCGGATGAGGCGTGCGAGTACCGGCGATGCACCACCGGAGGAGACCGCGGCCACGATGGGGGAGCGGTCGATGATGGAGGGCACCACGAAGGTGCACGCGTCCGTCTGATCCACCACGTTGACAGGGATCCCCCGTTCCCTGGCGTCGTCCGCCACCCGTGTGTTGACGGCCGGGTCATCGGTGGCGGCGATGACCAGCTGCATGCCGTCCAGATGAGCCGCCTCATAGCCTCCTTCGTGCCAGAGGACTTCACCTTCACCATGGAGGGCCAGCAGGGCCCCGCCGAGGCGTGGTGAGACGATCCGCACGCTGGCCCCGGCGCGCAGCAGCAGGGAGGCCTTGCGGGAAGCCACGTCGCCCCCTCCCACCACCAGGCAGGGTTGGTCGCGCACCTTGAGAAAGATGGGAAGGAATTCCATATGTCGAGGCATCTGAGTCGAAGGTTAATCGCTTATGATCTGATAATCCAAGCTATAAACCCATCTCCTATTGGGGATAGTCTCCCGGCCCATGGCGGGGATTTACTTTATTAACGAATTCTTATATATTTCCCAACCATTTCACTGGATTATTCCCATTAAGGAGTGCTCCCATGTTCATTAAAGAGCTTGAGGCAGACGAGTTGGCCCAACTTCTGGCCGGCGACGAGGTGGTGGAACTCATCGACGTTCGTACGCCCGGCGAAGCCGCCAGAGGCGTGATCGCAGGGGGGCAGAACCTGCCCCTGCACCTCCTGCCCCTTCACGCAGACCAGATAGCCCACCGCGGCCGTAAGGTGGTGTTCTACTGTCGCAGCGGTGCCCGTTCGGCACAGGCCTGCATGTTCATGGCCCAGCGTGGCTTCGATGAGGCCTACAATCTACGCGGCGGTGTCATCTCCTGGGTCCGCAACGGACAGGAACTGGTGGAACTCCGTCAGAGCGCCTGAAGGCCGCAAGATACCGGCCGTGGCACCGGTCCCCCCGGTTGCATGAATTAGAGAATTCAAATATAAATGGAAAATTGAGCGGTTTTCCCAACCCACTATTGCTAAAAGGAGACACGTATGGCTGATTTCGATCAGGAACTCGACGCAAGCGGACTCAATTGCCCTCTTCCCATCCTGCGCGCCAAGAAGGCGCTGTCTGCCCTCGACAGCGGCAAGGTTCTCAGGGTCGTTTCCACGGATCCGGGTTCGGTCAAGGACTTCGAGGCCTTCTCCAAGCAGACGGGTAATGAGCTGATGGAGTCCGGCGAAGAGGCGGGCAAGTTCGTCTTCATGATAAAGAAGGCGTAAGGAAGCGGACCGCAGTTCGGTCTCCGTACCATCACATCCAGACCACCAGACCATAGGAGGAGGCAGTCATGTCAGATGACAAGAAACTCGCCATCATCGCCACGAAAGGCACCCTTGATTGGGGTTATCCCCCCTTCATTCTTGCCTCCACCGCGGCCGCTCTGGGATATGAGACCCAGATCTTCTTCACCTTTTACGGGTTGCAACTGCTCAAGAAGGATCTGGATCTGAAGGTATCCCCTCTGGGCAATCCGGGCATGCCCATGCCCATGGGAATGGACAAATGGTTCCCCGTGCTCGGCACGACGCTGCCGGGCATGGAGTCCATGATGTCCTCCATGATGAAGAAGAAGATGGCATCCAAGGGTGTCGCCAGCCTGGAAGAGTTGCGGGAGCTCTGTTCCGAGGCCGAGGTCAAGATGGTTGCCTGTCAGATGACCGTCGACCTCTTCGACTTCTCTCCGTCGGATTTCGTGGATGATATCGAGTACGGCGGCGCCGCTACATTCTTCGAGTTCGCCGGGGAATCGGATATCTGCCTGTTCATATAGTTCAAAGCTGATTTTTGGCCATCCATGGCCAGAATCAGCATGGGAGGCGAAAACGCGGTTTCCGGCTTCCTTCATTTTCCATGGCATCCGCCACAGGAAATGGCGGGCCATCCTGCCCCGCAGGTGATTCTCCCCGGGTGACGGGTTCAACAAGCCACCCAGCTGCTACCCGTTTGTGACGCCTGACGGAGTCCTCTCCTGCAGCACCCGCAAAAGCCGGCATAAGCCGGCTTTTTGCGTTTCCACGGATCGTGTCTCCACGGATCGTGTCGCATACGCGTTCTGTCATGGGTGACACGCTCCCAGCCGTCGCTTTACCCAGATCTGGAATAGTCCAGCATAACCAATTGACTATAGAAAGAATCTTAAGAATGAGGGCATTACCCCAAATAAACCCAGGTTAATATTAGAAAAACCTTTATTAACAATGGCTTGTTTGCGATCTCTTAAACAAGAGCCTAATATGTGCTCTATTAGACACACGCTGTGTCTTAGATATGTAACAGAATGTTACAGGTTCACATTCTGGCTAAGAAGTCAGCACATTGTGGAGGATACGAAATGCACCTATTGAAGGCCTGTACTGGTCTGGTTTCAGCCGCTTCCCTGCTTGCCCTTGCCCCCTTGAGCGTCAATGCCGGCGTCCCCAAGGATCTCCCATATCCCTCGGGCGGTGACCTGACCGCCGAGCAGATCATCGAGCAGGTCTACTTCGTCAACCATTTCTACTCCTTCGACAACTACGGCATCTCCGAAAAGGGCGACGACATCACCGTCCTTATCAATAAGGCCGAGGGTGCCCGTCCCAAGAACGTGACCCTGGAACGCTACCTCAACAACGCCTACGACGAGGGAAATATCAAGGCCAAAGATCTCGCCATCTTCCGCTCCGGCAAGCTGCGGGGCACCGGTATGCTCATCGTGGACTACGTGGAGGATACCCAGAGTCAGTCCTATTCCATCTGGCTGCCGGCGTTGCGGAAGATCCGCCGCTTCGCCGAGCCCGCCCACGACGATGCCTGGGGTGGCTCGGATTTCACTTTCGGTGACGTCACCCTGCGCAAGCCCTTCCACGAGACCCACGAGTTGCTGGGCAAAGCGACCTTCGACGACTGTCTGGGCACCATCGCCGACGTGCGCAGCCGTTACCTGAAGGAGCCCCCGGAGCCTGCCTGCAACCATAAGGGCAAGGAGGTTTACAAGGTCAAGAGCACCACCAAGTTCGAGAACTGGTGGTATGACGACCGTATCTCCTACATCGACACCGATACCTTTGCCGACTATCGCACCGACTATTTCAAGGACGGCGAGAAGATAAAGGTCATCGATCGCGACTGGATGAGCCTGGGCCTGGACGACCCCCGTGCCCTGTCATGGCGTTCCTGGTACGGCAAGACCTTCACCAACGGTCATGAGACCTGGGCCGTGATTCCGGACTCGGTGGTCATCTACAACTCCGATGAGCGGGACGAGGATTTCTGGTCGGAAAGGACCCTGCGCCGCATCAAGCGCTGAAGGTCGCCATCACTCCAAACAAATATTATTCAATTCGTTATTTTCGGGGGAGACAACAATGGCCATGAAACCTACCCGCCTGGCCGTCGCCGTGGCCCTGGGCATCACCCTGCCCGGCGTGGCGCCGGCCGAGATCAGCACCTTCGGCTTCATCAAGAACGAGACCTCCATTTTCACCCGGGACGGCACGCCCACGGGCTCGGAGAGTCGCGCCTTCGATACCGGGGACACCCATGACAGGGGGGATCTCCTCAAGTTCGAGAACTCGGCCCGGCTGTTCATCAACGGCGATATCACCGACAACATTCTTTGGCACGGTGACATCAACATCATCTACGACTCCGAGGCCATCGACGACGGGGGTGTGGAGTACGAGGGTCACCGGCTATACAGCCAGCACGACTGGCTGAGGGAACTGTACCTGGATATCTACGCCGGTGACTGGGACGTACGCCTCGGCAAGCAGCAGATCGTGTGGGGCACCGCCGACGGCATCAAGCTGCTGGATATCGTCAACCCCACTGACTTTCGCGAGGTGGTGCAGAACCAGTTCGAGGATTCCCGCATCCCCATCTGGATGTTCAAGGCCGAGCGCAACCTCTTCGATGCCTCCAATATCCAGTTCATCGTCTCCCAGGTGGAGGAGAACAAGTTTGCCGGCTTGAACAGCGACGGCGACGCCGGACATCCCTTCATCTTCAAGGGGGTGGATACCATTACGGGTGAGGTGAATGGCTTT